>NZ_LWCT01000016.1:0-66741 GCF_001650455.1 Plantibacter sp. H53
GGCGGTGGCGGGTCGGCCGAGCTGCCGCCCGGCGTGACCGACGGGCCCAACGGTGAGCGGACGGTCTGCAGCCTCATGCGCCCCGACGAGTGTTACACCTTCACGCCCGGCGACCTCGGCACCGACCTCGGGGCAGCACCCGCCGCGCACCCCGTGACAATCCGCGACGTCGCCAGCTTCGCCCCCGCCGCACCGACCGTCACCACCGAACCCGCCGCCTGGGGTGTCCGCGGGCTCCACGCCAACGTCATCGCAGGTGCCTCCGGACACACCCGAACCGGCACCCTCCTCGGTCAGGTCGCGGAGGTGCACTTCATCCCCGTCGGATTCACCTTCGACTACGGCGACGGCGAGCATGCGACCGTCCGGACCGGTGGATCCAGCTGGGCCGCCCTCGGACTGGCCGAGTTCTCCAAGACCCCGACCAGTCACCGCTACACGACGGTCGGGACCAAGACCATTACCGTCGAGGTCGAGTACGCCGCCGAGTACCGCATCGGTGAGAGTGGCTGGCTCCCCGTCATCGGAACCCTGCCGATCCCGACCGAAGAACCCCACACGGTCCAGATCGTCCGCAACTCGACCGTCGGCGTCGACAAGCCGTGCCGACCCGGCAAACCCGCCATCGGCTGCTGACACCGGCACGCGCCCACCACGGTGAGCGCGCCCCACCGGCGTGAGTGCACCCCTCCGGAGGCCCGCGCTCACGACACCGGGGCGCGCCCACGCCAACAAACCCGCGCTCGCGCCAGCGCACCGCGCTGACGGGCCCGGCAAACCCGCGCCCACGCCAACAAACCCGCGCTCACGCCAGCGCACCGCGCTGACGCCTCCCAGCACCACGGGTCAGTGCGCGCCCATCAACGGGATGACGAGCGGCGTGTGCGACTCGGGGTCGTTGATAATCCGGCAGCGGAGCCCGAAGACCTCCTCGACGAGCTCGGCCGTCACGATGTCCGCCGGCGCACCCTGCGCGACCACGTGTCCGTCCCGCATCGCGATCAGGTGCGTCGCGTACCGCGCCGCCTGGTTGAGGTCGTGCAGGACCGCGACGAGGGTGCGACCACCCTCCTGGTTGAGCCGCGTGAAGAGGTCGAGCAGCTCCACCTGATGCGTGATGTCGAGGAAGGTCGTCGGCTCGTCGAGCAGCAGCAACGGCGTCTCCTGAGCAAGGGCCATCGCCACCCACACCCGCTGGCGCTGGCCGCCGGACAGTTCGTCGACGAGGCGACCGGACAGCTCGGTGACGTTCGTCGCCTCCATCGCCGCGAGCACCGCCGCTTCATCGGCCGCCGACCAGCGTCGGAGGATCGACTGGTGAGGGTACCTGCCGCGCGACACGAGATCGATCACCGAGATGCCGTCGGGCGCGATCGACGTCTGCGGCAGCAGCCCGATGCGTTTCGCGACCTCCTTCGACGGGTAGCGCGTGATCTCCTGACCGTCGAGCACGACGTGCCCCTGGGTCGGCTTCAGCAGCCGGGCGAGGGCACGCAGGAGCGTCGATTTGCCACAGGCGTTCGGCCCGACGATGACCGTGAACGAGTCGTCGGGGATCGCGATGTCCAGCTCGTGGATGATGGTCCGCTGGTCGTAGCCGACGCGGAGGCCTGTCCCGGCGAGTCTGGTGGTGGGGCTGTCGGTCTTCATGTCAGCGCTTTCCCGCCTGCGTGATGAGCAGGGCGATGAGGTAGATGCCACCGAGGGTCACGGTCACCGCACCGACCGGCAGGGCGGCCGGGGCGATGATCCGCTGAGCCACGACGTCACTCACGAGGAGCAACGCCGCGCCCATGGCGGCCGAGGGGACGAGGGTGATGCCGGCGGACTTCGTCAGTCGCCGGGCGAGTTGGGGTGCGGCGAGGGCGACGAAGATGATCGGGCCGGCGACCGCGGTGACGGTCGCGGTGAGCGCGACGCCGATCACGAGCAGCAGCAGCCGCGTGCGCTCGACCGGGATGCCCAGGGCGCTCGCGATGTCGTCGCCGAACTCCAGCATGCCGAGTCGGCGGGACATGAGCGCGAGGAGGGGGACGAGGACCGCGACCGCGATCGTCATGGGCACGACGTCCTGCCACCCGAGGTCGGCGAGCGAACCCATGCTCCAGCTCGCGGCCGCGATGGCGGCGTTGAGGTCCGCCCGCAGCTGCAGGTAGTCGTTGAACGCGTTGAGGACGGCACTGATCGCGATGCCGATCACGATGAGCCGGAAGCCCTGGACGCCCCGAGACCACGCGAGGAGATAGACGACGAGGGCCGTCGCGAGCCCGCCGATCAACGCACCGGACACCGTCGCCGCATAGTTCCCGCCGACGACGAGCGTGACGATGAGCGCGCCGGTGAACGCGCCGGAGTTGAAGCCGATGATGTCGGGACTGCCGAGCGGGTTCCGGGTGATCGACTGGAAGATCGCGCCGGAGAGCCCGAGCGCGATCCCGCCGACGACGGCGATCACGACCCGCGGCAGGCGCCACTCCAAGACGATGCGGAGAACGCTCTCCGAGCCCGTGCCGGTGAACGCGGCGAGCAGCTTGTCGAGCGGGATGCGGTACTCGCCCTGGGTGAGCGCGAAGGCGCCGACCTCGACGACGACGGCGACCAGGGCGCCGACGACGACCAGCTCGCGCCGGTGGACCACCCAGCTGACCCGACCGACCCGCACGGTGCGCCGGCCCGGTTCGGCGACCGCGGTCACAGCCCCTGCGCCTTCGAACGGCGGATGAGCACGATGAGGAGCGGGGCACCCACGAACGCCGTGACGATCCCCACCGGCATCTCGCCGGGGACGGCGACCCGCCCGACGAGGTCGGACAGCAGGAAGATGATCGGCGCGAACACCATCGTGAACGGGAGCACCCAGCGCTGGTCCGGTCCGACGATGGCGCGGGCGAGGTAGGGCGACATGAGTCCGAGGAAGGCGATCGGCCCGGCCGCCGCGGTGGCCGAACCGCACAACAGGGTGATCGCGACCACCGAGAGCACCCGCGTCCGGAGCACCTTCGTGCCGAGGGAGGTCGCGAGGTCGTCTCCGAGGGCGACGGCGTTGAGTGACCGCGAGACGACGAGCGCGAGGACGACTCCGACGATGAGGAACGGCGACACCCCGAGGAACACGTCCATCTGGCGGTTCTGCAGTGATCCAGCCTGCCAGAAGCGGATCTTGTCGAAGATGTCGGGGTTGCGGATCGTGATGGCGAAGGTCACCCCCTGCAGCGCTGCGGAGAGCGCGACGCCGGCGAGCACGAGGCGGACCGGGGTCGCCCCGGCGCGGCCCCGGGAGCCGATCACGTACACGATGACGGAGGCGAGGCCGGCGCCGGCGAAGGACCACCACACGTACGAGCTCAGGTCGGCGGTGCCGGCGATGGCGACGGCGAGCACGACCGCGAAGTACGCCCCGGCGTTGACGCCGAGGATGCCGGGGTCGGCGAGCGGGTTCCGCGTGACGGCCTGCATCATCGCTCCGGCGAGGCCGAGCGCCGCTCCGACGCCGATGGCCAGGAGCATGCGCGGCACCCGGAACCCGGTGACGAGGATCGCATTGGTGTCGTCGCCGCCCAGCGAGAGTGCCCGCCACACCTCGGCGGCACTGATGGTCCCCGAGCCGATGAAGAGGCTGCCGACGGCGATTGTGGCGAGCACGACGAGCGCTGCGACGAGGAGGAGCCAGCGCGAGGCGGTCGATCGGGCGATGCCGGTCGACGCCTCTCGTGCGCGGGCGGCCGCGGTCGGGAGCCGCAGGCTGTCGAGGTCGGCGCTCACCGGCTCATCGGTTGTCTTCGGCCTTGCCGTGTCGCCAGTAGCCCATGAACGCGACCGACTTGCGGTCGACGCCGCACCCGGAGACGAGGTGTCGGCGGAGCGTCTTGATGGCCGACGCCTCTCCGGCGAGCCACGCGTAGAGCGGTGCGCTCTCGAGGACGGGGCCTCCGGTCGCGTTGACCGGCGCTTCCCAGAGCAGCTCGGTGTCGACGTCGACGTCCTCGAGTGCCGGCTGCGTGGCGATCGTGGCGGTGTCGACGCTCGGCGCGAGGCGGCTCGCGATGCGCTCGACCTCGGGGATGAGCAGGGTGCCCACGGGCTGGTCGCCGCGGGGGAGGACGACGACCTCGATCCCGTCGGGCTTCGTGGACAGGGCGGCGATGTCGTCCTCGTGCGGCAGCTCGACGACGGCGATCCCGCGCGCGGTGCTCGGCAGGCGCTCGAGGATCCCGGCGATCCCGGGCAGGGCCGTCTCATCGCCGGCGAGGAGCACCTGGTCGACGGTGGCCGGCGCATGCCAGTCGATGCCGCCGGCCGGGACGGCCGACCGGGCGTTCGGGACGTTGACGACGAGCTCGTCGCCGACCTTCGCGTCCATCGCCCAGGTGGACGCGGGGCCGACGCGGCCGTGCAGGGCGATGTCGACGTCGAACTCGGCGAGCTCGGGCCGGACCTCGCGGATCGTGTACGTGCGCATCGGGTGACGCTTGTCGTTGGGCAGCAGCCGCCAGGCCTGGTACCAGTCGTCGTGCATCGGCAGCTCGTCGAAACCGGTCTCGGGCAGCGGGAAGAGCAGCTTGATGCGCTGGTCGTGACGGTTGTCCGCGATGTGCTGGACCTCGGGGCCCGTGAACGTGAAGCGCCGATAGCTCGGGCTCACCTGCTCGATGCGCCGGACGACGGCTGCGAGGAGGATGAAGATCGAGTCGGGGGTCTGTTCACTGAGGCGAGGCATCGATAGGTAAGCCTACCCTTCGATGCACTGAAGGTCACCCGCCGATCGCACCTTGTCGGCGGGGGGTGGCGGTGGTAAACTTGAGTCAGATTCACTCAAGTTTTGAACAGGAGACCGTACCCATGCCAGCAGGCCAGACGCCTCAGCAAGAGGACCAGCGCAGCGCGCTCGAGCAGTACGGCGTCAACCTGACCGAGATCGCCGCCTCCGGCAAGCTCGATCCGGTCATCGGCCGCGACGCCGAGATCCGCCGCGTGAGCCAGGTGCTCACGCGGCGCACCAAGAACAACCCCGTCCTCATCGGCGAGCCCGGCGTCGGCAAGACCGCCGTCGTCGAAGGCCTCGCCCAGCGCATCGTCGCGGGCGACGTCGCCGAGAGCCTCAAGGGCAAGCAGCTCATCTCCCTCGACCTTTCGGCGCTCGTGGCCGGCGCCATGTACCGCGGGCAGTTCGAGGAACGCCTCAAGGCCGTGCTCAAGGAGATCGACGAGTCCGACGGACAGATCATCACCTTCATCGACGAGCTCCACGTCCTCATGGGTGCCGGCGGCGGCGAGGGGTCCGTCGCGGCGGCCAACATGCTGAAGCCCATGCTCGCCCGCGGCGAGCTGCGGCTGATCGGCGCGACCACGCTCGACGAGTACCGCGAGTTCATCGAGAAGGACGCCGCCATGGAGCGTCGCTTCCAGCAGGTGTTCGTGGGGGAGCCGAGCGTCGAGGACACGGTGGCCATCCTCCGCGGCCTCAAGGAGCGGTACGAGGCGCACCACAAGGTGGCCATCGCCGACAACGCGCTCGTCGCGGCGGCAGCCCTGTCCGACCGCTACATCACGTCGCGGCAGTTGCCCGACAAGGCGATCGACCTCATCGACGAGGCTGCCAGCCGGTTGCGCATGGAGATCGACTCGGCCCCCGTCGAGATCGACGAGCTCCGACGCAGCGTCGACCGTTTGAAGCTCGAGGAGCTCGCCCTCAAGAAGGAGAAGGACGACGCCTCCAAGGAGCGCCTCGCCCGCCTCCGGGAGGACCTCGCGACCCGCCAGGCCGCGCTCGGTGAACTGCAGGCGCGCTGGGAGCGCGAGCGTGCGAGCCTCAACCGGGTCGGCGACCTCAAGAAGCAGCTCGACGCCGCCCGGAGCAAGGCCGAACGCGCCCAGCGCGAAGGCAAGCTCGAACAGGCGTCCAAGCTGCTCTACGCCGACATCCCGCAGCTCGAACGCGAACTCGCGCTCGCGGAGTCGGCCGAGCAGGACACCGACGGCGAACCCCGGATGGTCAACGACCAGGTGACCGCCGAGGACATCGCCGCCGTCATCGCCGCGTGGACCGGCATCCCCGTCGGTCGCCTGTTGCAGGGCGAGACGGAGAAACTGCTGTACCTCGAGCAGGAACTGTCCCGTCGACTCATCGGGCAGCACCGTGCGGTCGCCGCCGTGTCCGACGCCGTCCGGCGCACCCGGGCCGGCATCTCCGATCCCGACCGTCCGACCGGCTCCTTCATGTTCCTCGGCCCCACCGGCGTCGGTAAGACCGAGCTGGCGAAGGCGCTCGCCGAGTTCCTCTTCGACGACGAGAAGGCCATGGTCCGCATCGACATGTCCGAATACGGCGAGAAGCACTCGGTCTCCCGGCTCGTCGGTGCACCTCCGGGGTACGTCGGCTACGAGCAGGGCGGGCAGCTCACCGAGGCCGTCCGTCGACGCCCGTACTCCGTCGTGCTGCTCGACGAGGTCGAGAAGGCGCACCCCGAGGTGTTCGACATCCTCCTGCAGGTGCTCGACGACGGCCGGCTGACCGACGGCCAGGGGCGCACCGTCGACTTCCGGAACGTCATCCTCGTGCTGACGTCCAACCTCGGCTCGCAGTACCTGATGGACGCCTCGCTCTCCCTCGAGCAGAAGGAGGAGGCGGTCCAGCAGCTCGTGCGCCAGGCCTTCAAACCGGAGTTCATCAACCGTCTCGACGACATCGTCGTGTTCCAGCCGCTCAGCGAAGCGGAGCTCGGCCAGATCGTCGAGCTCTACATCGATCGCCTGCAGCGTCGACTGGGCGAGCGTCGGCTGCACCTCGCGGTCACGCCCGATGCGCGTGCGTGGCTCGCGGAGCGCGGATACGACCCCATGTACGGCGCGCGTCCGCTGCGTCGACTCATGCAGCGGGAGATCGACGACCGCCTCGCGCGGGCGATCCTCGACGGCTCGATCCGCGACGGCGACACCGTCCACGTCGGGCTCGCGAGCGACGGCGACGGCCTCACGGTCGAGCGCGCGGTGGTTCCGGCCTAGCCCGGCTGCTTGCGGCCAGCGCGGTGCGCTGACCCCAGCGCAGCCTATCGACGTGAGCGCGCCCCTCCGGAGGGGTGCGCTCACGCGTCTGCCCCGCGCTCACGCGACAGCACCGCGCTGGCAGTGACCCCCGAGTGGGGGAGGAAACCCCTGGTGCCCGACGGATGCCGCGCACTAGCGTGATCCTCGCGGTGGGCCCGGTCGGCGCGCCCTGAGAGGACACGATGTCGCACGCAGCCCCGATCACGACGCCCGAGACCAGCGGCACCGCCGCGCCCCTCTGGCGTCACGCACACGCCCCCGCCTGGTTCTTCTTCGGCGGCCTCGCGCTCTGGCTGTTCCTGCTGTTGGTGCCGCACGTGCTCCTCGGCAACCCGGCAGTGGTCCCCGCGTGGATCCTGCTCGGCTCAGGGCTGGCCGCGTCCACCCTGCTGCTCATCATGGCCCGACGCCTCCAGTCGGGCGACGGCGTCACGACGGCGACGCTCCTCTGGGCGGTGCTGGTCGGAGGCTTCATCGCCATCACGCTCGGCAGCACCTTCGACTCCCTCATCGGCGTCGCCGCGACCGATGCCGGCGAGAACCCGCACGACATCGGGCTCTTCTTCGCCGGGGTCGCCGAAGAACTGGCGAAGATCATCGCCGTCGTGATCGTGGCATGGCGGTTGCCGGTGAAGACCGCCCGGGGTGGTCTCTTCGTCGGCGGTGCCGTCGGCATCGGCTTCGCCGTCCTCGAGAACCTCTGGTACATCGGACAGGGATGGGCGGCCGGCGTCGAAGCATCACAGAAGCTCGCCGCCGGCTCACCACCCCTCGACACCATCCTCACGCACCCGGCGTTCCAGGCGGCCGGAGCCGCGTTCGCCCGGACGATCTTCGACCCGGTCGGCCACCCACTGTGGACGGCGCTGCTCGCCGCCGCGGTGTTCGCCGCTGCACGCAACGGACGGTTCCGGATCACCGTGGGCGTGCTCCTGACCTACCTGCTCGTCGCGGTCATGCACGGCCTGTGGGACGGTAACACCGTGCTCTGGGGGCTGCTGTTCCCGGCCATGCCGGTGCTCAAAGTGCTCGTCGTCCCGGCCATGATCGTGCTCGTCGTCGCCTTCGCGCTCATCTGGCGGGCACAGGCCCGTCGCATCAACCGCGACGCCGGCGTCGTGTCGCTCCACGTTCCGCGTCGCGAGCGCAAGCAGGCCTGACCACCGGAGGCGCGAGACCTGCTGGGATCCGGGCATGCCGGGGAGTAGCGTGAAGCGCACCTGATCCGCGACGCCGAGGAGACACCCATGTTGGGACGCAAGACCTTCGAACAGCGAGAGGTCGACCAGGCGAAGACGATGATCGCCGCGCTGGTCGCCGGACGCGAGACGCTGGCCGAGGCCGGCGCGGACCCGGCAGCGCTGGCCGTGGTCGACCCCGAGTTCTTCACCGGCCTCACCCTCGTGCTCGACCGGCCGTTCGTCCACCGGGTGCGCTCGGTGCTCGGGAAAGGTCCCGGGGCCCTCAACGAGCTCGAACTCATCGTCGCGTCGATCCTCGACCACGACCGGGTGTTCACGGTGGGGACCGTGTTGCAGTACGCCGATGGGGCGTCGTTCACCGGCCTCGTCCCGGGCGAGACGATCCGGCTGAGCGCCGAGCAGTTCGAGCGCCTCGCCGTCGGCGTCTTCGCCGAGTTGGAGGAGTTGTTCGTCGAAGCGGTGTGAGGTGCGGCGTCGGCCGCGAGTCTGCGTCACGCACTCCGCGGACGGTGCCACGATCAGCTCGTGAGCTCATCGACGTCCGGACCGATCGCCCTGCGGCACGGCGCGAAACTCCGCCTGATCCTGTCCGCCGTCATCGGCTTGGGCGTCGGGGTGGCCACTGGCCTGACCTGGTTCTGGGCGGGGGCGATCCTGGCCGGCTGGGGAGCCACGTGCGTCGTCTTCATCGTCTCGCTCTGGGCGCGTATCTGGCGGATGGACCCGGCACGCACGCGCGAGCATGCGACCTCGGAGGAACCCGGACGGACGACGAGCGAGGTCCTCATCGTGCTGGCGAGCGTCGGGAGCCTCGTCGCCCTCAGCGTCGTGATCCTGCAGGCGCGGGCGTCGACCGGCGTCGAACAGGGCCTGCTGGCGGGGTTCTCGGTGCTGAGTGTCGCCATGTCGTGGGCGCTCATCCACACGATCTACACCCTCCGGTACGCACGCATGTACTTCGCTGCTCCGGAGGGCGGCATCGACTTCAACCAGGAGGAGGCGCCCCAGTACAGCGACTTCGCCTACCTCTCGTTCGACCTCGGCATGACCTACCAGGTCTCCGATACGACGCTGCGGTCCAGTGAGCTGCGCCGCACGGTGCTCAAGCACACCCTGCTGTCGTACCTCTTCGGCTCCGTGATCCTCGCGACCGTCATCAACCTCGTCGCGGGGCTGTAGCGGCTCGACGGATACACCCTTCGACCCGCGGTTCCTGAGCCTGTCGAAGGGCAGCGACCAGTTGAGGTGCTCAGGGACCGGTCACGATGACGTGTGACCCAGCGAACGACGACTGCGCAGCCCGGCGGACCGGACTGCGCAGCCCGGCGGACCGGACTGCGCAGCGTGGTGGAACGGGATGATCAACCACCGACCTGCCAGGCCGTCGTTCCCCCGGAAGCATTCGTCGAGTAGTGCAGGCCGATGCCGAGTGTGACAGGGGAACCCTGGAAGAGGATGCTGGCATCGAACCGGTAGAACGCATCCGCGGATGGGTCGGCCGCGGGCTGATCGCACAAGACCCTCTTCACCGCCCATCCGACCGCCCACGATCCTTCGGTGTGACACTCGTGGCTACCACCGATACCCCCATAGGGCCTGATCCATGCGACATCGCCATCCCAGAACGTACGGCCGCGGTGGATCTCCGCAAGTCCTCCTCCGAGATAGGTGTGTGTCCAGTTTCGGTACCAGGCCTCGGGTCCAGCCATGATCCCCGCCGCTCGTGCTTCTTGGATGTCCGCCTGCGTTGCGCGGACGGGGGCGGACTCCTCGACCGTCACTTGTCCTTGACAAATCGAGTAGTCGGCCGCGGATCGAGAGCCACCGGTCGGGCGAATCTCATCGATCTGGTCTACGCAGTGCTCGGATGTCACCTCGACAGTCTCGACGGTTGAGGATTCAGCTGAGGCGGGGCTACCCATCAGAAACGGGATGACGAGAACGGCGGTGGCCGTCACCGTGGTCAATATGCGTCGTGTCATAGGAAATCCTCTCGATACGCGAGCCGGTTGGTCGACCGCCTGATCGAGATATACTTAAATATTTCATATGTGCAAGAGGATTGAGCATGTGAGGATACGCTCGCGGTTGATACGAGTGTGCCTCGTCGTTGGTCTCCTGGCTGCGCCAGTTCAGTTTGGAACGGCGGACGGCGGCTCCGTGGTCGCGGTGTTTCAAGGGGTCGGCGTATGGGCGATAGCACGCCAGTCACGCGGTGCAACGGAGCCGGATACGTCGCGCGATTGGTGGCGTCTGACGGAACGACCTTCGATGAGCGCTCTCGCTGCCCTGCTCGCCGGTCTCGCGACGGTCAGCATGATCGTCTACGGGGCCCACTGGGGCGCGACTGGAGAACTCATCTTGCGATCATGCGTGGGAGCAGCCTTGACTGCGTTGTTCATCGTGTCGGCTGTTGGACTGCGTCGTCACCGGCCTACCTCGAGCGATGACGGATGAGCCCCACGAACCACGACTGCGCAGTCCGGCGGACCGGCCTGCGCAGCGTGGTGGTGCAGGAACCGAGCGGACTACTCCTGGACGATCACGAGGTCGGCGAGCGGACGACGCTCGCGCGGAGCGGTCTCGCGGTCGCGGAGCATGCCCTCGGGCAGGAGTTCCGGGTCGCCGAGCTCGCCGAGCGCGGTGACGGTGAACGGCAGGAGGCCGTCCGGCAGCGAGAACGCCTCGCGGATGCCGTCGGCGGAGAAGCCGGCCATCTGGTGTGCGAACAGGCCGTCGCTGTGGGCCTGGACGCTCAAGTGCGCCATCGCCTGGCCGAGGTCGTAGATGGCCCAGGGACGCTCGTTCCCCTCGTCGTCGACCGTCTCGGCGACGGCGACGATGAGCGCGCCCGCTTGAGCGGCCCACCCTCGGTTGAACGCCACCAGCTGCTCAGCGATCGCGTCGAACGTGGCGGTCCCCTTGGTGCCGACGATGAACCGCCAGGGCTGCACGTTGTTGGCGCTCGGCGACCAACGCGCGGCTTCCAGGGCCGAGGCCATCTTCGCTGCGGCGACGGGTTCGCTCACGAAAGAGCGGGGGCTCCACCGGTCGGCGAGGACGTCGAGGATGGGGGCGTCGGTCTGGGCGGTACGGGTGACGATGGACATGCGGTCTCCAAGCGGAACAAGGGAAGTGGACAGAGGCTGCGTCGCCATTGACGATGGATGCAACTGCATCGATCGAGGCGCTATTCCCGGGTTCGAGGGGTCCGTGCAGCAGTGACGATCTCGGCGATCCGGTGCGGGGCCGCTTCGTCCTGCAGCGACGTCGTGTCGCCGAGGGGCCGCTGGTCGACGATGTCGCCGAGCAGACGCCGCATGATCTTCCCCGAGCGGGTCTTCGGCAGGTCTGGGACCACAAAGACGTCGCGCGGCTTCGCGATCGGGCCGATCTCGTTCGCCACGTGGGAGCGCAGTGCCTCGCGGAGTGCCGCAGAGCGATCCAACCAGTACGCCTCGCCGTCGGCCTCGGGCCCGTGGGACCGCGAGGACGGGATGACGAACGCGGCGATCGCGCTCCCTGTGATCGGGTCGTGCACGCCGACGACGCCGGCCTCGCCCACGTGGGGATGCGACACGAGGGCCGATTCGATCTCGATGGTCGACAGGCGGTGGCCCGAGACGTTGATGACGTCGTCGACGCGCCCGAGGACCCAGATGTCGCCGTCCTCGTCCCACTTCGCGCCGTCGCCGGAGAAGAAGTAGCCCTGCCTCCAGTACTTCGCCCAGTACGAGTCGCGGTAGCGCTCCGGGTTGCCCCAGACCGTGCGTGCGAGCGAGGGCCCGAAGCGGCTGACGACCAGGTACCCGCCGGATCCGTACGGCACCGTCTCGCCGTCCTCGTCGACGACCAACGCCTCCAGGCCGGGGAGTGCGCGACTGCCGGAACCCGGCTTGATCGTGGTCGCGCCGGGGAGCGGTGCGATGACGGCCGACCCCGTCTCCGACTGCCACCAGGTGTCGACGACCGGGGTCTCGCCGCGCCCGATGCGCTCGCGGAACCACATCCAGGCCTCGGGGTTGATCGCCTCACCGACGGTGCCGAGGAGCCGGAGGGTCGAGAGGTCGTACTCGGCGGGCGGCCCCTCGGGGAACCACGTCATGAGGGTCCGGATGAGCGTGGGTGCCGTGTAGTACGTCGTCACGCCGTAGCGCTCGATGATCTCGAAGTGCCGTGCCTGGTGCGGAGTGTTCGGCGTGCCCTCGTAGATCACCTGGGTGAGCCCGTTCGAGAGCGGACCGTAGATCTCATAGGTGTGTGCGGTGACCCAGGCGAGATCGGCGGTGCACCAGTGGACGTCATCGTCCTTGGCGTCGAAGATCGCCCAGTGGGTCCAGGACGCCTGCGTGAGATAGCCGCCAGAGGTGTGGACGAGTCCCTTGGGCTTCCCGGTGGTGCCGCTCGTGTAGATGATGAAGAGCGGGTTCTCCGCATCGAACGCCTCCGCCTCGTGGGTGTCGGCGGCGACACCCACGGTGTCGTGCCACCAGACGTCGCGACCGGGGGTCCAAGGCACGTTCGGCGTCTCGTCGCCCGTGCGTGCGACGACGAGCACGTGCTCGATGGACGGCACACCGTCGACGGCGGCGTCGGCGTTCTGCTTGACGGGCACAGCGGTACCCCGGCGGTACTGGCCGTCGGTGGTGATGAGCAGCTTCGCCTCGGTGTCCTCCACCCGGAAGCGCAGCGCCTCGGCGGAGAACCCACCGAACACGAGGGAGTGGATGGCGCCGATGCGCGCGACGGCGAGGGTGGCGATGACCGTCTCGGGGATGACCGGCAGGTAGATGACGACGCGGTCGCCCTGCCCGATGCCGAGTGCCGTCAGGGCGTTGGCGGCCTTCGCGACCTCGCGCTGCAACTCGGCGTAGGTGATGGAGCGGCGGTCGCCCGGCTCGCCCTCGAAGTGGAGGGCGACCTTGTCGCCTCGTCCGGCATCGACGTGGCGGTCGACGCAGTTGACCGCCACGTTGAGCGTTCCCCCGGCGAACCAGGTGGCGGCGGGGACGGTGAGCTCGGGCTCGGGGTCCGTCGGGTCGGACCCGTCGACCGGTCGGGCCGGGTCCCACGTGTGCGCCGTGTGCCACGGGGTGACCCAGTCGAGGCGTCGGGCCTGCTCCTCCCAGAACGCCACGGGGTCGGCGGCCGCGCGGACCAACTCCTCCGGGCCGACGTTCGCCGTCCGGGCGAGGTCGGCCGGCGGGGCGTAGCTGCGGGTCTCGGCGAGGAGGTTCGCGATGGTGGCGGCGGGCGCCGCGGACGTCGATCCATCAGTGGGAGGCATGCTGCAACGCTACGCGGGAGTCCGGTGCCGGTGCCATCCGCGGGTCATGGGGCGTCACGGTCCGGAGGTTCCGAGGGGCTGTGGAGGAGCGTCGGGAGTAGCCTCGGAGGGCCGCCACGATGCGTGGCGGACGTCGATCAGGGGTGCGCAGGCGCATCTCGGGAAGGGAACGACATGGCGACCGTCATCCAGTACCAGGAGCTCGGCTCGGCCGACGTCCTCGACCTCGTCGAGGTCCCGACGCCTGAGGCGGGTCCCGGCGAACTCGTCGTCGAGGTGCGCGCCGCGGGCGTGAACCCGATCGACTGGAAGCTCCGCAGCGGCCTCCGCGGCGGCGAGCTGCAGGGCACCCGACGCGTCGGGAGCGACGGCGCCGGCGGCGTCGTCGAGGTCGGCGACGGGGTCGACGGCTGGTCCATCGGCGACGAGGTCGTCGTCGTCAACGCCTCCGGGACGTACGCGACCCACGTCGTCGTCACACCCGACCAGATCATCCGCAAACCGGCTGCCATCTCCTTCGAGGAGGCCGCGGCGATCGGCATCCCCGTGAGCACGGCCTATCAAGCACTACGCTCGCTCGGCGTGACCGAGGGGACGACCCTCCTGATCCACGGTGGATCGGGCTCGGTGGGGCACGCCGCCGTGCAGTTCGCCGTGGCTTGGGGAGCGACCGTCGTCGCCACCGCGAGCGAAGGGAACCACGCACGTCTGCGGGAGCTGGGGGCGATCCCCGTCACCTACGGTCCCGGGCTCGTGGAGCGCGTGCGCGAGGCCGCTCCGCAGGGCGTCGACCGCGTACTCGACGCCGTCGGCACCGACGAGGCGCTCGAGGCCTCGTTCGAGCTCGTCGAGGACCGGCAGCACATCGGCACGATCGTCGTCGGCGCGAAGGCGGCCGACCTCGGGATCCAGGCGTGGTCCGGCGGCAACCCGCTCCCGCTCACGGAGCAGGAGCAGGCCTGGCGGGCGGAGGCGATCCCGGCGGTCGCGTCCCTCGTCGAGCAGGGACGGTTCCACTTCGAACTCGGCACCGTCCGGCCGCTCACCGAGGCGGCCGAGGCGCACCGCGAGAGCGAGTCGGGTCACCCGAGCGGGAAGCTCATCCTGGTCCCCTGAGCGCCCTTCGACAGGCTCAGGGACCGGGGGCGTCGACCGGGTTCCTTCGACAGGCTCAGGGACCGGAGCGGCGCCCCCAGGGCGTGACTCCTCGCTACTCCGGGCCCTCGCCGAAGCTGTCGCCGACGGGCGCGCGGTCGGCGAGGTCGTCCTGGTCGTCGAGGTCTTCGACGGCATCCTCGGTGTCCGCGTCGTCGAGTCCGGCGTCGCCGACGATGTCGTCACCACCGACGCCGTCACCGGCGTTGCTCAGACCGCCGTCGCCGGGGGCCGCGTCGTCGGCCGAGCGGTCGACCGCACCGCCGTCGGGAACGACACCGCCGACCGAGCTGTCGGTCTGGTCCTCGCCGGGCACGTGTGCCTGGGCACCTGGGCCGCCGTGGGCGAGGGCTTCACGTTGGGCGTCTGCTGCTGCTGGATCCATGGGATTGCTCATGACGGCAGCGTAGAGCGGACGCCGCATCGCCGCGGGGGCTTGGCTCCGGGTCGCCGGACGCTTATCCTCCGCGCTCCCCGCCGGACCGGACGCGGTGTCGACGGCGCGGTCGGGTGCCCTTCGACAGGCTCAGGGACCGGCGCGGGCTCACGGACCGAGTCGGCTCAGGGATCGGGGCCGGGACAGGCTCAGGGACCGGGGTGGGTCAGCGTCCGGTGTGCTGCGCGATGCTCGCCTTGATGCGGTCGACGTCGGCCGGCACGATCTCGAATCGCTGTTCGAGACCCTCGATGCCCTCGAACGCCTCGGGACGCTCCGGCTCCTCGCCGAGCGCCTCGCGGACGATCTCGGCGAACTTCGCCGGCAGCGCGGTCTCGAGCACGAGCATCGGGACGCCCTCGCGCAGGTGGCGACGGGCGACCGTGACGCCGTCGGCGGTGTGCGGGTCGATCGTGACGCCGTAACGCTCGTGCACGTCGCGGATGGTGGCGACGCGGTCGGCGTGGGTGCTGCGGCCAGAGACGAAGCCGAACTCGCTGATCCGCTCGAACTCGGGCGTCCCGGAGAGGTCGAACCCGCCCTCCTCGTCGA
The DNA here is from genome assembly GCF_001650455.1 of Plantibacter sp. H53. Classification (NCBI taxonomy): domain Bacteria; kingdom Bacillati; phylum Actinomycetota; class Actinomycetes; order Micrococcales; family Microbacteriaceae; genus Plantibacter; species Plantibacter sp. H53. The sequence continues at coordinate 15,677 of NZ_LWCT01000016.1, forward strand.
GGGACCGGAACAGCTCACCGAGGCGGGTCGCGTCCTGACCGACGAGGTCGTAGAGGAAACGCTCGAAGTTGGACGCCTTCGAGATGTCCATGCTCGGACTCGACGTGTGGTGCGTCTCGGCCGCCGAGCGCGGGCGGTACACGCCCGTTCGGAAGAACTCGTCGAGGACGTCGTTCTCGTTCGTCGCGACGACGAGCTGGTCGATCGGCAGCCCCATGGAGCGGGCGATGTGCCCGGCGCAGACGTTGCCGAAGTTCCCGGACGGCACCGAGAACGACACCTTCTGGCCCGGACCGTCGGTCGCGAGGAGCCAGCCGTGCACGTAGTACACGACCTGCGCGACGACGCGGGCCCAGTTGATCGAGTTGACCGTACCGACGGCGTGGAGCGCCTTGAACGGAGCGTCCTTCGAGACGGCCTTCACGATGTCCTGGCAGTCGTCGAAGTTGCCCTCGACGGCGAGGTTCACGATGTTGTCGTCCTGGAGACTGAACATCTGCGCGCGCTGGAAGCTGCTCATGCGGCCGTGCGGGCTCAGCATGACGACGCGGATCCCCGTCTTGCCGCGCATGGCGTGCTCGGCCGCGCTCCCGGTGTCGCCGGAGGTCGCGCCGAGGATGTTGAGCTCGTCGCCGCTCTTCGCGAGTGTGTACTCGAAGAGGTTGCCGAGCAGCTGCATCGCCATGTCCTTGAAGGCGAGCGTCGGGCCGTTCGAGAGGCCGAGGAGCTGTAGCTCGGTGCCGCCCTCCTCACCGAGGGTGCGCAGCGGGGTGATGAGCGAGGCGTCGTCGCCGGCGCGGCCGTTCGAGTACACCTCGGCGGTGTAGGTGCGACGGGTGATGTCCTGGAGGTCGGCGGCGGGGATGTCGTCGGCGAACTTCGACAGCACGGCGAACGCGAGGTCGGCATAGGACAGCTCGCGCCACGACTCGAGCTCCTCAGCGGTCAGCTGCGGGTACTCGGCCGGGAGGTACAGGCCGCCGTCCGGGGCGAGCCCGCCGAGGAGGATGTCCGAGAAGTGCTGGGGCAGATCGTGGCCCCGCGTCGACTGATAGTGCATGACCGTCTCTCTCATCCGGTTGGAAGCCCGATCTCCAACCTTGCCATATCGGGGGTCGACGCGCAGAGGCCCGCCGGCATCGTGACCGGCCGCTACGCGCGGGCGAGTTCCTTGCGGATCGCGGCGACGAACGCGTCGATGTCGTCCTCGGTGGTGTCGAACGAGCACATCCAGCGGACCTCGCCCTTCGCCGCGTCCCAGTCGTAGAAGCGGAAGCGTTCCCGCAAGCGGTCGGGGACGCCCGCGGGAAGGGTCGCGAACACGGCGTTGGCCTGGGTCGGCTGGCTGAAGCCGAGTCCCGGTGCCTCGCCGGCCGCGATGAGCGCTTCGAGGGAGCTGCGGAGGCGCGCGGCCATCGCGTTGGCGTGGGTCGCGGAGCGGAGCCAGAGCCCGTCGCCACCGTCGGCCGCCGGCTCGAGCAGGGCGATGAGCTGCGCCGCACCGAAGCGCATCTTCGACGCCAGCTGCATGTTGAGCTTCCGGAGGTAGACGAGGCCCTCCGATGCCGACGGTTCGAGGACGACGATGGCCTCGCCGAACATGAGTCCGTTCTTCGTCCCGCCGAAGGACAGCACGTCGACGCCGGCATCGGCGGTGAACGCGCGCAGCGGGACGCCGAGGGCTGCTGCGGCGTTGGCGATGCGGGCTCCGTCGAGGTGCAGCTTCATGCCGTGACCGTGCGCGTGGTCGGCGATCGCGCGGATCTCCTCGGGCGTGTACAGGGTGCCGAGCTCGGTGGTCTGCGTGATCGAGACGACGAGCGGCTGTGCACGGTGCTCGTCGCCCCAGCCCCACGCCTCGCGGTCGATGAGGTCGGGCGTGAGCTTGCCGTCGGGGGCGTCGACCGTCAGGAGCTTGATGCCACCGACCCGCTCCGGCGCGCCGCCCTCGTCGGAGTTGATGTGCGCGGTCGACGCCGAGATGACGGCACCCCAGCGCGGGAGCATGGACTGCAGGCCGACGACGTTCGCGCCGGTGCCGTTGAAGACGGGGAACACGGCGACGTCGCGGCCGAAGTGATCAGCGAAGACCTCGTGCAGCCGACGGGTGTAGTCGTCCTCGCCGTAGGCGATCTGGTGGCCGCCGTTGGCCGCCGCGAGGGCGTCGAGGATCTCGGGGTGGACGCCGGAGTAGTTGTCGGAGGCGAAGCCGCGGATGCTGGTGTCATGCAGAGAATCGGTCACTGATCCATCCTCGCGCATGCCACACGCAGCTTCCGTGCATCGCGGGCCGACTTCCTGCGCGTCCGACCCGGTGTCGTCGGTCTCCCCACCTCAGGAGTGTCTCGGCGTGGCGGCCGGTGCGCGCGGCCGACACGCCGGGACACTCCTGAGTTAGGGGACTGGGAAACGAGGTCAGTCGGCGGCGTGACGCGGGCCGTCGGAGGAGGGGACGCTCTCCTCGGGCACGGCGTCGATCGCGGCGTCGATGTCGGCGTGCGCACCGGGCTCCGGCTCCGCGTCCGGGGTCTCCTGCGCCAGCGCGTGCTCGTAGGCGAGCGCGTGCACGGCGATCGAGGAGGCGACGGCGGCCTGCTGCTCGTCCTCGGCGGAGGGCTGAGCCGGCTGCTCGGCCGCGAGCGCGGCGGCCTGTTCGGGCGTCAGCCGGGCGTCCTGGTCCTCCTCGTCCTCATCGACGAGGTCGAGCACGATGGGGTCGTCGCCGTAGATGTCGCCCGCCGGGTCGCCCGCGAGCGGGGCCGGCGCGGGGAGGCGCTGCTCGGCGTCGAGGAACTGCTTGGCCTCGAAGGCACCCGGGTTGAAGACCTCGTCGATCCCGCCGAGCCCGCTCATGCCTTGAGCGCTTCCGACAGTTTGACCCGGCCGCCCATCTTGAGCAGCGAGTTCTCGTAGATCCGCGAGCCGACGAGGATGACGAGCGCCGCCGTGATCGCGAGGATCAGCAGGGACAGGATCGGCTCCCACCACTGCGCCGAGCCGACGAAGAGACGGACGGGCATGCCCACGGCTGCCGAGAACGGCACGTAGGACATGATCGTCATCACCACCGGGTTGTCGTTGAAGAAGATGACGGCGAAGTACGGGATCATGATCAGCATCGTAATCGGGGTCGTCGTCGAACCGATGTCCTCTTGACGTGAGACCAGGGAGCCGGCGGCGGCGAAGAGTGCGGCCAGCAGGATGAAGCCGAGCACGAAGAACACCACGAACCAGACGACCGGGGTCCCGAGGCCTCCGAGCAGCTCCGTCTGGCCCGTCACCGTCAGCCCGATCACCGACAGCGCAGCGATCGCCAGGATCTGCCCGAACGCCAGGATGCTGTTGCCGAGCACCTTGCCGGCGAGGAGCGCCTTCACGGGGATGGCGGACATGAGGATCTCGACGACGCGGGTCTGCTTCTCCTCGACGACGCTCTGCGCGATCGACGCCCCGAAGGTGGTGGCGGAGACGAAGAACACGAGACCGAACCCGAGCGACACGATGTACAGCAGGAAGCCGGCGGAGCCGTCGGCGTCGGGATCGAGGATGGTGACCTGCGGCTGCGCGCTCAGCTGCATGATGAGCGTGTTGGAGGCCTCGGAGTCGAAGATGACCTGGACGCCGGTGGGGTTGTCGTCGGTGGCCGGTGCGATCGCCGCCTCGACGTCGCCCGACTTCACGAGGGCTTCAGCGGCGGCGACGTCGGCCGCCTCGGTCACGTCGAAGGTCTTTTCGTCGACCAGTCCCGCACCCGCGTTCCCCACGACCGCGACCTTCGTGGTCTCCGAGGCGGTGTTCTTCGCGAGGAACCCGCCGACGACGATGCCGGCGAGGATCACGAGGAGGAGGATGCCCGTCGAGATGAGGAACGTCTTGCTGCGCAGGCGCATCCTGACCTCGCGCTCGGCGACGAGACCGATGCTCTGCACGAGGCTGGGGGAGGCCGGGCCGGAGCGACGACGACCGGCGGGCTGGATCGGGGACTCGGTTGCCGTGGTCACTGGATGACCTCCTTGAAGATCTGGGCGAGGGTGGGTCGGAGGGGGGCGAAGCTCGTGACGTCGCCCTGGGTCAGCGCCTCACGGAGCACGGCCTGCGCCGCCTGGGCGTCGTCGGCGTCGAAGAGGGCGTAGCCGCCGTCGAAGTCGACGACGGAGATCCCCGGGCGCTCACGCAGCCACCCGGTGTCTGCCGCGGTGAGCAGCTCGTAGCGGTTGCCGGCATGGGCTTCGCGGAGTGACTCGCGCGAGCCGGAGGCGCGGATCCTGCCACCGGCGATGATCACGAGGTCGTCGCAGAGGCGCTCAACGATGTCGAGCTGGTGACTGGAGAACAGGACGGGGGAGCCGTCTGCGGCGAACTCGCTGAGCACACCGACGACCACGTCGACCGCCATCGGGTCGAGGCCGGAGAACGGCTCGTCGAGGACGAGGACGTCGGGGTGGTGGACGAGCGCCGCGGCGATCTGCGCCCGCTGCTGGTTGCCGAGCGACAGGCTCTCGAGGGCGTCGTTCCGGCGCTCGCCGAGGCCGAGGCGCTCGAGCAGTTCGCCGGCGTTGCGCTTGGCGGCGTGGGTCGTGAACCCGTGGAGACGGGCCAGGTAGACGAGCTGTTCCTCGACCCGCATCTTCGGGTACAGGCCGCGCTCCTCCGGCATGTAGCCGAACCGGCGGCGGTCCTCCGGGGTGAGCGGGGTGCCGTCGAGCGTGACGGTTCCTGCGTTCGCGGCGAGGACACCGAGCAGGATGCGCATCGTCGTCGTCTTGCCGGCGCCGTTCCCGCCGACGAACCCCGTCATGCGGCCGGGGGCGACCTGGAAGCTGACGTCGTCGAGCACCTTCCGCTCGCCGTACGACTTGTCGATGTGGCTGAGTTCGAGCATCGGCCGCCTCCTGTGATCTGCGTGCTGGACCGAGTGTCCTGCGTCGGGTTCTCCCGGTATGGCGATCACGCTACGCGGCGCAGTGTGCCACCGGCATCCGCCGCAGGACGGGTTGACGCGACAACGCCCGGTCCCCTTCTCCGTCGAGTGGGGGATACCGGGCGTCGTGGACCAGCCGAGCGCTGGATCAGGCGGGGCGGGACTCCGGGGAGACCGTCTTCGAGGGGTCGGTCTCGGCGACGGAGCCGATGGCCTCGTCGATGCGGGCGATGACCGCGTCGTCGAGCTTCACACCGGCCGCGGCGGCGTTCGCAGTGACCTGCTCGGGACGCGAGGCCCCGACGATCGCACCGGCGATGTTGTCGTTGTGCAGCACCCAGGCGAGCGCCAGCTGCGCCATGGTGAGGTCGAGCTCGTCGGCGATGGGCTTCAGCTGCTGGACGGCCGTGAGCACCTCGTCGTCGAGGAAGCGCTTGATGGTGTCGGCGCCGCCCTTCTCGTCGGTGGCCCGGCTGCCCTGCGGGAGCTCTGCACCCGGCAGGTACTTGCCGCTGAGGACGCCCTGCGCCACCGGCGACCAGACGATCTGGGAGATGCCGAGTTCGCGCGAGGTGGGGACGACCTCCTCCTCGATGACCCGCCACAGCATCGAGTACTGCGGCTGGTTCGAGATGAGCTGGAAGCCCAGCTCCTTGGACAGGGCGTGGCCGGCGCGCAGCTGCTCGGCGTTCCACTCGCTCACACCGATGTAGAGCGCCTTGCCCGCCCGGACGACGTCGGCGAAGGCCTGCATCGTCTCCTCGAGGGGCGTCTCGCTGTCGTAGCGGTGGGCCTGGTAGAGGTCGACGTAGTCGGTGCCGAGACGCGTGAGCGAACCGTCGATCGACTCCATGATGTGCTTGCGCGACAGCCCGACGTCGTTGTGCCCCTTCGGGCCGGTGGGCCAGTAGACCTTCGTGAAGATCTCCAGGCTCGCGCGTCGTTCGTCCTTGAGGGCGTCGCCGAGCACCTGCTCAGCCGCCGTGTTGGCGTAGGCGTCGGCCGTGTCGAAGGTGGTGATGCCGGCGTCGAGGGCGGCGCGAACGCTCGCCGTGGCGACGTCGTTCTCCACCTGCGAGGCGTGGGTCAGCCAGTTGCCGAAGATGATCTCTGAGATCTTGAGTCCGCTGTTGCCGAGGTATCGAAATTCCATGGTCGTCACGCTACTCCTCGCATCCGACCGACCGACGGGGTTGCGCGGAGACGGAGCGAACCCTCAGCTGCGCGGTGACGCCAGCCCGTGCTCGTAGGTGTAGATGACCGCCTGGATGCGATCGCGGAGGGCGAGCTTCTGCAGCACCTTCGAGACGTGCGACTTCACGGTCGCCTCGCCGACGAAGAGCGTGGTCGCGATCTCCTGGTTGGACAGGCCCTGGGCGACCAGTTGCAGGACCTCGCGTTCGCGCTCCGTCAGCTGGTCGTAGTCTGCGCCGGTCGTCGGCCCGGCCGGGGCGGTGTGATCCTCCACGGCGTCCTCGACGGCGGGGTTCTGCCGGGTGAACCCCTCGATGACCCGGCGGGTGACCGCCGGCGAGAGGAGCGCTTCCCCGCCCGCGATCACCGAGACCGCTGCGACGAGTTCCTCCGGCGAGGAGTTCTTCAGGAGGAACCCGCTCGCACCGGCCCGGAGCGCCTCGGCCAGGTAGTCGTCGCGGTCGAAGGTGGTGAGGATGAGGACCGCGGCGTGCACCTCGGGATCCGCGACGATCCGACGGGTGGCCTCGAGGCCATCCATGCCCGGCATCTGGACGTCCATGCAGATCACGTCCGGCGCGAGCGTCGTCGCGAGCGCGACGGCCTCGGCGCCGTCCGACGCCTCGCCGACGATCTCGATCCCGGGCTGTGAGCCCAGGATGATGCGGAAGCCCGCACGCAGCAGCTCCTGGTCGTCGACGAGGAGGATACGGGTGGGCTGCTCGGTCATGCCTGGTCCTTCGTGGTGGCGGTCTGGGGTCGTCCTGCGGCGGCGGAGGCGAAGCGGGCGTCGGCGATGGACGCGGCGACGGGCTCCATCGCCTGGTCGCCCGGCCGGCCGAGCGGGATGGCGGCCCGGACGAGGAAGCCGCCGCGGGCGCGTGCCCCGACCTCGAGGACGCCGCCCGACGACGCCACGCGCTCCCGCATCCCGATGAGCCCGAGCCCACCGCGGCGGGCCACCGTCGGGACGGTCCCCGTGTTCGTGACCTCGAGCTCGACCGCGTCGTCCAGATAGCGGAGCCTGAGTTCGGCCGTCGCCGTGGTGCCACCGTACTTGCGGGCGTTCGTGAGCGCCTCCTGCGCGATCCGGTACAGGTTGAACGAGACGACGGCCGGGATCGCGACCGGTGTGCCCACGAGTTCGAACCTCGTCGGCAGCCCGTTCGCCGTCGACTCGTCGGCGAGCCGGCCCAGCTGGCCGACGCCGACGGTTGACGGGCTGCTCTCCTCGTCGGTCGGTTCGCTGTGCGCGCGGAGGGTGCCGAGCATCTTGCGCAGCTCGTCGATCGCGCTCCGTGCGCCGAGCTCGACGTTCGTGAGTGCATCCCGCGCGGCCGCCGGGTCGGCATCGAGCACGGTGCGCGCGGCGCCGGCCTGGACCCCCATCACCGAGACGTGGTGGGCGACGACGTCGTGCAGCTCGCGCGCGATCCGCACCCGCTCGAGGGCAACCGCCTGCCGGGCGGAACGGGCGCGCTCCGCCTCGAGCTCGGCCGTGCGCTGCTCGAGCGCCGCCCGCTCCCGGGAGGACTGGTACACGCGCTCGCCGAAGAAGTACGCGGCCCCGAAGTAGAGGATGTTCGTCAGGATCTGGATGAGGATGAACGCCACGAGGGGTGAGAAGAGCCCCACCCGGGAGAGGCTGGGCAGCGCGTCGGGGTCGGTCGCCTGGATGAACATGGAGACGAGCAGCCAGACGAACATGGCGACGATGATGAGCACGCGGACGAGTGCGGCGCGACGTCGGTTCGGGACCCATGCACCGACCGTGTAGATCGCGAGGAACAGGGCGATGTTCGTGAAGAGGACCTCGGGTACGAGCACCGTGCCGCCCACGATGAACATGACGGCGACGACGATCGAGACGGAGCACGGGAAGCGGCGACGGAACGCGAGCGGCGCGGTGATGCCGATCGCCCAGAGGACGGACGCCCACATCGGTGCGGGCTCGGGGTAGAACCCGGCGATCGTGTACAGCGTCAGGCTGAGGAGGGTGCCGACGCCGAGGGCGATGGCGAGGATGACGTCCGATCGCTGTTCCGACGGCGTCGCGGCAGGACGTCGCCACTCGGCGTCGTAGGGGTCGACCGGGCGGTCCTCCTGCTGGTCGACGGCGGGCTCGCTCATGCCGTCCACGCTAGCGCGACGCCCCGCCGAGGACATCCGTCGAGCGACGGAGGGCGCCGCTCCGGGCTCGAACAAGAGCCCGGAGCGGCACTCGGGAGAGTGCTGCTCCGGGCTCCTCCGCGGCACGGTCGGGTCAGGCCGCGGATCGCCCCGTGATCCCGGCGGTCGACGTGATGACGTCCGCCATCTTCTTGCCGAGCGCCTCGTAGAACATCGACAGGGGGAACTCGTCGTCGAGGACCGCGTCGGTGAGTCCGCGCGGCGGTCCGCTGAGGATCTCGTCGGACAGCCCACGCGCCCACTGCGACGCGGGGTGCGGCGTCAGCGTCGTCCGGACGAGCTCGTACGCGGCGAGCCAGTGCGCGGTCTTCGGACGGTCGATCGATCGCCAGTACAGCTCGTCGATGCTCTCGCCGAGCCGCACGACCACGTCGGGGACCTCGTCCCAGTCGATCGTGAGCCTCGTGTCGGTCCAGTGCAGCACGCCGTGCTGGTGCATCCACGCGAACAGCAGCTGGCCGCCGACGCCGTCGTAGTTCCGGACGCGCGAGCCGGTGATGGCGAACCGGAAGATGCGGTCGAAGATGATCGCGTACTGGACGAGCTTCGCGTGCTCGAGGATCGCCACGTCCGCCGCGTCGAGGGTCTCGGTCTCCGCGCGGGTCGTCAGTGTGCGCTCCAGCCGCACCGACTCGCGGAACGCCGTGAGGTCGCAGCGCAGCTCCTCGAGGGAGTACAGGAAGAACGGCATCCGCTGCTTGATCATGAACGGGTCGAACGGGAGGTCACCGCGCATGTGCGTGCGGTCGTGGATGAGGTCCCACATGACGAAGGTCTCCTCGGCCAGCTGCTGGTCGTCCAGGAGGGACGCGGCGTCGGCGGGGAGGTCGAGCTTGGTGATCTCGGCCGCGGCTCGGACGACCCGACGGTACCGGGCCGCCTCGCGGTCCTGGAAGATCGCGCCCCAGGTGAACGCCGGGATCGCGCGCATCGCGACCGTTTCGGGGAAGAGGACCGCGGAGTTCGTGTCGTACCCCGGCGTGAAGTCGAGGAAGCGGATCGGCACGAAGAGCGCGTTCGTGTAGTCGCCGGCCTCGAGCGCGGCGATGAACTCGGGCCAGATGACCTCGACGAGCACGGCCTCAATGTGGCGGTCGGTCGAACCGTTCTGCGTGACCATCGGGAACACGACGAGGTGTGCCAGGCCGTCCTCGCGGTGCCGCTCGGGGTGGAAGGCGACGAGCGAGTCGAGGAAGTCCGGGACGCCGAAGCCGTCGCGCTCCCAGCGGTCGAAGTCGGCGACGAGGGCGTCGAGGTACTCGGCGTCGTGCGGGAAGTTCGGAGCGAGGGTGCGGACACTCGCGACGATCGTGGCGACGTGCCCTGCCGCCGACTCGTGGTCGCCCGCCTCGGGGATCGAGCCGTCCTTCACCTGGACGGCCTGCAGCGCGGTCGCGGCGGCCTTGAGGTCCGTCCAGGCCGGGTGCCCGACGAGTGCGGCGGCGTCTTCGACGACCTCCGGCTCTCCGACGATGCTCTTCGTGTGGGTGGTGGCGACGTTCGACATGGTGAACCTCCTTCCGCGTGCGCAGGCGTCGCCCGGGGTGGGTGACGATTCCTTCGAGCGTAGGGGCGGAGGGGGTGCGGATTTCTTGCGTCAGGAGCGACTTCGCTGCAACATTCGGCCGTTCACGCCGGGGAACTGCACGGCCGACCGCGGCATACCGCTATCCCCAGCGGCGCTTAATCCAGCGGTCGAGGACACCGACGAGCGCATCGGTGATCGCGCCGAGCAGCGCGAGCACGATGATGACGAAGAAGATGCGGTCGACCCGGCCGTTGTTCTGCGAGTCCACCAGGCGGAATCCGAGTCCCATGGACGAGGCGATGAGCTCCGCCGCCACGAGGAACAGCCACGACTGCGCGAGCGCGAGTCGGAGGCCGGAGACGACCGAGGGCGTCACGGCGGGCAGCTGCACCGTCCGGAACAACGCGACACCGTTCAGGCCGAAGGCGCGGCCGGCCTCGACCAGGTGCTTGTCCACGTGGCGGAGGGCGGCGGAGACCGTCGTGTACACCGGGAAGAACGCGCCGATCGCGATGAGCGTGATCTTCGACTCCTCACCGATCTTCAACCAGAGGATGAGCAGCGGGACCCACGCGAGCGACGGGACGGCGCGTATGGCCGCGAAGATCGTCGACAGTAGGATGTCGCCGAGGCGCGAGAGCCCCACGACCGCGCCGAGGACGAGGCCGAGGACCGCACCGATGAGGAAGCCGATGAGGACCCGCTGCACCGAGATGGCGACGTCCTGCTGCAGCCAGCCGCGCTGCGCGAGGTCCACGCCGGCCGCCCAGACCTCGGCGGGTGCCGGGAGTTGCGAGGCCGGCACGAGGCCGAGCGCGGTGACGAGCTGCCAGGCTCCGAGGATGACGACGGGGACGATGAAGCCGCCGAGGACGACGACGATCCTGCGGGACCCGAGGACCGCGCGTGCTTCGCGGCCGGACTGGGTCGCCTGGGCACCCGCGGCTGCGGTGGTGCCGAGACCGGCGAACTCGGTCATGCTTTCCTCTCGGGACGGTTCAGGGGCCGGACTACTTCGCGCCGATGGCGGACGGGTCCGCGTCGTCCACGAAGCTCGGGTTGAAGAGGTCGGCCAGGGCGTCGTCGACCTTGTCCTGCGAGGCCACGTCGCCGGACTCCACGAAGATCGGGCCGATGATCGACAGGACCTGCTCCTGCGCCTCGCCCGGGGCCGGGTCGACGTCGAGGTTCGAGCGCTCCGTGATCACCTTCGTCGCCACGGCGAGGTCGAGGCCCGCGGCGTCCGCGAGGATCTGCGCCGTCTCGTCGGGGTTCGACGCGGCCCATTCACGAGCGTGCTCGTAGGCGTTCACGACGGTCTGCGCGACGTCCGGACGCTCGTCGATGAAGGACTCGGTCGCGGCCAGGATGCCGTAGCTGTTGAAGTCGACGTTGCGGTAGATGAGCTTCGCGCCTGCCTCCTCGGCGCCGGCCATGATCGGGTCGAGACCGGCCCAGGCGTCGACGGAGCCGTTCTGCAGGGCCGCCCAGCCGTCGGCGTGCTGGAGGTTCTCGATCGTGACGTCTGAGGCGGACAGGCCGGCCTCCTCCAGCGCCTGCAGGAGGAAGAAGTAGGGGTCGGTGCCCTTCGTCGCGGCGACCTTCTTGCCCTTGAGCTCGGCGACGTCGGTGATCGTCGAGCCCTGGCCGACGACGATCGCCGACCACTCGGGCTGCGAGAAGACGTCGATCGCCTGGATGGCCGACCCGTTCGCCCGGTTCAGGAGCGCGGCGGACCCAGCGGTGGACCCGACGTCGATCGCGTCGGCCCGCAGTGCCTCGTTGGCCTTGTTGGAGCCGGCCGACTGGACCCAGTTGACGGTGATGTCCTGGTCGTCGAGGGCGTCCTCGAGCCAGCCCTGGTCCTTGATGATGAGGGAGAGCGGGTTGTAGGTCGCGAAGTCGATGTCGAGCGTGCCGCCCTCGGTGGTACCGGCGGTGCTGTCGCCGCCGGCTGCAGGAGCGTTCTCGCCCGCCACGCAGCCGCTGAGGAGGAGTGCTGCGGCGGCGGTCGCGGCGACGAGGGCCGCGCGCCCGGCGCGGGAGATGGTGAAGCGGCGTCGTGAGGTCATGCGTTGGTCCTTGCTGTGGATCGGTGCGGGATGACGGCGGAGGTGGTGGGTGGCTCAGTACGGGAAGTGCGGGATGGACGGCAGTCGTTGGTCGCCGCGGGCGAGACCGTGGCGGTCGATGCCGAGTCCGTCGAGGAGACGGCCGCGAAGTTCGGCGAGCTCTGCCGACCCGCGGTCGCGCGGGCGGTCGCCGGGGACGGTCACGGTCTGCGCGATGGTCGAACCGGGCTGTCCCTCCTCGCGACCCAGGAGGATGACCCGGTCGGCGAGCTGGAGGGCCTCGTCGACGTCGTGCGTCACGAGCAGGATGGTCGTGGGCGCGGCGAGGTGGATGGCGAGCAGCAGGTCCTGCATCTTCAGCCGGGTGAGGGCGTCGAGGGCGCCGAACGGCTCGTCCAGGAGCAGGACGCCCGGCCGGCGAGCGAGGGCCCTGGCGAGTGAGGCGCGTTGCGCCATGCCGCCGGAGACCTCCCGCGGGCGGTGCTCGGCGAAGTCCGCGAGCCCGACGAGTTCGAGCAGCTCGGCGACGCGGGCACGTCCTTCGGCTGCGGGTGTCCGCTTGGGAAGACCGAGCGCGACGTTCGCCGCGATGGTGCGCCAGGGGAGGAGTCGAGGCTCTTGGAAACCGAAGGCCGTGCGCGGGTCGATGCCGTCGACGGGCGTGCCGTCGATGAGCACGGAGCCGGCGGACGGGTGGTCGAGACCGGCCGCGATCCGCAGCAGGGTGGACTTGCCGCAGCCGCTTGTGCCGAGGATCGCCACGACCTCACCGGCCTCGGCGGTGATCGTGACATCGCGCAGCACGGGCCGTGGGGCGTCGGCACGTTTGCCGACGCCGCTCGCGAAGGTGCGGCCGACCCCGGCGAACGCGACCGTGGAGGCACGATCCACTGAGCCGCCGTGGACGGCGTCGCGGGTGACGGGCGAGCTCGCGGCGAGCGGGCTTGGGGCGGCGTTCGTCATGGGTCTCGGGCTCCAGGGGTGGGGTGCCCGCCATGCTACGCGAGGGTGACGGGTCACTCCCGGTCGCCGAAACAGAGCGTCACATTGGCGTCCGCCGGTGACAGCCGGAGGGTTCCGGTGTTATGCGTCCGCTACCAGCTGCCGACCTGCGCGAGGGCGACGTCGAGGATGGCGACGGCCTCCTCCCGGTTGACCCGGGCGAGCAGCAGCGCGCTGACCGACAACGAGGTGAGCTGCCGGGCGGCCGCGGCGAGTTCGTCCGCGTCCGCCTCGGGGCGGGCGAGGGCGAGGGCGTCCGAGACCGCGGTGGTGAGCTCGGCCCGGTAGCCGTCGACGACCTCGCGCAGTGCATCGTCATGGGCCGCGAGGCCGGCCGCGCTGTTGAGGAGGAGGCAGCCGCGGCGGGGGGAGTCGTCGGGCAGGGTCGCGATGACCGTCTGCACGCCGGAGAAGTAGGTGGTGAGCCCGGCTCTGCCGTCCGTCGCCCGCGCGAGGACCGAGAGGCGCGGTCGGATGACGGTGTCGAGGTAGTCCTGCACGGCGGCGTCGAACAGCCCGCGCTTGCTGTCGAAGGCGTGGTAGAGGCTCGACCGTCGCAGACCGGTGGCCGCTTCGAGGTCGGCGAGCGAGGTCGCCTCGTACCCGCGGTCCCAGAAGACGTCGCGCGCCGCCTGGACGACGGCGACGGTGTCGAACTCCTGCGTGCGCCCCATGAGTGCCTCCTCCTGGCTCGGCCGGCCCTCCGGACGGGTGGGTTGTGTACCGAGCGTTCTACTATTATAGTAGACCCATCGGTACAGAATGTCGCTCCGCCCGGACGACTCGACACCGATCTCCCGGAAGGCCCGTCCCATGCTCGTCGTCAGTCTCGTCCTCGTCGGCATCGCCGCCCTCCTGCACGTCTACATCTTCGTGCTCGAGTCGCTGCGCTGGACCGAGCCGGCCACCCGCAAGACCTTCGGCACCTCGGAGCTCGAGGCCGAGACCACCCGAGGGATGGCGTACAACCAGGGCTTCTACAACCTGTTCCTCGCGATCGGCACGATCGTCGGCATCGTCTTCCTGATCACCGGCTCGACCGGTATCGGCGCGGCCCTCGTCTTCGCCTCGGCCGGCTCAATGCTCCTGGCCTCGCTCGTCCTCATCACCTCGGACCGCACGAAGGCACGCGCCGCGATCGTCCAGGGGACCACCCCGCTGCTCGGACTCGTCGCGCTCATCATCGCGCTGGTCGTCTGACACCTCCCATCCCGACGCCCCGGCGTCACCCCGTCCGCAACCCGACGACGTGCTGCGCCCACCCACCGATGCATCGAATCACCGCACCAAGGAAAGGCACCACATGAACACCCCCGCGCTCAGCACCCAGATCCAGCTCGTCTCGCGACCGGTCGGTTGGCCGACCGAGTCCGACTTCCGGACCGTCTCCGTCGAGCTCCCGGAGCTCGCGCCCGGCCAGCTCCGGGTCCAGAACCTCTTCCTCTCGGTCGACCCCTACATGCGCGGTCGTATGAACGACGCCCGCTCCTACGTCGCGCCGTACCAGCTCGGAGAGACGATGACCGGCGGAGCCATCGGCCGGGTCGTCGAGTCGGCCGGCGAGGGCTTCTCCGTCGGCGACGTCGTCCTGCACCAGTTCGGCTGGCGCGACCTCGTCCAGGAGGACGCCGGCGGGTTCCGCGTCGTCCCCGAGCTCCCCGGCGTCCCGCTGTCCGCCTACCTCGGCGTCCTCGGCATGACGGCCCTCACCGCGTACGTCGGTCTGCTCGAGGTCGCCAAGTTCCGAGAGGGCGACACGGTGTTCGTCTCCGGTGCGGCAGGTGCCGTCGGCACGATGGTCGGCCAGATCGCCCGTCTCAAGGGCGCGAAGCGCGTCATCGGTTCGGCCGGATCGGCCGAGAAGGTCGCCCTGCTGACGGAGAAGTACGGCTACGACGCCGCGTTCAACTACAAGGACGGCCCCGTCACCGAGCAGCTCGCGGCCGCGGCACCCGACGGCATCGACGTGTACTTCGACAACGTCGGGGGCGAGCACCTCGAAGCGGCGATCGACGCCTTCAACGACGGCGGACGTGCAGCGCTCTGCGGCGTCATCTCGCAGATCAACGACACCGAGCGTGCCGAGGGCCCGCGCAACCTGTCGAACATCGTGACCCGGGGGCTCACCCTCACGGGTTTCACCGTCGGTAACTACACGCAGCACTTCCCGCCGTTCTCCGGTGAGATGGGTGCGTGGTTGCAGAACGGCGACGTCGTCTTCGACGAGACCGTCTACGAGGGCCTCGACCACACGCTCGACGCGTTCCTCGCCCTCATGCGCGGTGCCAACACCGGGAAGATGGTCGTCAAGCTCTGACGCGATCCCTCGACGTCGCCTGACACTGGCGACCGACGGCCCGTCCACCCGCTCCGGGTGGACGGGCCGTTCGCCGTCCTCAGACCGCTGTGAGGACCCCGCCCGCCGCATCGATGCGGGCCATCGCGAGGCGTTCGGCGGCGACGAGCGTCGTGACGCCCTCCGCAGCGGCGTCCCGGTAGATCGACTGCACGGTCCGCCCGATCGCCGACACCCGCTGCTCGATGGCCGCGGCATCGGCGCCCGGTTCGGACGCCATGGCGAGGTAGATCACGCCGCCGGCGTTCGCGACGAAGTCCGGCGCCCACAGGATGCCGCGCTCCTCAAGGGTCACTGCGTCGGCGCGGGTGGCGAGCTGGTTGTTCGCCGCCCCGACCACGGCGCGACACCGCAGCTGGCCGATCACCCGGGCGTTCAGGGCACCGCCGACACCGCACGGCACGAAGAGGTCCGTCTCGACGAGGTGTTCGTCGCCCGCTTCGATCCAGCTGGCGCCGATCTCCTCGGCGAGGGCGCGCTTGCGTGGGTCGACGTCGGTGACGATGAGGCGTGCCCCCTCGGCCGCGAGGCGCCGGGCGAGTCGGCCGCCGACCTGGCCGAGTCCGGAGACCGTCGCCCGGTGGCCCGCGACGAGCGGTGTGCCGAAGACCGTCTCGAGCGTCGCGGTGATGGCCGCGTACACGCCGGCCGCCGTAGCCTCGCTCGGTTCGCCGACACCTCCGCGGTCCGCCGGCAGCCCGCTGACGTGGTCGGTCCGCTCGGCGACGACGGCCATGTCGTCGGCGGTCGTGCCGACGTCCTCCGCGGTGCGGTACGCGCCGCCGAGTGCTTCGACCGCGTCGCCGAGGTCGAGCATCGCGTCGCGGCGCTCCGCGGGGTCGAGGGTCGTCCCGACGGGCAGGTGGATGACGGACTTGCCGCCGCCGTGCGCGAGACCGGCGGCCGCGTTCTTCATCGTCATCCCCGCGGCGAGGCGGAGGGAGTCGTCGACGGCCTCGAGCCAGGACCCGTACCGCCAGAGTCGCGCGCCGCCGAGGGCCGGTCCCAGGGCGGTGGAGTGCAGGGCGACGCTGATGGTCAGCCCGGAGCGCGGGCCGCGGCTGATGGACAGGCGTTCGTGGGGGAGGGTGGTGCTGTGCATCGCGTCGCTGGACGCGACCGGGTCGAATGACGTCATCGTCGGATCTCCTCGTGGGTGATTGGTGCGGGCTCCTGGTGGGAGCGGATCGCGGGGCGATGGTGGTGCCCGGCTCTCCTCCCCAGATTCTCCACGCCGGCCGCCCGCTCCACAACCGTCGGCTCGACCGGGCCGGTGGACGGGCTGCACCTAGGCTGGACGGCATGGGTGGAGTGCTGACGGGGTTCGCGATCATCGGCACCGTCATCCTCGTCGGCTACCTCGCCGGGCGTCTCGAGGTCGGGGGCCCGACGACCGGGCATGTGCTCAACCGGGTGGCGTTCTTCGTCACCAACCCGGCGCTGCTGTTCACCGTGCTCGCCACGGCCGACCTGCACGAGGTGTTCAGCAGTTTCATCTGGGTCGCCCTCGCGAGTGCCCTGTCGGCCGCCGCACTCTTCGTGCTGCTGAACGCCGTGTGGCTGCGCAAGGACCTCTCCGTCGCGACGATCGGCGCACTCGGCTCGGGTTACGTCAACGCCAACAACATCGGCATCCCGGTGGCGGTCTACGTCCTCGGTGAGGCCGGCTACGTCGCCCCGGTCATCCTGCTGCAGCTGCTCGTCTTCGCTCCGATCGCCCTCACCATCCTCGATGTCAGACAGCGCGGCTCCGTCTCCTTCCTCGGTGTCGTGACGCAACCCTTCCGCAATCCGATGATCGTTGCGTCGATCGTCGGCGTCGTGCTCAACCTGTTCGGCGTCCCACTGCCCGAGCCGGTCATGGCCCCGTTCGAACTCCTCGGGGGCGCGGCGGTGCCGCTCATCCTGATGGCGTTCGGGATGTCGATGCACGGCATGCGGCCGTTGCAGGCCGGCAGCGGACGTCGGGAGATCTTCGTGGCGACCGCGATCAAATCGGTCGTGATGCCCGGGTTCGCCTACCTCATCGCCCACTTCGGGTTCGGGCTGAGTGGCACGCCGTTGTTCGCCTCGGTCGTCCTCGCCGCCCTCCCGGCGGCCCAGAACGTCTACAACTTCGCCAGCCGCTACGAGCAGGGCGTCACGCTCGCCCGCGACACCGTCCTGCTGACGACGATCCTCTCCGTACCGGTCCTCGTCGTCGTCGCAGCCCTGCTCGCCTGACCTCCGGAACCGGTCCATCCGGAACAGCTCTGTCCTCCGAAGAATGGACAGCGATGGCCGGAAAAGTCGAACGTTCGCGACTACTCTTGGGCGGGCGCGACTGAGATATACCACCGTCCAGTCCGGTGGAGCACCACCGGACACGACCCGATGGGACGACATGACCGAAGGCACGAACCCACGACACGTACGCTCCGGAGACTGGGCCGAATCCCGCGAGACCGTCGGCGACGAGATGCTCGCCGTGCAGGACTTCTCCGGTGAGGAGGAGGGATACCACAAGACCCTCAAGCCGCGGCAGATCCAGATGATCGCGATCGGCGGCGCGATCGGCACGGGGCTCTTCCTCGGTGCGGGCGGGCGTCTGAACAGCTCCGGCCCGGCGCTCATCCTCGTGTACGCGCTCTGCGGGTTCTTCGCGTTCCTCATCCTCCGCGCTCTGGGCGAACTCGTCCTCCACCGCCCGTCCTCGGGCTCGTTCATCTCCTACGCGCGTGAGTTCTACGGCGAGAAGATGGCGTTCGGCGCGGGGTGGTTGTACTTCCTCAACTGGGCGATGACCTCGATCGTCGACGTCACCGCGGCCGCGCTCTACATCAAGACCTTCGGCAAGCTGTTCGGTTGGAAGGAACTCGAGGACTTCCCGCAGTGGGTCTTCGCACTCGGTGCCCTCGTCATCGTGCTGGCGCTCAACCTCGTCTCCGTCAAGCTGTTCGGGGAGATGGAGTTCTGGTTCGCGCTCATCAAGGTGTCGGCGCTCGTGATCTTCCTCATCGTCGGCGTCTGCTTCATCGTCTTCGGCGGACGTACCGACATCGGCGCCGTCGGATTCTCGGTCATAGGCGACAACGGCGGGCTGTTCCCGGTCGGGGCCTTCGCCCCGATGATCGCGATCTCCGGTGTGGTCTTCGCTTACGCAGCCATCGAGCTCGTAGGTACGGCTGCCGGTGAGACGGCGGAGCCGAAGAAGATCATGCCGAAGGCCGTCAACACGGTCATCTTCCGCATCGCGATCTTCTACGTCGGCTCGGTGCTGCTGCTGTCGCTCCTGCTGCCGTACACGGCCTACGAGGCCGGCGAGAGCCCGTTCGTCACCTTCTTCTCGCACATCGGGTCGGAGCAGGCCGGGGCGATCTCGGCGTCGGTCATGAACTTCGTGGTCCTGACGGCAGCGCTGTCGAGCCTCAACGCCGGTCTGTACTCGACGGGCCGCATCCTGCGCTCCATGGCGGTCAACGGCTCGGCTCCCGCCTTCACCGGCAAGATGAGCAAGAACGGCGTCCCCTTCGGCGGCATCCTGCTCACGGCGGCACTCACCCTGCTGGGTGTCGGCCTCAACGCGCTCGTCCCGTCGAAGGCATTCGAGATCGTGCTCGAGATCTCGGCGATCGGCATCATCGGCGGGTGGGCGACGATCATCCTCTGCCAGATCCAGCTGCAGCGCTGGGCCAAGCAGGGCAAGGTCGAGCGGCCGTCGTTCCGCCTGTTCGGGGCGCCGTTCACGTCGTATCTGACCTTGGCGTTCCTCGCCTTCGTCCTCGTGACCATGGGCTTCTCGGAGACCGGCCGCTGGGTCCTCGCCTCCCTCGTCGTCCTCATCCCGCTGCTCATCGTCGGATGGTTCGCGGCGAAGCCTCGAATCCTGGCAGCCGCGGCCGCACGGGAGGGGCACACGGGCACCTGGCCGGTGGTCGCGGAGCGTCCCGCCATCGATGCGAACAAGCGGAAGCGCGGGGGCGCACCGAAGTCTTAGGCGGGAGCGGGGGCGGCGACCTGATCGGCGTTCCGAGGTGAATCGCTAAGCGATAGTGATCACTTCGACCAGGTTTCGAGCATTCCCTTGCACCTCGGGTGTCGGTTCAGCAGGATGTGGGCAACCTCTTCCGTGCACCACCGGACCCCGTTGGAGTTCCCGTGAACCGTCGTCTCCGTCTCGTCGCCGTGCTCGCCGCGTGCGGCATCGTCGTCGCCACCCCGCTGAGCGCCGCGGCGCAGGCACCTGCCCCGACACCGGCCGACACGGTCGCCTACGAGGCGAGCGATGCGATCATCGCGAATCCCGAGCGCGGCTTCGACCACACGAACAACACGCACTACTACCCCGAGGGGACCGAAGGCGGGCCGGGGTACACGCCGCTCGACGTGGCCACCCTGGCGGCCTACCGCGAGGAGGGCATCACCGAGCTCGTCCGCGTCTTCTACATGGAACGGTTCGTGGCCGAGCCGACCCTCGACCCCGCCTGGCTCGCGCTCGTCCAGGCGGACTTCGACGCGGCTCGCGCCGCCGGCATCTCGATCATCCCCCGCTTCGCGTACCTGGCGGGCGGTGACTGGCCCTATACACCGCCCTACGGCGACGCACCGCTCGACATCGTGCTCACCCACATCGAGCAGCTCACACCGATCTTCCAGGACAACGCCGACGTCATCTCGGTCGTGCAGGCCGGCTTCGTCGGCCTCTGGGGCGAGGGCTACTACACGGACCACTTCGCCGCGGACCCGGCGAACCCCGGTGTCCTCACGGACGAGGACTGGGCGAAGCGTCGCGCAGTCGTCGAGGCGCTCCTCGAGGCGGTTCCCGCCGACCGCTCCATCCAGGTGCGGACCATGAACATGAAGCAGAACATCCTCGGGGTGCCGTCCGGAACCGCCGGGGCCATCACCGAGGCGCAGGCGTTCGACGGCAGCGCCATCTCGCGCATCGGCCACCACAACGACTGCTTCCTCGCGGCGCCCGACGACTGGGGCACGTACCTGTCCGACCCGATCTCGCTCGATCAGGACTACCTCGCACAGGAGGGCGACTGGGTGCCGGTGGGCGGTGAGACCTGCAACGTGAACCCGCCGCGCTCGGAGTGGGCGACGGCCTCGGCCGAGATGGAACGCTACAACTTCAGCTACCTCAACTGGGACTACCTGCAGGACGTCCTGCAGTCCTGGGGCCAGGAGAACCTCGACACCACCGCGAAGCGACTCGGCTACCGCTTCGTGATGACCGAGAGTTCGGTCGTGGACGGCACGCTCTCGCTGACGGTCCGGAACGACGGGTGGGCGGCTCCGTACAACAGCCGGCCCGCCTACCTGGTCCTGTCGAACGCCGAGCGCACGGTGCTCGTCCCGTTCGGCTCGGACGCCCGCACCTGGGGCGCGGGGGAGACCGTCACGCTCCAGGCGTCACTCGCCGACGTCCCGGCCGGTCGTTACGACACCGCGCTGTCGCTGCCCGCCACGCACGAGTCGGTCGCGACGAATCCGCTTTACGCCGTCCAGACGGCGAACGTCGGCACCTGGGACGCGGAGACCGGTGTGAACAGCCTGCAGCGTCAGGTGACCGTCGGTGCCGACGGCGTCGTCATGGCCGAACCGGTGGCCGGTGCTGCGGCCAGGCTGCCCGACACCGGCGTCTCGTCGCTCGCTCCCGCATGGCTGGGTGGTGGCGCGATCGCCCTCGGTGCCCTCGCGCTGGTCCTCTCCCGCCGCCGGGTCTCCTCGCCCGCGTCCTGATCGGGGGACGTTCACAACTCCTGCTCGATCGGGGCGGCTACCGCCTCCGGTCTCGGACAGGGCCGCCGAGGCATGACCTGCAGGAGTTGTGAACACGGTTCGGACGGTCGGGCGGTCGAGCGCCGGACGGTTGGGTGAGGCGGGGCCAGCGGGTGCCTGTCCGCGGGCGAGGCCGTCTGCCGTGTTCACAACTCCTGCTGAGTGCTCGTTCTTGGCGCCTGGGGTCCCAGCTGAGCGCTGGCGTGCTCCGACAGCAGGAGTTGTGGGCGGTGCGGAGCGGTGTCAGCCGAAGATCATCGGTGAGTCGTCGTCCTCTTCGTCCGACAGGGTGAAGTCGAGGTCGACGACGACGGGAACGTGGTCGCTCGGACTGTCGCCTTTGCGCTCGTTGCGGTGGATCGACGCCTCGACGACGTGGTCCGCGAACGCCTGCGAGCCGTAGATGAAGTCGATGCGGAGGCCCTCGTTGCGGGGGAACCGGAGCTGCTTGTAGTCCCAGAAGGTGTAGCCCTCGGGGACGAACGGGCGGACGGTGTCCTGCAGTCCCGCGTCGACGAAGGCGGCGAGGGCGGCGCGCTCCGGCGCGGAGATGTGGGTCGAGCCAGGGCCGAAGCTCGGGTCGCCGACGTCGGAGTCGAGCGGGGCGACGTTCCAGTCGCCCATGAGCGCGAGCGGCAGTTCGGGGTTCTCGGCGAGCCAGGAGCGGGTGTCTGCCTCGAGCGCGGCGAGCCAGCGGAGCTTGTAGTCGTAGTGCGGGTCGCCGACGGCGCGGCCGTTCGGGACGTACAGGCTCCAGAGGCGGACGCCGTCGACCGTCGCGCCGATGGCTCGTGCTTCGAGCGGCAGGCCGTCGGCGTCGAATCCGGGACCGTCCAGCGCGAGGCTCGCCGGCGGCTTGCCGAAGCCCGGCATGTCGGGGAAGCCGATCTGCACGTCCTCTATCGGGAGGCGGCTGGCGATGCCGACGCCGTTCCACTGGCTGAGACCGTGGAGCTCCACCTGGTAGCCGGCCTTCGTGAAGGCCTCCATCGGGAACTGCTCGGGCTTGCACTTGAGCTCCTGCATGGCGAGGACGTCGACGTCCTCACGGACGAGCCAGTCGACCACGCGGCCGACGCGGGTACGGATCGAGTTGACGTTCCAGGTGGCGATGCGCATGCCCCAACGCTATCGGTTTCCGTTCTCAGGAGACCTCCGGCGTGTCGCCCCGAGTGAGGCTCGCCACGCCGAAGCGGTCCTGAGAACGGGCCGGTTCGGTGGAACCGACGGGTGGGGGATTGAGCGGAGGTTCCCAGGGATGGCGAGCGGGTGTCGCGTAGCGTCGAGGGTATGACGACGTCCACCGCCGCCACGTCCAGCCTGTCCGCCGCCTCGACCGGAGGGGACAGCGCCCTCGGAGGGGTCGCCGACTGGGCGGTCGACCTCATGGAGACGTTGGGTGGTCCGGGAGCCGGCCTCGCCATCGCCCTCGAGAACCTCTTCCCGCCGTTGCCGAGCGAGATCATCCTGCCGCTCGCCGGATTCGCCGCCAGTCAGGGCAAGCTCGGTCTCGTCGAGGTCCTCATCTGGACGACGGCCGGTTCCGTGATCGGTGCGCTGGCCCTCTACGCGATCGGGGCGGTGCTCGGACGCGACCGGATGCGACGGCTCGCCGATCGCGTGCCGCTCGTGCACGTCGAGGACGTCGACCGCGTGGAGGCCTGGTTCCAGAAGCACGGTTCGAAGGCGGTGTTCTTCGGTCGGATGCTGCCGATCTTCCGGAGTCTCATCTCCGTCCCCGCCGGCGTGGAACGGATGCCGGTCCTGCGGTTCACCCTGCTCACCTTCGCGGGCAGTGCCATCTGGAACACCATCTTCGTCCTCGCCGGCTTCTTCCTCGGCGAGCAGTGGCACATCGTCGAGGAGTACGCGGGCATCCTTCAGAAGGTGGTCATCGCGGGCGTCGTGATCGCCGTCGGCGTCGCGGTCTGGCGCGGCGTGCAGCGGTACCGCCGGGAGCGCAGCGGCGTCGGTCGGGCCGAGGGCTGACCGTCATCGCCGGGACCGTTCTCAGGACTCGAGCGGGGTATCCGCGGTCGCCGCCACCGGCGCACCGACGGACTCCTGAGAACGGTCCAGCTCACACCCAGCGGGGCGTGGTGAGTTCCTCGGGCTCCGGCGCGGTGTGCGAGGCGGCGACCGACTGTGCCTCCACACGGATCGCGTCGAGGACGGTCCGCACCGCCAGGCGTTCGGCGCGGTCGGGACGCGACAGTGCGACGATCCGACGGGTCGCGTCGAGCCCCGCGAGCGGACGGAGGACGATGCCGCGCTCCGGGCCGCTCGCCGTGTACCGCGGGAGGAGCCCGATGCCGAGGCCCGCCGCGACCATCGCCTCCGCGATGCGGTTGTCGCTCACCCGCTGCACCACTCGGAGCTCGCCGCCCGATTCGGCCTCGATGCTGCGGAGCAGGCGGTCGAGCGGATAGCCGACCGGCACGCCGATCCAGGACTCGTCCGCGAGGTCCGCCGGGGTCAGGACGGTCTGGCCGCTCAAGCGATGCCCGACCGGCAGTACGACGTCGAGCGGCTCGGAGAGCAGCTGCGTGATGCGGAGACCGCGACGGACCCAGTTGCGCTCGCCGCTGATCGCCTGCGCGATGACGATGTCGAAGTCGGCCGCCAGATCGGGGAAGTCCTCGAGGTCGGGGTCGCGGTCGCTCACGACGACCCGCAGGCCGGGTACCGCCTCGAGGCTGCGGAGCACGGCGGGGACGACCATCTGCCCGAAGGTGGGGAAGGTCGCGACCGTGACGGTGCCGATCGGACGGTTGCGGTACTCGTCCCACACGCTCGTCGCCCGCTCGATCGCGACGGCGACGTCTGTGGCGCTGGCCGCGAGTGCCCGGCCGGCGTCGGTGAGGACGAGGCCGCGACCACGCCGTTCGGTGAGCGGCAGGCCGGCCTCGCGCTCGAGGACCTTGAGCTGTTGGGAGACCGCGGACGGGGTGCGGTGTGTGGCCTCGGCGACGGCGTGCACGGTGCCGCGCTCGGCGAGTTCGCGGAGCAGGTCGAGTCGGCGGACGTCCATGTAGCGATGCTACCGAATAGCGTCAGTATTGTTCGCTTGTCCTTCATGCCAGACAGGCGTTTTATAGAACTATGACCATCTATCTCGGCATCATCGCCCTCCTCGCTGCGAGTGCGGCCGTTGGATCGGTCGTCGTCGTCAAGCGCGACGGCTACCGTGCCATCCCGGCCCGCACCTACCCGAAGTCCTTCTAGGACCTCGCACCCGCCGGCACGACCGGCGCATCCGACCTCCTCGCGACTCGTCGCCGGGAGGTCGTTCCATGTCCGCGCCGCGACAGGCGCTCAGGCGAGGAAGCCTCGCAGGAGCGCCTCGGAGCCGGCGACGTGCTCGGCCATCGCCTGCGCCGCCTCCTCGGGGTGACCGCGCAGGATCGCCTTGACGATGCGCTCGTGCTGCTCGTCGGAGTGGGCGATGTTCACCGCCAGCAGTGGGATGCCGTTGAGGAGTTCGTTGACCCGCATGCGCGACTCGGCGACGAGCGGCAGCAGGCTGGGCGCTCCCACGAGCTCCGCGATGAGCAGGTGGAGGCGGGAGTCGTGGCGGCGGTAGTCGGCGGGCGCCGCATCCCGGCAGTCTCCGAGCGCCTGCCACAGGCGTTCGCGGTCGGCGCCGGACAGCTTGCACTGCGCCGCCTCGCGCGCAGCACCGACCTCGAGGATGCTGCGGAGCGTGAGCGTGTCCTCGATCTCCGCCGCCGAGATCGAGACCCGGCCGGCCTCGGGGGAGTGGGCCCCGGTGATCGCCTCGTCGTCGGGCAGCTCGTCCATGACGAACGTCCCGCCGTAGCGTCCTCGCCGCGAGGTCAGGTAACCGGCCTCGGTGAGCGCGGCGATGGCATCCCGCACGGTGTCCCGGCTGACCCCCTGCATCGTCGCGAGTTCGCGCTCGGCCGGCAGGCGACCGCCCGGCTCGATGAGCCCGAGACGGATGGACTGCAGGAGCCGCTGGACGGTCTCCTCGAACGCGTTCCCGGCGCGGCCCGGACGCAGGAGGAGCTCGGCGCTGAGCACCTCGGTCGCCTCGTCGCCCTTCCGCGTCTCGCTCATCGGATCAGTCTATTTCGCCGGGGTCGCGTCCCCCGCCCGGGCATGTCGTCAGCTCATTCCGGCGTCACGTAGGCGGAGGAGATGCCGCCGTCGACGAGGAACGTCGACCCGGTGATGAAGGAGGAGTCGTCGCTCGCGAGGAAGGCGACGGACGCGGCCAACTCTTCAGGCTCCGCGAACCGACCGAGGGGGATGTGCACGAGTCGCCGCTGCGCGCGTACCGGGTCCTTCGCGAAGAGCTCCTGCAGCAGCGCGGTGTTGACGGGACCGGGACACAGGGCGTTGACGCGGATGCCCTGCCGGGCGAACTGCACGCCGAGCTCGCGGCTCATCGCGAGCACTCCGCCCTTGGACGCCGTGTACGAGATCTGCGAGGTGGCCGAACCCAGGACGGCGACGAACGACGCCGTGTTGATGATCGAGCCCTTCCCCTGCCGCACCATGTGACGGATGGCGGCGCGCGAGCACAGGTAGACCGACTTGAGGTTCACGTCCTGCACGCGCTCCCAGGCCGGGAGTTCGGTCGTCTCGATCGAGTCGTCGTCGGGCGGGGAGATGCCGGCGTTGTTGAAGGCGATGTCGACCGAGCCGTAGGTCTCGGCCGCCGTGTCGAACAGGTGGTCGACCTGCGCCTGGTCGGTCACGTCCACCTGGACGAAGAGCCCACCGACGAGCTCGGCCGCCGCCTGGCCGGTCGTCGGGTCGAGGTCGCCGATGACGACGGTGGCGCCCTCCGCGGCGAAGCGCTTCGCCGTGGCGAGGCCGATGCCGCTCGCGCCGCCGGTGATCACGGCGACCTTTCCGGCGAGCCGCTGGGTGAGGTCGATGGGGGTGATGGTCATGTGGTGCTCTTTCTCTCTGCCCCGCCCTTCGACAGGCTCAGGGACCGGGGATGGTGCTCAGGGGCCGGGTGGTGCGGGTCGTTCAGTCGACGGCGAGGAAGACGTTCTTCGTCTCCGTGAAGGCGAGCGGGGCGTCGGGACCGAGCTCGCGCCCGAGACCCGACTGCTTGAACCCGCCGAAGGGGGTGGAGTAGCGGACGGAGGAGTGGGAGTTGACGGACAGGTTGCCCGACTCCACCGCTCGAGCGGCCCGTATCGCGCGACCGACGTCGCGGGTCCAGATCGAGCCGGAGAGGCCGTACTCCGTGTCGTTCGCGAGGGTGAGAGCGTCGGCCTCGTCCTCGAAGGGCAGGACGGCGACGACGGGACCGAAGATCTCCTCCCGGACGGTGCGGTCGTCGCGGCCGGGCGTCAGGACGGTCGGCGCGAACCAGTACCCCGGGCCGTCCGGGGCGCTCCCGGTGAAGGCGATCGGCGCACCCTCGGGCACGTACGAGCGCACGGCGGCCAGATGCGGAGCGGAGACGAGCGGTCCCATCTCGGTGGCCTCGTCGTTCGGATCGCCGACGACCACACCCTGCACGGCCGGCTCCAGCAGCTCCATGAACCGCTCGTAGACGCTCCGTTGGACGAGGATCCGGCTCCGGGCGCAGCAGTCCTGGCCCGCGTTCTCGAAGACGCCGTAGGGGGCGGCCGCGGCCGCGCGTTCGAGGTCGGCGTCCGCGAACACGATGTTGGCGCTCTTGCCGCCGAGTTCGAGGGTGACGCGCTTCACCTGCTCCGCCGCGCCGGCCATGATGCGCTTGCCGACGGCGGTCGACCCGGTGAAGACGACCTTCCGGACGGTCTCGTTCGTGACGAAGCGCTCGCCGACGACCGACCCGCGGCCCGGCAACACCTGGAACAGGCCCTCGGGCAGACCGGACTCGAGGGCGAGTTCACCGAGGCGGATGCTCGTCAGTGGCGTCCATTCCGCGGGCTTCAGGACCACCGCGTTCCCCGCCGCGAGCGCCGGTGCGAACCCCCAGGCAGCGATCGTCATCGGGAAGTTCCACGGGGTGATGATGCCGACGACGCCGAGCGGTTCGTGGAAGGTGAGGTCGATGCCGCCGGCGACGGGGATCTGCTGACCGAAGAGCCGTTCGGGTGACGCCGAGTAGTACTCGAGCACGTCGCGGACGTGACCGGCCTCCCACCGCGCCTGGGTGATGGGGTGGCCGGAGTTGACGACCTCGAGGCTCGCGAGGTGCTCGCGGTCGGCGTCGACCGATGCGGCGAACCGGCGGAGCGCCTGGGCGCGGTCGGCGGGGCTGACGGCCGCCCAGGACCGCTGGGCGACGGCGGCGCGGGCGATGGCGGCGTCCGTCTCGGCGAGGTCGAGGTGCTCGACCGTCGTGACGACGTGCTCGTTCGCCGGATTGAGGATCGTGTAGCTCACGGTGTGGTGCTCCTGCTCTCGGTGCCGGGTGTGGTGCTGGTGCTGAGTCCTGCGGTGGTCCCGGCGTCGCGGTGTCGACGCGCGGCGTCCACGAGCCCGGCGAAGAGACGCCGGTCGGCCGTCTCCTCCTCGGGGTGCCACTGCACGGCGAGACCGAAGGGGACCGTCGGCAGCTCGACCGCCTCGATGACGCCCTCCTCGGTGCGGGCGGTGACGACGAGTCCGTCGGCGACGCGGTCGATCGACTGGTGGTGGTAGACGTGCACGTCGAGCTCGTCGTCGTCCTGCCGGAGCAGCGCGGCCAGCCGCGAGTCGGCTTCGATCGCGACGGTCTTCGGCCCGAAGACGCCCTCGCCGGGCTGGAAGGAGTCGTCGCCGACGAGGTCGGGGAGGTGTTGGATCAGCGTCCCGCCGAGCGCGACGTTCAACAGTTGTGCGCCACGACAGATGCCGAGGAACGGCAGCTCGGCGTCGATCGCCGCCGTGAGCAGCGCCTCCTCCCAGGCGTCCCGGTCGGTCCGTGGTCGACCCGTGCGCGGGTGGGCGGCCTGCCCGTACAGGCCGGGGTCGACGTCGGCGCCACCCGAGACGATGAGGCCGTCGAGCCGCGCCAGCACGGACGCGGCCACGGCACGGGTGACCGGCTGGGGTGGGAGGAGGACCGCGATCCCACCCGCATCCGTCACGGCGTCGAGGTACACCTTCGGCAGGAAGGACGCCGGGACGTCCCACACACCGGTCTGGGCCTGTTCGAGGTAGGTCGTGACACCGATGAGCGGAGCGCTCGAGACGGGCGGGTCGGTCGCTGGGACGTCCGGGTCAGAGGCGTTCAAAGCCGCGCACCCGCTCCCAGTCCGTCACCGCGGCGTCGAAGGCGGCGAGTTCCACCTTCGCGAAGTTCAGGTAGTGGTCGACGACCTCGTCGCCGAAGGCCTCGCGGGCGATCGTCGACCGCGAGAAGAGCTCGGCCGCCTCCCGGAGCGAGGTCGGGACGCGGGGCGCACCGCCCGTGTAGGCGTTGCCGCCGGTCGGGTCCTCCAGTTCCAGTTCGTTCTCGATGCCGTGCAGTCCGGCGGCGATGAGGGCGGCGACGGCGAGATACTGGTTCACGTCGCCACCCGGCACCCGGTTCTCGACGCGCATGCCGAGCGCCCGGCCGACGACCCGGAGCGAGCAGGTGCGGTTGTCGTGTCCCCAGGCGACGGCCGTCGGGGCGAAGCTGCCGTCGACGTAGCGCTTGTAGGAGTTGATGTTCGGCGCGAAGAACATCGTCAGCTCGCGCATCGCGGCGAGCTGCCCGGCCAGGAAGTGCCGGAAGAGCTTCGACATGCCGTCGGGCGCGTCGGGGTCCGCGAACACGGCCGAACCGTCTTCGCCGCGGAGGCTGATGTGGATGTGGCAGCTGTTGCCTTCGCGCTCGTCGAACTTCGCCATGAACGTGAGGCTCTTGCCGTGGGCGTCGGCGATCTCCTTCGCCCCGTTCTTGTAGATCGAGTGGTTGTCGCAGGTGACGAGGGCGTGGTCGTAGCGGAACGCGATCTCCTGCTGCCCGAGGTTGCATTCGCCCTTCACGCCCTCGCAGTACATGCCGGCGCCGTCCATGGCGTTGCGGATGTCGCGCAGCAACGGCTCCATGCGGGTCGAGGCGAGGATCGCGTAGTCGATGTTGTAGTCGGTGGCGGGGGTCAGCTTCGTGTAGTCCTTCGCCCAGGCCTCCCGGAAGGTGTCGTCGAAGACGAGGAACTCGAGCTCCGTGCCGACGAACGGGACGAGGCCGCGTTCCGCGAGCCGTTCGAGCTGGGCGATGAGGATCTGACGGGGTGAAGCGACCACCGGGGCGTCGTCGAGCCACTGGAGGTCGGCGGTGACGAGGGCCGTGCCCGGCAGCCAGGGCGCGCGGCGGAGGGTCGAGAAGTCGGGGATCATCGCCATGTCGCCGTAGCCGCGTTCCCAACTCGACATCGCGTAGCCGTCGACCGTGTTCATCTCGACGTCGACCGCGAGCAGGTAGTTGCAACACTCCGCCCCGTGCTCGGCGACGTCCTCGACGAAGAGGCGTGCCGAGACGCGCTTGCCGACGAGTCGGCCCTGCATGTCGGTGAACGCGAGGATCACGGTGTCGATCTCGCGCGCGGCGACGGCCGTCGTGAGCTCCTCGAGCGTCAGGTTTCCTGAGCGTGGGTGCATGGCAGCTCCTCGTTGATCGGGGGACCCGTCGTCGGCGTTCTACCTCGATGGAGAACTGAAAGGTCGCGAACCCGACCATTACATCACAACGCCTCCAGCGGATCGATGCATTTGCGAGAGGGATTTCCTCACAAAGGTATGTACATGCGACCATTGCGGGCCCTAGAGTCAGGCCAACCGAATCTGAGGACGTTGTGCGAGCCCGACGAGCGCGCAACCCGAGCGACAGGACGCATCGATGGCTGACGACACGCGCAAGATCTCCGGGGTGACCTACACCGCGGCCGGCGAGGGGTACTTCGAGAAACGCAGCCTGAAGCGGTCGGCCGGGGTGTGGGGACTCTGGGGCCTCGCCGTCGCGGCGGTCATCTCCGGCGACTTCTCCGGCTGGAACTTCGGCATCGACTTCGCCGGGTTCGGCGGCATGCTCATCGCCTTCGTCATCCTCGTCGCGATGTACTACGGCATGATCTTCTCGATCGGGGAGATGGCCGCAGCGATGCCGCACACCGGCGGGGCCTACTCCTTCGCGAGAGCGGCGATGGGACCGCTGGGCGGGTTCGTGACCGGCCTCGCGGAGACCATCGAGTACGTCGCGACCACGGCCGTGATCGTGTACTTCTCGGCCTCCTACGCCGACGCCATCACGAGCGAGCTGCTCGGCTTCTCCATGCCGTCGCCCGTGTGGTGGGCGATCCTGTACGTCGCGTTCATCGCACTGAACTCCGCCGGTGCGAGCATCTCCTTCCGCTTCGCCATCGTCGTCTCGATCATCTCCATCGGCATCCTGCTCGTCTTCTCCGCGATGGCGGTCTTCTCCGGCCAGTTCGCCTGGGCCAACCTGTTCGACATCGCTCCCGACGCGGGCCAGACCGAGTTCCTGCCGCACGGCGTCCTCCCGATCCTGTTCGCCCTGCCCTTCGCGATGTGGTTCTTCCTCGGCATCGAGGAGCTGCCGCTCGCGGCGGAGGAGTCCCACAACCCGGTGCGCGACATCCCGAAGGCCGGGTTCTGGGCTCGTGGCACGCTCATCGTGACCGGCCTCCTCGTCCTCTTCCTCAACACCGGCGTCATCGGTGCCGAGGCGACCGGGACGGCAGGGGAGCCCTTGCTCGACGGCTTCCGAGCCATCGTCGGTGACGGTGCGGCGGCGGTCCTCGCGCTCTTCGCCCTCATCGGGCTCCTCGCCTCGCTGCAGGGCATCATGTTCGCCTACGGTCGCAACATGTACTCGCTGTCCCGCGCCGGGTACTACCCGCGGTTCCTCTCCCTCACCGGCAAGCGGCAGACGCCGTGGGTGGCCCTTGTGGCCGGGGCGATCATCGGGTTCGTCGCGTTGCTCATCGTCGACGCGGCCGGCGGATCGGGCGGTGTCGCCGGGGCGATCGTGCTCAACATCGCGGTCTGGGGCGCGGTGCTCGCGTACCTCATGCAGATGATCGCGTTCCTGCTGCTGCGCAAGAAGTTCCCGAACGCCAAGCGGCCCTACCTGAGCCCGTGGGGTGTCCCGGGGGCGGTCATCGCGGCCGTCATCGCCGCGCTCATCTTCGTGGGCTTCCTGCTCAACCCGACGTTCCTCCCGGCGATCATCGCGATCGTCGTCGTCTATGTCGTCATGCTGGTCGCCTTCGCGGTCTGGGGTCGCCACCGGCTCGTCATGTCACCGGAGGAGGAGTACGCGGTCTCGGGCGGCCTGCACGGCGACCCGGAGACCGAGGGCTACGGCGGAGCGACCGAGGCGGAACTGCTCGCAGTCGACCGCCCCGAGGACCCGGGTTCCGGCACGGCGCGTTGACCCCCGGACGCAGCCGCCCCGACGCAGGACGGTGGCGGCGTGGCGTCCTCGAGCCCCGGCGAGTCGTACCGACACGCCGGGGCTCTCGCGCGTCGGGGATGCGGACCGCCCCCATCCGGGCGACTGCGGCGATGGGGGTCACAGCTTGTAGACTCTCCGACGTGACGGACGCACGAGCTCAGCTCATTGACCACATCTCGGCGGAAGCCGTGTTCCACGGTGACTTCACCCTGACGAGCGGCAAGAAAGCGACGTACTACGTCGACCTCCGCAAGGTGAGCCTCGATCACCGCGTCGCGCCCCTCATCGGGCAGGTCATGATCGACCTCATCGCCGACGTCCCCGACGTCTTCGCGGTCGGTGGCCTCACCATGGGTGCCGACCCCGTCGCCGCCGCGATCCTGCACCAGGGTGCCGCGCGCGGACTCACCTACGACGCCTTCGTCGTCCGCAAGGAGCCGAAGGACCACGGCCGCGGCAAGCAGGTCGAGGGCCCCGACCTCCAGGGCAAGCGCGTGATCGTGCTCGAGGACACCTCGACCACCGGTGGATCACCGCTCAAGGCGGCCGAAGCGCTCGAGAAGGTCGGAGCCGAGGTGGTCGCCGTCGCCGTCGTCGTCGACCGCGCGACCGGCGCCCGCGAGATCATCGAGGCCGCGGGCTACCAGTACCTGGCCGCGATCGGCCTGGAAGACCTGGGACTCGTCTGATGTCCGGCGACGGAACCGGACGCGGCGGGGCCGGGCTGCCGGAGGAACCCGCGGACGGAACCGACTGGCTGCTCTCGCAGCTCGACGCCGACGACACGGAGGCGATCGAGACGCAGCCCGACACCGACGCGGTCGACGAGCACCCCTCGGCAGCCGTCGCTCCGGCGCCCGCTGACGACGACCGGACCCGAGTCCTGCCGGTCGTCGGCGACACCGATGCCCAGGCCGCTGCTTCGTCGGTGGCTGCGCCGGTCCCGGCCGAGCTCCAGTGGTCCGCGCCCTCCGTGCCGGATGCGCCGGCGGCTCAGACGCACGCTGAACCGACGCCTGCTCCGGTCGAACCGTCGCCCGCTCCCGTCGAGCAGACGACCGCTGCCGCCGAGCCGACCTCCGCCGCCCCGGCCACCGCTCCAGGTGCGTTCGCGAGCGAGGCCGAACTCCTCGCCTGGTGGCAGAACCAGGTGCCGAACCCGGCCGACGACACGACACCGGCCCCCGCACCGCCGGCGCCGGATGCAACCAGCGCGGAGCCCGCCGCACCCGCCACGCCTGCAGCCCCGGCCGGCGCCATGCCCGAGGAAGCTGCCGTCCGATCGGAGGGTCTGCGTCACCCGAACGCCCTCGAGCTCCCGGTCGTCCCGCCGACCCCTGCCCCGGCATCGCCGGTCCCGCCCGCTCGCAACGAGCTGACGGTCGACACCGACTCCGTCCTCCAGCACGCGCCCGCCGGCACCTTCCGGCCCGCGCCGACGAACCCGGTCGTCCTGCCACCCGTCGCCGACGAGCCCTGGAGCCTCGGCGGCAGCGACGACATCGACACCGATGCCGCCCCAGCAGCCCCCGAGGACGTCTCGACGGCCGTCCTGCCCACGGCCCGAGCACTCGCGGCCGACGACCCGGCGGCCTGGGCCGCGGTCGAGGCGGAGGAGATCGGCGCGACCACCGCCACCTCGACGCCCGACGGTGGCACTCCCGCCGCACCGCTGCCGCCCGCCGCCCCGCCGGCGACGCCGACGCCGACCGCCGCAGACCGCGATGTGCCGTCCGGCTCCGTAACGACACCCGACGCCGAGGTGCAGGACGACGATCTGCCGGAGGGCTCTTGGAGCCTCTCCGAGACGTTCGGCGACGACGTCCTCGGCGGAGAGACCGTCGAGGTCCGTGACACGACGATCGACGCTTCGGCGCCCGTCGCCGCACGCCCCGACGAGGCCCCGGCCGATGGACCAGCTGCCGACGACGTCTGGACAGCCGAGCCGGCGCCTGCCGAGGCTTCCACACCTCGGACGGACCCTTTGGCCTGGTTGACGGAACCGTTCGGTGAGACGTTCGGCGCCGCGCCCGCGGCACCGGACGAGCAGCCGTCCGAGGAAGCACAGGCGGAACCGGTCGACGAAGCGCCCCAGCCACTCGACACCGCAGACGAGTCCGTCGTCGGCACCATCACCGAGGGGACGACGTCCCCGTCCTCGAGCGAGTCGGTCCAGCCGACCGCCGATTCGGATCCCGAGCCCGCGTCCGACGGCATCGTCGCCTCCGAGCCGATCACCCCCGCGGCACCGTTCCGCTGGGACACGGTCGCAGCGGCGTCGCCGACGAGTGCTGCGGAGCCGACCTCGCCCGCCGAGGTCCCGTGGCCCGAGACGGTCCCCGACGTCGACGCCGAACCGCTCGATGAGACGCGGCCGTTCGACAGCCTCGGAGGTCCGGGCTTCTCGGCCCTCGCGGGCGCGGCAGCCGCGGCAGCAGCCGCTGCCTCGGTGCCGACACCCGATACCGACACCGATGCCGAGTCCGGCCGTGACGATGCGCCGGTCGACGACGACGCGACGGACACCGCCGACGTCCCTCCGGCCTTCGGCCCGCCGACCCCGAAGGCCGAGCGTTCCATCACGGAGCTCATCTCCCTCGACGGCGTGCAACCCGAGCCCACGGTCAGCCCCTTCGGCACCGCACCGTTCGTGTGGGACCTCGCTCCGAACGACGCCCTCGACCCGCTCGTGCACGCGGCTCCCACGACCCAGCCCATCCCGGTCCCGCCGGTGGAGTGGGAGGGCGCCGAGTCGTCAGCCGTGAGCGCGGAGTCCCCGTCGGAGCTCGCGCTCGAGGGCGAGGTGCCCGATGCCGCGTTCATCGCCGGCGACGTCCAGCCCTTCGCTCCGGGCCTCGCCGCCGTCACGCTCGGTCGCCCGCTCGTCGACGGACCCGGTGACGAGTTCGCCAGCTGGACCGACGACGCGACCGAGACCGACAGCTCCGCGCCGGATGCCGCACCGATCGTCCCCGCCGCGAACGACACGGTGGACCTCTTCCCGACGCTGTCGCTCGGTGGGTTCGACGCAGCAGTGGCGGCCGGTGGCCTCGCCGCCGCAGGGGCCGCAACCGCTGCCGGTGCCGCTTCCGGCCTCGGCTCGGGCGACGACACCGACGCCACGGAGACCTCGGCCGACGCCGATTCCGCTCGCGAGACGGCGCCGACCCCGGTCACCGGGACCCCAGCTTCCGAGACCCCGGCGTTCGCCGTCGACCCGGAGGAGCTCGACGACGAGTTTGACGAGGAGATCGTCGAGTTCGACGCCGTCCCACTTCCTGCGGCGGGCGTCACGCCGCTTCCGTCGTTCGTGCCGGACGGGGCCGTCGCCGGCGGTGCGACCGATCCCACCACGGGTGCCGCCGCGTCGGATGCCCCAATCGCTGACCAAGACTCGATCGACCCTGAGCCGGTCGGCGAGCCCGAGCCGGTCAGCGAGGAGCTGCGGCTCGAGTCGCTGTTCGACCTCGGACCGGAGACGGATGCGGTCCAGGTCGCCTCGGTCGAAGGCGCCGCGACCGACGGTGAGCCGGCTGCCACGCCGCTCGCCGACACCGAGCAGGCCGAGGACTCTGCCACGGTCGCCCCTGCCGATCCGTCCGATCAGCCCGACGCCACCACCGCCGCCACGGCGGAGGCGGCCTCAGCACGGTCGCTCGCCGACGCCTTCGCCGCCGAGGGTGGCTGGTCGCTCCAGGCCGACGCGATCGCCGACCCCGATCTCCCGCTCGCCCCCATCCCGGGCCTCGTCGCCGCCGACGGCACCGATGTCGACGGCACGGATCCCGACGACGACACCGGCGGGTCCCGGCGGAACGGGGCCCACGCCGCCGGAGACGACGACAGCGCTTCACACACCTCCCCGACGGCTGAGCCGGATGTCGCCTCGGACACCGCGCCCACACCAGTGACCCCCGCCTCGGTGTCCGTCTTCGGCGCACACGCCGCGGCAGTCCCGTCGCAGGGGCCGATCGCGAACGTGCCGCAGACGGCGCCGGCCGCGCTCCCGGGCGAGACGGTCGCGTTCCCGGAACTCGACGGCGCGAGCGCGCTCACGACCCCGGCCGCGGCTGCGGGTATCGTCGGCGCCACCTTGCCACCGCAGGCCACGCAGTCCGCGCCCGACCGCGATCTCCCTGAATACCGCGGAGAGCACGCGGATCAGGGCATCCCGAAGGCGCTGCTCTGGGCGGTCGTCGGCCTGGGGGCCGCGGTCCTGCTCCTGCTCGCGTTCTACTTCGGAACGCTCGTCGGTGCCGCGAACGCGGCTGGCGCGGCCGGAGACCCGGTGCAGCCGAACACGTCGGCCAGCTGGTCGTCGGCTGGAACGACGCACACCGTCTGAAGTCGTGGGGAGCGTGCCCCGGCGTCACCCGTCTCGCTGCGGGCGTGGCCAGATCAGCATCGGGATGACGCCGTATGACCATGCCGCGAGATGAACCAGTATCCACGCCCCCAACACCGCGCGCCGAGCGTCACCGGCCTGCAGCGTGAGTCCGGTCGAGATGAGCCACTGCGCCGCCGATGAAGCTGAGACTCCGCCTGAGACGAGTAGCGCGGTCGACGCCGCTGATACTGTCTTCCGGAGGACCAGGGCGAGGGTCGCCCCGAGGACGGTGGCGCCGGCGCTCACGGAGCACCAGGTCGCGAAGAACGCGGCAGTCGGAGTCGAGCGGTCCGCCGGCCCCGGCTGTGACCAGTGCGTACCAATTACCTGCGGGAGTTCTCCATGCCAGACGAGCGCGGATCCCAGGACCGATGCGATCGGAGTCGCCAGGGCGGTAATGGCGGCTGTCCTCCGGACCGCCACGGCGTGCCCACTCATTGACGTCGGAGCATGTCGAAGCCGTAGCGAATCGAGTTCGCTACGGCTGCCAGCATTACTCCTATGCAGATAAGCAGTGTGGTCGCGTACACTCCCGGCGGCAACAGAACCGCAGTCGTGAGCGGGATCAAGGATAGGCAGAGCCAGAGTTGGCGGCGGAGCAGCGGGAGCAGCGCGGTGTGGAGATCGCGCCAACGCGCTGGGTCATCGAGCTCCTTCGATATCCGGAACCCGATGAACGGGTTTGGTCCAAGCTGTAGTGCTATGAGGGTGCCTGCGTAGGTGATCACCGGGATCGCGGAAGTGAGGAGAGCTAGCATCAACCTAGTTTCCATAGGCAGGCCCGTTCAATGTTTGTGAGGATCGCCGTGGACTCCGGCGGCCGACATTTCGACACCATCGAAACAACCACAGCGGATAGCCATCTCGCGCCCGCCAACTGGACAAAAGTAGTGCGCCAGTCATTGCAATCGCAAAGGTCACCAGCCCCATTACTGCCGCTATTAAGACGTGGAAGCCAATACCGACGAGAAGTACAATGAATCTGACTCGAGGACTGCGGCCGGCCAGCAGCAGACCGGCGGCAAGGAGTAGTTCAAGTACGATTGTGCCCCAAGACACGCTTGCGCTCACGAGTGGATTCGCCAGGAGATCAAGAAGAACTCGCTCGGTCGCTGGAGCGACGCCAAATCCAGAGTTCTGCACCCAGTACCACAGCGCCGAACCTTCAGCCCAGATCGGGTGTCCCAGCTTCACCAGTGCGGCCTCAACGTATACATACGCCACTTGAACGACAATCGCGGCGAGCAGAACGTTTGAAGGGATTAAGGAGGCTCGTTCGACCCCACGACGCGCCTCGGCGAAGCCTGACCACCGGCGGTCCGTCGCGCTGGCTAATGCGAGCAATATAGCGAGAGTCACGGTGAGCTGGTCTCCGCCTTCGATGCCGATGGCGTTGTTCGACAAACTAAACGCCGCGTATGCATGGAGCCAACCGCAGAATGCCGGCAAGAGTCCGACCATGGCAGGAAGGCACATGACCGCGAGTGCGAGGCGAATGACATCTGCGTCAACATCCAGGCGGCAGAACGCACCAATCGCGCTAAGGCCCTCGCAGTTCACGCTGAGTGCCCCTCCATACTCGCCTGAATGGAAGAGTACATGAGCAGGGTTGGCAAGGAGCGTGATGAACGTCCCCAGCGCAAGCGCGGACCGACCGAGCTGCAGCTGAATACCGAACGGGTCTCGACCAAACCGACGGAGCACCCAGTTGCCGAACGTCTCAGTTTTCATGTTCACCGGGACACTGCACAGCAAGCATTGTTGCGAAGGTCTGCTTTGATCGGGTGAGATCGCGGTAGGCGAACGGTATCGGTGTTTCTCGGATCAAGACGACTTCGCTGGAGCAAATGGGCTCGTAGATTACAGGTGACACACGCACCTTGGTCTCCGGGGAGAGGGCTTCGAGACAGCTCGAGAGAGTTGCCGGTGGACATTCGGTCCATGGTGTATTTTCATCGGTTGCCCCGAAGAGGATATTGATATCGATCGATTCGGCGCGGGACATCCGAGAGAGCCCAAACGCATACTTTGCTTGCATGATTCCATCTTGATCAATCACGGTCCATCGGTCGCTCGTTGGTGGCAAAACGGCAATTTTCACTTGATCCTCCCGAGCGTCCCGCGTAAAGAAACCCCATCCCTGGGTGAAGAGGTTCGATATGAGTTTGACCGGTCCCTCGGGGCCAGACGGTGTAAGAACGTTCGACGGGAGCTTGTTGCCGATAATGGACGTGACAGCGAGTGTGCTCATGCACAAAGTGGACACGACGAAGTACATGACTGCACTGGTGGCAGATCTACTACGGCTCACCAGCTGCGAAGCCCGAGCGTGGTCCTGCGAACTTGCTCACTCGCCGCAAGCGATGGGTAGTCCTGAACGATTTGAGTCGGGTCTGATGCGCGAGGGGCCACTTTGCCGTTGAAGACTCCATTCTGGTCCCAAAGGCCATTCTGGTTGTAAACCATGTTGACATTGCCTGCGACATTAAACATGACGACCGCGATTGCTGCACCAAGTGCAATGGCCGCGACAGAAACCGCCGCGCATACTGCCACTGCGCCGCACTGGATCGACCGGATGGGTGTGGCGCTGACACCCGGGTACTCTCTGTCGAGCGCCGCCGTGAAGGACTTGGCGATGACGCCCAACCCTTCTTCGACGACATACGGATCACCAGACATGATCTGGTGCACGGCGGCGTCGAGTTCAGGAGAGTCGGCTGCAGTCATGGATTCGATGAGCCGACTCTCCACTGCGATGACAGTGCCGATCTCGTCCGCCGTGATGGAGTCGGAATAGGGTTTACTGATCTCGAGAGCCTCTGCGACGGGCCCGTGTAGAAAGACGACTCCTTGTAGTGCCTCGTTGAGGTCAAATGCCAGTCCGGATGCTGTGGAGTACGTCGTGGTGCTGTCGGTGGACGGTGGGTCATGCGGCTTCGAGGCCACCGCGGCCGATGCGGGCGACGCTGCTGTCGTTACGGCCAGCGCCACAATCGTCCACATGCTGAGTACATTTCGCCGTCTCATCATTTCACCCTCCGATCGATCTCCTTGTCGGCCGGGCGGTCAACAAGGTTTAGTGCTCAGAGAGAAAATCTAATATGTGAAATGTTTTTTTGCTGTCCGTGCTTTGGGGGACGCGGCAGATCGCTCCCTCCAGAGGAGGCTCAGCCGTTCGTTAGTCAGTAGAACTGGGCGCTGTCGTCAGCGGCGGGTCAGGCGACGTCGATGACGGTCACACCCGTCGAGCGATCGCCGGACGCCAGGGCGACGAGTGCTGCCGGCGCCTCGTCGAGGCCGATGCGGTGTTCGATGAGATCCTGCGGACGCAGCGCACCGCTCGAGACGAGGTCGAGCAGTTCCGAGTAGTCGGAAGCCGGCATGCCGTGACTGCCGTGCAGTGACAGCTCCTGCGAGATGATGCGCGGCAGCGGGAGTGTCGGTTCGCTCGAGAACAGGCCGATCTGCACCTGACGGCCCATCGGAGCCAGCGCGAGGAGGCTGAGGCGCATCGTGGACTCACGTCCGAGGGCTTCGACCGACACCTGCACGCCCATGGGTGCGGCTTCGGCGATGCGCGCGAGGACGGCGGCCTCGTCGAGACCGCTCGAGTCGATCGTGTGCGTGACGCCGATCGACGCCGCGCGCGCCAGGGCCGAGGCGTCGATGTCGACGGCGATGACCTCGGCACCGAGCGCGACGCCGATCATGGCCGCACTCAGCCCCACGCCGCCGCAGCCGACGACGAGCAGGCGCTCCCCGCTGCGGAGCCCGGCACGGTGGACGAGCCCGCGGAAGGCCGTCGCGAACCGGCACCCGAGGAGGGCGGCGGCACCGGCGTCGAGGGACTCCGGCACCGGGATGAGGTTCACGTCCGCGTCGTGCAGGGCGACGAGCTCGGCGTAGGAACCCCAGTGGGTGAA
Source organism: Plantibacter sp. H53 (assembly GCF_001650455.1). Classification (NCBI taxonomy): domain Bacteria; kingdom Bacillati; phylum Actinomycetota; class Actinomycetes; order Micrococcales; family Microbacteriaceae; genus Plantibacter; species Plantibacter sp. H53. The sequence continues at coordinate 55,382 of NZ_LWCT01000016.1, forward strand.
GCCTGGCTGCGTCTGGTTCGGGCAGACCTGCCCGTTCCCGGCGAGGCACTGGGCGCAGCGTCCGCACGCGCACACGAAGGGCACCGTGACGCGGTCGCCCACGCGGAACCGCTCGACGGCGGGGCCGACCGCATGGATGCGCCCGACGAGTTCGTGGCCGGGCACGTGGGGGAGGGCGATGCCGTCGTCGTGCCCGAGCCAGCCGTGCGCATCGCTCCGGCAGAGACCCGTGGTCTCCACGCGCACGACGACGCCGGCGTCGGACGGCACCGGATCCGGCACGTCGCGGACCTCGGGCTCGGCGGTGAACTGGTCGTAGACGACGGCGCGCATGGAAGTCCTCGGTGCGTGGCGGGGCGGGAACGGAACGGTGGACTGGTGGTGGCCGAACGGCCTAGATCTCGACCTCGACGGGCTCCGTCACGAGGTCGATGACGCCGCTCAGGATCTCGTTCGGACGGAACGGGTAGCGGTTGATCTCGGCCTCGTCACTGATGCCCGTGAGCACGAGGATGGTGTGGAGACCGGCCTCGATGCCCGCGACGATGTCGGTGTCCATGCGGTCGCCGATCATGCCGGTGTTCTCCGAGTGCGCGCCGATCTTGTTGAGCGCCGATCGGAACATCATCGGGTTCGGCTTGCCGACGACGTAGGGCTCCATGCCGGTGGCCTTCGTGATGAGCGCCGCGATGGCACCGGTCGCCGGAAGCGGACCGTCCTTGCTCGGTCCGGTCGCGTCCGGGTTCGTCACGATGAAGCGCGCGCCGCCGGCGATGAGGCGGATCGCCTTGGTGATGGCCTCGAACGAGTAGTTGCGGGTCTCGCCGACGACCACGTAGTCGGGGTTCGTCTCCGTCATGGTGAAGCCGGCCTCGTGGATGGCCGTGGTGATCCCGGCCTCCCCGATGACGAACGCCGAGCCGCCCGGCTCCTGCTCGGCCAGGAAGGCGGCCGTCGCGAGCGCGGAGGTCCAGATGAACTCCTCGGGCACGTCGAGCCCGGACGCGCGCAGTCGGGCGCTCAGGTCGCGCGGGGTGAAGATCGAGTTGTTGGTGAGCACCAGGAAGTGCGTCCGCTGGTCCTGCCACTGCTGCAGGAGCGCGGCGGCACCCGGGAGGGCGTGGTTCTCATGGACGAGCACGCCGTCCATGTCGGTGAGCCAGCATTCGACCTCGTCGCGTCGTGACATGCGTTCCTCCAGGTGCTCCGTGCGGGCTGCGCGAGCGCTGCGCCGCGGGGGTGGCGCGGCGTCGGGCCCGGACCTCCAGTGTGGCACGGCGCGGGTAGGGTTGGCTGGTGCCAGAGACCCCGCTCCACCCGGACGACCCGGTCGCCGGCCCCGATCAGGCCGAGAGCCCGACGGCCGGCGTCGGTCCATGGCAGGGGGAGTGGCCGGACGGCCCCTGGTACGACCCCGAGCTGCTGCGCGAGGGCGACACCCGGAACGTCGTCGACCGCTACCGCTACTGGTCGATGGAGGCCATCGTCGCCGACATCGACGACCACCGCCATCCGTTCCACGTCGCCATCGAGAACTGGCAGCACGACATGAACATCGGGTCGATCGTGCGCACCGCCAACGCGTTCGCGGCCGACACCGTCCACATCGTCGGCCGCCGCCGGTGGAACAAGCGCGGAGCCATGGTGACCGATCGCTACCAGCACGTCGAGCACCACGTCGACGTCGCGGCGCTCGTCGCCTGGGCGTCGGCGGCCGAGCTGCCGATCATCGCGATCGACAACGTGCCGGGGTCGGTCCCGATCGAGACGTTCCGCCTTCCCGAGCGGTGCCTCCTGCTCTTCGGACAGGAGGGGCCTGGGCTCTCGCCGGAGGCGCTCGCCGCTGCCGACGCGGTGCTCGAGATCACCCAGTTCGGGTCGACGAGATCGATCAACGCCTCCGCGGCGGCAGCCGTCGCGATGCACGCCTGGGTCATGCAACACGTCTCCTTCGACGCGTCCTGATCGGGTTGGCCCCCGTCCGCGGGTGGTTTCGAACGGCTCCCGTGTGCGTACCTCAGGAACACCTCAAGATTCCCTCAATTGCCCCCGAGGTCCCCCAAAGTGCCGACATCCCCCGGCATACTGTCTAGCGGAGCAACACTCCACCGCTGAACCCGAATCCCTCCGGCACCCGAAGCCACCGAGGGCCACCGCACGGACCCGAATCCGTGCGGTGCGAATCGGCGGTCACCCGAAGGATGAATCGAAGATGAAGCACCGCTCTGCCCTGGGAGTCTCGCCCGAACGAGGAACCCACCCGTCCAAGGTCCGTGGCGTCGCCGCGCTCGCCGTCCCCGCCGCCCTCGCGGTCGCTCTCATCGTCGGTGTCGCCGCGCCGGCTCAGGCCGAGGCCCGGGTCGACGAGGCGTCGAGCTCGATCAGTGCGACGCAGCCCGGTTCGAGCGAGCTCATCGCTCCGGCCGGCGCGTTGTTCGCATCGCTCCTCATCTGGGGGGCCGGAGCCGCCTTCGCGACGCGTCGTCGGATGCTCGCCGAACAGCGCGAGGAGGCGTCGCTGCTCTCCCGCTGAGCAGCGCGCTGCACCCGCAGCTGATCGCCGTGGCCCGAACCACGACGCTCAGCTGCTCCAGACGGAACGCGCCCGTTCCGTCGCACCGGTGGCCGCCGGGAGTCCCCCCACTCCCGGCGGCCTCCGGTGTTTCCGGGGTGTGTCGGCGGGGTCTTCGCCCCGGACGAACGCCGGTCCTTCCGGTGGCTCGACGACCGTTCCGAGAATCTGCCGCGTTCCGCGTCATGATCGCGCCTCCAGTCGATCACTCAAGGGAGTGCAACGCTGTCGGGCGGACCCGAACCCGGATCGACGCGGCGCTCAGACGCCGACGTCGAACGATGCCCGACCCGAATGGGCGTCGCACGCAGCAGGCCGACCACACGCGCCGGAGCGTCGTCCCACCCGAGGACGACGCTCCTGCGCGGGCTCCTGCGCGCTCGATGGCTGCCTAGCCGATGAGGCTCGGCCGGAGGTCGCGCAGCGTCCTGGCGTGCGTCATCCGCGTCACGCCGATCGCCGAGAGGCTCAGTGCGATCGCCAGCCAGGCCAGCAGGACTCCGGCGTCCTGCAGAGCGGCGTCCATCCGTCCCCCGTACATCAACTGGCGCATGCCGTCGACGGCGTAGGACATCGGGAGCACATGGTGCAGTGCGGCCAGCGGCGCCGGGAGTGTCTGCCACGGGAACGTGCCTCCGGCCGTGACGAGCTGGGCGACCATGAGCACGAGGCCGAGGAACTGTCCGACGCTGCCGAACCACACGTTGAGCGTCAGGATGATCGCCGCGAAGGTGAGGGACGCGAGCGCCATCATCCCGTAGGTCGCGAGCGGGTTGTGGACCTCGAAGTGCAGGGCGCCGGCGAGGATCCCGAACAGCGCGACCATCTGGATCGTGCCGAGGAGGCCGGGCGTGAGCCAGCCGGCGACGGTCACCTTGATGGGGCTGTGGAGCGCCGTGATCGCGCGCCGCGAGACCGGCTTGACGATGAGGAAGAGCGCGTAGATGCCGATCCAGGCGGCGAGGCTGACGAAGAACGGCGCGAGTCCGGCTCCGTAGGTGCCCGCGCTCGTCACGGAGGAGTTGGTCAGCTTGACCGGGTCGGCGATCGTCTTGGCCTGGAGTTCGCGGGAGTCCGCCGTGGTCGCTGGGATGGCGTCCGCGCCGGACTGCAGACCGTCGCGGAGGGTGACGATGCCGTCGCGGAGGGTGCCGAGGCCCGTCTGCAGGGTCGTGAGGCCGGTCTGCAGCGACGCCGCGCCGTCGGCGGCCTGCTGTGTCCCCGAGGCGAGCGCGGGCATCGCGTCACTCAGCGTCCGGGCGCCTCCGGCGACCTGCTGGGCACCGCTGTTGAGCTGGTCGACCTGCGAGACGACGGTCTGGACGCGCTCGTTCGCCGTCGTGGCGTCGGCTGCCACCGGGTCGAGCAGTGCCAGCACCTGGGCGATCTGCTCGGGGGTGAAGCCGTTCTCCGCGAGCGTCTGTGAGATCTGGGCGCGGGCCGTGGGGATCGAGTCGACGAGTCGCTGGGCGGCTGCTCCGACCTCGTCACCCTTGCCGGCGAGCGTCGACGTCCCGGACGCCACCTGCTCGGCACCCGAGGCCAGTTGATCGGTCTGCGAGGGCAGACTGGCCGTCCCCGCGGCGATCTGGGCCGTGCCGGACGCGAGGGTCGCAGCGCCGGCCTGGGCAGTCCCGGCGCCGTCGAAGGCCTGCTGTGCGCCGTCGGCCAGCTGCGTGGCGCCCGAGGTGGCGTCGACGAGCTTCGTCTTGATCGTGTCGAGAGCGATGAGGAACCGGCCGGCGGCCTGACGGTTGACCGTCTGCACGATGGTCGCCTTGATCTGCTTGACGGCCTGCTCGCCGATCGTCGTCGCCAGGTAGCTGTTGGCGTCGTTGGTCGTGAGCTGCACCGTCGCCTGCTGCGGGGCGTCGCCCGACGCGGAGGTGAGTGAGGTCGAGAAGTCGGCGGGGATCGTGACGCTGAAGTCGAAGGTCCCGTCGTTCACGCCCCGTGCGGCGTCGGCCGCGCTGACCTCGTGCCAGGCGAACGAGCCGTCCTCGATGAGCTGGTCGGCGATGTCGTCGCCGTAGTTCTCCGTCTCACCGGTCGCGTCGCCGGTGGTGTCGTCGGTCGCCGGCGAACCGGTGTCCTCGACGACGAGGGCGACGGGCACCTGGTCGAGCTTGGCGTACGGGTCCTGGTTCGCCCAGAGGTACAGGCCGCCGTAGAGCAGCGGAACGCACATGAGGGCGACGAGGGCGAGTCGCGACATGGGGGTGGCCCACAGGCGGGACAGTTCGGCGCGGATCATCGCGAAGATCTTCACAGGAGGTCCTTCTGGGGACGGATGGTGCGGGATGAGGTGGTGGCTGGACGGTGGTGGTGCACGGTGTGCGTCACGACCAGTCCTGCTGGAAGAGGGGGACGAGTTCGTCCGTGGCGTTCTCGGACACCGGGGCGTCCGCGGTGGCGTTGATGGCCGTCGCCGAAGCGTCGCCGGCGATCACGAGGACGCCGTAGCCGCGGGCGGCGAGCTTGCGGGCGAGGTTCCACCACTCGAGCGGGTCGCCGCCGTGGCGGTCGGGGGAGACGAGGACGAGTGCGGTGACGTCCTCCCGGAGGACCGCGAGCTCGGTGAGGAGCCGCACGCGGTCGGTCGGCGCGACGGTCGAGATCGGCTGCTTCGCGAGGTGTGCGAGGTCGAGCGACTCGAGGAACCGCGCGACGGCGAAGGGGTGGCTCGCCCGGCCGGCGAACATGAGCTCCTCGGCGACGACGCCGGAGACCGCGACGCCGCTGGCCGGTTCGGAGACGTCGGGCGCGTCGATGAGGGCGATCACGCGGCGCATCGTCTTGCGGTCGGTCGCTCCGTCGACGAGGACGGTCCCGGTGTCGGGCTTCATCCGGCCGGAGGCGATGAGGCCGAGGACGGTCGGCCGCTGCTCGGTCTCGGCGCGGGCGAAGGTCGCCTCGCCCGTCCGGAAGGAGAGGGAGGTCGGCTCGAGGACGATGCCGCCCTTGCCCTTGGAGACGCCGTCGAGTTCAACGCGCATGGGAGGACTCCTCGTTCGTACCGGTGCCGGCGGTGTGCCGGTGGGTGTCTGCGTGTCCGGTGTCGGCGCGGTCGGCGACCGCCGTGGCGTCCTGCCACGACAGACCGACAGCCCCGAGGGTGGCGAGCATGACGAGGCGGCGGCCGGCGCTCGTCGAGAGGCCGGACCGGGTCGCCTCTTCGAGCACCCCGACGGCCGTGCTCTCGACGAGTCGGGCGAGGACGCCGGCGTCGATGTCGGGGCGGATGGAACCGTCCGCGACACCGGCCTCGACGGTGCGGAGGAGGAGGGTCCGAACGGGTTCGAGGGCTGCTGCCGTGACCGCGCGGAGCGGCCCGCGGACGGCGAGCGGCGCCATGATCCGGACGTGGTCCACCTGGGCCCACAGCACGTCGCCGATGAGCGCGATGGTGGTGAGCGGGTCCTCGCCACGGACGGCCGTGATCGACGCGGCGACGCGCTCGGCCCCAGCCACGACGACGGCGTTCACGAGCTCGTCGCGCGTGGCGAAGTGTCCGTACACCGAACGGCGGGTGAGGCCGGCGGCCGCCGCGATGGTCTCGAGGCTGGCGTCGGGGTCGCTGCGGAGCGCCAGGCGGGCGGCTTCGAGCAGCGCGAGGCGGTTCTCGGCGGCGTCGCGACGAGGGGCGCGCGACCCGCTCGCAGGCGCTTGGGTGGTGGTCATGACAGCGATCGTACTATCTTGCACAGCGGTGTGCAATATCGATGTCGATGGATGCGGCGAGCTCTCAGCGAGGGCTGCCAGCTTCCTCCCACGCCGGGCTCCGGGAACGGAGCTATGGTTGAACGATGACCGGTGAGAATCTGATGGCAACCCCTCCGACACTGCTGCCGGACGACAGCGCCACCGATGCCGAGTTCCACGCGGCCGTCGGTTCGATCGAGGCGCTGGCGGACCTCCTCGCGGCCCACCCCCGCTCCTCGCTCGGCTGGGCACTCCTCGCCGACGCCGTCCACGACCCGCAGTCGCCGATCCCCGGCTACGCGGCCGCGCGGGTCGGGTACCACCGCGGCCTGGACTCGCTCCGTGCCGCCGGCTGGCGCGGTCAGGGCCCGATCCCGTGGTCGCACGCGCCGAACCGCGGGGTGTTGCGCTCGCTCTACGCGCTCCGCCGCTCCGCGAAGGCGATCGGCGAGACCGAAGAGGTCGAGCGTCTCGACACCTTCCTGCGTGAGGCCGACCCCACCGCGTCGGAGGAGATCGAATACCTCGTCGCGGCGGCGGCACCGCCGACCTCCGCGATCGTCATCCTCGGCTCCGACTAGCGGCTTCCCCGGTCCCTGAGCCTGTCGAAGGGCCTACAGGCCGAGCGACTCCAGGTACGCCGCCGTGTCCTGCCAACCGTGCACGGCCACCGACGGCACCCCGAGCGCGAGGACCGGGTAGTCGTTGCCGCCCTCGTCGAGACGGTCGCCGACGAAGACCATCTCCTCCAGCGGGATGCCCGTGTGCTCGGCGAGCCGCGTCATGCCGAACGCCTTGTCGACGCCCGCCATGGTGATGTCGACGGAGGTCGAGCCGCCGGAGCGGACCTCGAGGTCGGGGAGCAAGGCCTGCACGGCGGCGCGCAGCGACTCCTTCTTCGCGCCGTCGGGGTCCCAGGCGGTCTTCTCGGCGACCGGCGCTGCCTGCCCGAGGGCGGAGAAGGTGATCTGCGAGCCGCGGTCCTCGAGGATCGGTCCCCAGGTCTCGTCGGCCCAGAGGCCGAGTCGCTTGGCCTCGGTCTCGAGCGCGCCCATGGCTCGGGCCTTCTGGTCGTCGGTGAGGTCGTGCTTGTAGACAGTGACCCACGCGGTGCCGTCGAAGCGGTCGTACCGGGTGCCGCAGGTGGGCATCAGGTGCAGTCGGCCGAGGGCCTCGGGCGACGCGGCTCCGAGCCGGTCGAGCACCTGGTTCTGGAACTGCACGATCTGGCCGCCCGAGATGATGCACACCGAGGTGCGTTCGAGGAGCGCGACGAACAGTTCGGCCATGCGAGGGTCGAGCGCGGACTTCGACGGGGCGAGGGTGTCGTCGAGGTCGAAGGCGACGAGGCGCGGCAGGGAGGTCATGGGTTCCGTTCGGTCGGTCGAGAGGACGGTCGTCGAGGGCCATCGGCAGGCAGGACGGCCGCCCGAGGCCTGAACATCCCCTCATGGTATCGAGCGCAGCCCGGGACTCGGTGCCCGTGACCCTCCTCCGGTACGATGGAGGGGTGCGTGCACGAGACGCCCGCCCGCAGAGGGTGGGCGTCCGGCCTGTCAGGGCGTGGTTCCCCAGCGGATCCGCCGGGCACACGAGAATCCGGAAGGGGCGGCATCCAGATGCCAGCAATCGTGATCGTCGGCGCCCAGTGGGGCGACGAAGGCAAGGGGAAGGCCACCGACCTGCTCGGTGACCGCATCGACTACGTCGTGAAGTTCAACGGCGGCAACAACGCGGGGCACACAGTCGTCATCGGTGACGAGAAGTACGCGCTCCACCTCCTGCCGTCCGGCATCCTGACGAGCGGCGTCGTCCCCGTCATCTCCAACGGTGTCGTCATCGACATCGAGGTGCTGTTCCACGAGCTCGAGGCGCTCCAGGCCCGCGGCATCGACGTCTCGCGCCTCCTCGTGAGCGCCAACGCGCACGTCATCACCCAGTACCACCGCACCATCGACAAGGTGACGGAGCGCTTCCTCGGCAAGCGCCAGATCGGCACCACCGGCCGTGGCATCGGCCCGGCCTACGCCGACAAGATCAACCGCGTCGGCATCCGCATCCAGGACCTCTTCGACGAGAACATCCTGCGCCAGAAGGTCGAGGGCGCCCTCGACCAGAAGAACCACCTGCTGGTCAAGGTCTTCAACCGCCGCGCCATCACGGTCGACGAGATCGTGGCCGACCTCCTCGCCTACGCCGAGCGACTCCGCCCGATGGTGGCCGACACCGCGCTGGTGCTGAACGAGGCGCTCGACGACGGCAAGATCGTCCTCTTCGAGGGTGGGCAGGCCACGATGCTCGACGTCGACCACGGCACCTACCCCTTCGTCACCTCCTCCAACGCGACCTCGGGTGGTGCGGCCACCGGCTCCGGTGTCGCCCCGAACCGCCTCGACCGCGTCATCGGCATCGTCAAGGCCTACACGACCCGCGTCGGCGCCGGCCCGTTCCCGACCGAGCTGTTCGACGAGTCCGGCGACTACCTCCGCTCGAAGGGCTTCGAGTTCGGCACGACGACCGGCCGCCCGCGTCGTGTCGGCTGGTACGACGCCCCGATCGCCCGGTATGCGGCGCGCATCAACGGCGTCACCGACTTCGTCCTGACGAAGCTCGACATCCTCGACGACCTCGCCACCATCCCGGTGTGTGTCGCCTACGAGGTCGACGGCGTCCGGGTCGACGAGGTGCCGGTCTCGCAGACCGACTTCCACCACGCCGTCCCGATCTACGAGGAGTTCCCCGGCTGGCAGGAGGACATCACCGGTGTCCGCCGCTTCGAGGACCTCCCGAAGAACGCCCAGGACTACGTGCTGGCGCTCGAGGCGATGAGCGGTTCGCGCATCTCCGCGATCGGTGTGGGTCCCGGCCGCGACGCGATCGTCGTGCGTCACGACCTCGTCGACTGACCCGAGCAGCGAACGACGAGCGTCGAACGCGCCATGGTGGACGAATCCAGTCAGCCGTCCCTGCCCGGGCTGCCACCGGTCGAGGAGCTCACGAGCGGTGAGGTCAGGCCTCGCCCGGCGGTGCGTGCCCAGCGCGACACCGGAGCGCTCGACCCACGGGTCCGGCGCGCCCTGGCGACGCTCGACGACGATCCCGACCTCTCGCTCGTCACCCTCGCGAACGCGCTCGGGATCACCCGTGCGACGCTCATCCGGATCGTGCGTGAGGCGATCGGCATGACCCCGAAGGAGTACGCGGCAGGCGTCCGTGCCCGCCGCGCCTCCTGAGCGGGCGCCGATGTCAGACGGCGCAGGTGGGAGACTGTGGGGGTGAGCGACGACAACCCCTACCTCCTGCTCGGTTCCTACACCTCGGAGGCCGACGGCACCGGTGCCGGCATCAGCCTGCTGCGCCAGGACGAGGCGGGCACCCTCCGCCTCGTGCAGTCGTCGGAGGCGCAGTCGCCGTCCTTCCTCACCCTGCACCCGACGCTGCCGATCGTCTACGCCGCGAGCGAGTCGACCGGGGCCGTCGAAGCGTTCAAGCGCTCCGGCGAGTTCGGGCTCGCGCCGTTCGGCAAGCCCATCGAAGCCGGCGACTCCGTGTGCCACGTCGCGACGGTCCCCGGTGCCGACGTCCTCATCGCGAGTTGCTACGGCGACGGTCGGGTCGTGACCGTCCCGCTCGCGGAGAACGCGGCGTTCGCCGGCGACCCGCGTCTCGGCGAGGCGTCCGTCGACCCCTGGGCGTCGCCCACCGCGCTCGCTGCGGAGTCCGCGGACGCCGGCGAGGACGCGCTCACGCTCCTCGCGCTGGAGGCCGCTGTCGGCGAGGCCATGCCGTCCCGACCGTCGCGCGCGCACGCCTCGGCGCTCCTCCCGGACGGCCGCATCGCGACCACCGACCTCGGCCACGACACGGTCCGCATCTGGCAGCTCCGTGGGTCGCGGTTGGTGCTCGACCACACCGTCGTGTTCCCGCGCGGCACGGGTCCGCGACACCTCGTCGTCCACCCGAGCGGGCACCTCCACGTCATCACCGAGTACTCGGTCGAGGTCTTCACGCTCGGTGTCGACGGCACCGACGGGCACTGGCACATCCTCGCGGCGACCGTCGCGACCTCGGAGGGCGTGTCCGAGGGCGACACGGGTGCCGAGATCAGCCTCGCCGCCTCGCGGGAGCAGCTGCACGTCGGCGTCCGCGGGAGCGACCGCATCGCCACCCTGCGGGTCACCGGCGACGGTTCGCGGGTCGAGGCCGTGGCCGACGTCGAGTGCGGCGGGACGATGCCGCGTCACCACCGGGAGTCGGGCCGCTTCCTGCACGTCGCGAACCAGCTGTCGAACTCCATCGCGAGCTTCCGGCTCGACGAGCGCACGGGCGTCCCGACGACACTCCTCGGGACGCTCGACGCCGGTTCGCCCACCTGCCTCATCCTCGCCTGACCGCGAGACCGGTCCTCGCCCGACGCCCGTCACCGGATACGGTGGAACGGTGACCGCACGACGCCCTGAGCCCCGCCCCATCGACGGCCGGACCATCCGCCTCGAACCGCTGGACCGCGCGCACTATCCGGAGCTGTTCACGGCGATCGCGCACCCGGAGGTGTTCGCCGGTGGCTACGGCGGCGGGCCGGCGGGATTGCCGACGACGCAGGCCGAGTTCGACGCCTTCGCGGACGGCTACTTCACGACCGGGGTGCGGAACACCTACGTCATCCGGCTCGTCGGCGGCGAACACGACGGGCTCCTCGTCGGCACGTCCACCCTCGGGGACTTCGACGAGCCGGGGGAGGCGGCCCACCTCGGTTGGACGGCGTACGACCCGCGCGTCTGGGGCACCGCCGTCAACGCCGAGACGAAGCTGCTGCTCCTCGGGCTCGCCTTCGACGCGGGCTTCGGCCGGGTGAAGATCCAGGCCGATGAGCGCAACGAGCGCTCACGCACCGCGATCCTGCGCCTCGGGGCCACGTTCGAGGGGCTCATCCGCCGCGACAAGCAGCGGGCGGACGGCACGTGGCGGACCACCGCGCTGTTCTCCGTGATCGCCGAGGAGTGGCCGGAGGTCCGGGCCGGTCTCGAGGAGCGCCTCGCCCGGAGCCCCGGCCCAGTCGCCCTCCGCGGCTGACGCGGCCCCGGAG
>NZ_LWCT01000017.1:0-56814 GCF_001650455.1 Plantibacter sp. H53
GCCGGTGGCTACGCGCCGCCGCCGCCCGCTGCCGGCTCCTACCCGCCGCCGCCCGCAGGCGCCCCGCAGTACCAGCAGCCGTACGCCGCCGCTCAGCCCATGAGCCCGTCGGACGAGAAGCTCTGGTCGACGCTCATCCACATCGGTGGGATCTTCTTCGGATTCATCCCCCCGCTGATCGGCTACCTGGTCCTCAAGGACCGCGGCCCGTTCATCAAGGCGCACACGCTCACCGCGCTGAACTTCCAGCTGACGATGCTGATCGCGCTCGTGGTCGGCTCGATCTTGACGATCGTCGTCGTGGGTCTGTTCATCATCATCGCCGTCTACGTCGTCGTGATCGTGTTCAGCATCATCGCCGCGATCAAGGCGAACAAGGGCGAGCTGTACAGCTACCCGCTCACGATCCAGTTCATCAAGGCCTGATCCGTCGAGACGCCTGAGAACAGCCCCGTCCGGTCCGCCGGGCGGGGCTGTTCTGCGTCTCGGGTGGCGTCAGTCGCCGACCAGACGGCGGACGACCGCGTCGGCGAGGAGCCGTCCGCGGCGCGTGAGCTCCAGCCGTCCGAGCAGGGCCTGGCGAGCGTCGACCAGTTCCTCGGCGATGAGCCCGGCGACCGCCGTGCGAGCCTCGGGGGCGAGCGTCCGGATGGGGATGCCGTCCCGCGTGCGGGTGAGCAGCAGGATACGTTCGAGTTCCCGGGTCTCGTCGTCCAGGGTCTCCCGCCCGGCGGCCGGCGACTCCCCCGCCGCGATCCGCTGGGCGTACGCCGCCGGATGCTTGACGTTCCACCAGCGCACCCCGCCGACGTGGCTGTGCGACCCCGGGCCCACACCCCACCAGTCCTCGCCGGTCCAGTAGGAGAGGTTGTGCCGGGAGCGGTGCGTGTCGTCCGTCGCCCAGTTGCTGACCTCGTACCAGCCGTAGCCGGCTTCGGTGAGGAGATCGTCGGCGAGCTCGTACATGTCGGCCTGCAGGTCTTCGTCGGGGGTCCCCACCACGCCCGAGCGGATCTGGCGCGCGAGTTTCGTCCCGGGTTCGACGATGAGCGAATAGGCCGACACGTGGTCCGGTGCGCAGGCGATCGCCGTCTCGAGTGAGACGCGCCAGTCGGCCAGGGTCTCCCCCGGCGTCCCGTAGATGAGGTCCAGGCTGACGCCGAGGCCGGCCTCGCGAGCCCACTGCACGACGAGCGGCACCCGAGCCGGATCGTGCGTGCGCTCGAGGGTGGCGAGCACGCTCGGCACCGCGGACTGCATCCCGAAGGAGACCCGGGTGAATCCGGCTTCGGCGAGCGTGCGGAGGTAGGCGGCGTCGACCGAGTCGGGGTTCGCCTCGGTCGTCACTTCGGCGCCGGGCGCGAGGTCGAAGTTGTCCGTCACGCCACGGAGCATCCGGACGAGGTCGTCAGCAGGCAGGAGGGTCGGCGTGCCGCCACCGAAGAACACGGTCGAGACCGGTCGGTCGGGGACGGTCGATGACGCCAGGACGGACTTGCCGAAGCGGAGTTCCGCGACCGCCTCGTCGGCGTAGTCAGACTGCTTCGCGCCGCGGAGCTCGGTCGCCGTGTAGGTGTTGAAGTCGCAGTAGCCGCATCGGACCCGGCAGAACGGGACGTGCAGGTAGACCCCGAAATTGCGCTCGTGGGCACCGACGGCCGCCGTCTCCGGGAGGAGTCCGTCGGACGGGGCCGGATCGGCGAGTGGGAGGGCGCTCGGCACGGTCCGTCGCTCAGACGCCGCGCGACGGCAGGAGTGCGCGGAGGTAGGCGTCGTTCATGGTCTTGCGACGACGCTTGGAGCCGACGAGCTTCGCTGCACCCTTCGTCGGGCGGAAGAACGAGCGCACGACGATCCAGACGGAGTCGTCCTCGCGCTGCTCGATCGTGAAGGACTGCTCGCCGCTCTCCGGATCGCCCTCCATCGTGCCGATGGCCAGGCTCACGTGACCCGGCTCCTCGGTGACGGAGATGACGCGATGCGGCCCGACGAGCGGTTCCCCGCCGACGGCGCCGGCGAAGACGACCGTCGTGCCCGGGGTGATGAACGGCGTGCCGTCCTCGGCGAAGCGCTGCTCCTCGTGCGTCTCGATGGGCTCCAGCGGCGTACCGTCCTCGGCGAAGGCGATGCCGCCGTACTGCACGCCCGTGCCGGGGTGCACCTCGGAGATCTCCACGCCGCTCGAGCGGTGCAGTCCCCAGGTGAGGAGGGCGCTGCTCGCGAGGGCGAACCGCTCATCACCGCTCCCGAGGCGGAACTCGTCCTCCGACGGCACGTAGCCCTCCGGCGGGTACTGCATGAGGTCGGTCCGCTGGGTCGCGCCAACGGCCGCGTAGTCGACCGCTTCGTCCTCGAACGAACTGCGTCGTGCGTTCACTTCTTGTCCTTCGTCTCCACGTCCCCGGAGAGCGCCGCGATGAACGCCTCCTGAGGCACCTCGACCTTGCCGACCATCTTCATCCGCTTCTTGCCCTCCTTCTGCTTCTCGAGGAGCTTGCGCTTGCGGGTGATGTCACCGCCGTAGCACTTGGCCAGGACGTCCTTGCGCATGGCACGGACCGACTCGCGGGCGATGATCCGCGCACCGATGGCGGCCTGGATCGGCACCTCGAACTGCTGGCGCGGGATGAGCTTCTTCAGGCGCTCGGTCATGAGCACACCGTAGGCGTACGCCTTCTCGCGGTGGACGATGGCACTGAAGGCGTCGACCTGGTCGCCCTGCAACAGGATGTCGACCTTCACGAGGTCGGCGGCCTGCTGGCCGGAGGGCTCGTAGTCGAGCGATGCGTATCCCTGCGTGCGGCTCTTCAGGTGGTCGAAGAAGTCGAAGACGATCTCACCGAGCGGCATCGTGTACCGCAGCTCGACGCGGTCCTCACCGAGGTACTCCATCCCGAGCAGCGCACCTCGACGGCTCTGGCAGAGTTCCATGATGGTGCCGACGTAGTCCTTGGGGGCGAGGATGCCCACCTTGACCATCGGCTCGGACACCTCGAGGATCTTGCCGGAGGGGAACTCGCTCGGGTTGGTGACGGTGACGACCTGCTTGTCCTCCGTCTTCACCTCGTAGGTGACCGACGGCGCGGTGGCGATGAGGTCGAGGTCGAACTCGCGCTGCAACCGCTCGGTCACGATCTCAAGGTGGAGCAGGCCGAGGAAGCCGACGCGGAATCCGAAGCCGAGGGCGACGGAGGTCTCCGGCTCGTAGTTGAGTGAAGCGTCGGAGAGCTTGAGCTTGTCGAGCGCGTCGCGGAGGATCGGGTAGTCGCTGCCGTCGATCGGGTACAGACCGGAGAAGACCATCGGCTTCGGGTCGGTGTAGCCCGGGAGGGCGTCGGTCGCCGGCTTCACCGCGGTCGTGACGGTGTCGCCGACCTTCGACTGCCGGACGTCCTTCACGCCCGTGATGAGGTAGCCCACCTCACCGACGCCGAGGCCCTTGGTGGGCGTCGGTTCCGGCGAGCTGACGCCGATCTCGAGGAGGTCGTGCACTGCACGCGTCGACATCATCTGGATACGCTCACGCGGACTCAGCTGGCCGTCGATCATGCGGACGTAGGTGACGACGCCACGGTAGGTGTCGTAGACGGAGTCGAAGATCATGGCGCGCGTGGGTGCGTCCGGGTCGCCCACGGGGTTCGGGATGCGTCCGACGACGCGGTCGAGGAGGTCCTCGACACCCATGCCGGTCTTGCCGGACACCCGCAGGACGTCTTCGGGCTCGCCGCCGATGAGGCTCGCGAGCTCCTTCGCGTACTTGTCGGGATCGGCCGCCGGGAGGTCGATCTTGTTGAGCACCGGGATGATCTCGAGGTCGTTCTCGAGAGCGAGGTAAAGGTTCGCGAGTGTCTGCGCCTCGATACCCTGTGCGGCGTCGACGAGGAGGATCGCGCCCTCGCACGCGGCGAGCGACCGCGAGACCTCGTACGTGAAGTCGACGTGCCCGGGGGTGTCGATCATGTTGAGCGCGAAGGTCTCGCCGTTGAGCGACCACGGCATGCGCACGGCCTGGCTCTTGATGGTGATGCCGCGCTCGCGCTCGATGTCCATACGGTCGAGGTACTGCGCCCGCATGTCGCGGTCCGAGACGACCCCGGTGATCTGCAGCATGCGGTCCGCCAGGGTCGACTTGCCGTGGTCGATGTGGGCGATGATGCAGAAGTTCCGGATGAACGCCGGGTCGGTCGATGCCGGCTCGAGGGCCTTCACTGCTTGGGGGCTCACGCGTTCCTCGGGGTCAGGGGTGGAATCGGGCAACCCTCATTGTCCCACGGCGGGGGGGACCCGCGCTGCGGTACCCTGGATTGCCAGAACTCAGCCCGACTGGTAATGTTGCCTGTTGGCTTGCGTGTGAGTTGAGACCACACGAGAACTCGCTTGAAGACGCCCTCTTCCGTCCGACGGCACCGAACATCATTTCCTCGAACCGAAAGTTGACCCAACGTGGCAAACATCAAGTCGCAGATCAAGCGCATCGGCACCAACAAGAAGGCCAACGAGCGCAACAAGGCCGTCAAGAGCCAGCTGAAGACCGCCATCCGCGCAACCCGTGAGGCCGTCGTCGCCGGCGACAAGGCTCAGGCCGAGTCCGCACTCAAGCTCGCCTCGAAGAAGCTCGACAAGGCCGTGAGCAAGGGCGTCATCCACGAGAACCAGGCAGCGAACCGCAAGTCGGCCATCGCCAAGCAGGTCAACGCGCTCTAAGCGACACCAGCTGCAAGGCCCCGGCGTTCCTCGGAACGTGCGGGGCCTTTCGCGTCCCCGGTGCATGCTCGTCTCTGAGCACACCGCAGTCCCTGAGCGCACACCCGTCCCTAAGCGCAGACGGGTCCCTGAGCGCACACGGGTCCCTGAGCTTGTCGAAGGGCCGCCCGCCACCACGGCCAGCTCGACGTTCTACCGCCTCGACGGGTTACCGCTCTGAGAGATCGACCCCGCGTGCCGCGATGACGCCGACGAGCCGCTCGAGCGCGAACACCGGGTCGCGGCTCGCGCCCTTCACGCCGGCGTCGGTCTCTGCGAGCATCTGCACCACGCGGCCGATGCCGGCGTCCGTCCAACCGGACAGGTCCCGACGGGCGCGGTCGACCTGCCACGGCGCGAGACCGAACTGCTGGGCGATCTGCCCGGACCCGCCGCGTGCCGACGACACCTTGGCCATCGTGCGGATCTTCATCGCGAACGCGGCGACGATCGGCACCGGGTCGGCACCCGAGTCGAGCGCCTGCCGCAGGGCGAGCAGCGCTTCCCCGTGGCGCCCGGCGATCGCGGCGTCGGCGACGTCGAACGCGCTCGTCTCGAGACGACCGCCGTAGTACTTGTTGACCGTCTGCTCGGTGATCTCCTCGGACGCGTCGGCCATGAGCTGACTGCACGCGGCTGCGAGCTCGGCGAGGTCGTCGGAGAAGGCGCCGACGAGTGCACGGAGCGCCTGGGGCGTGATCCGCCGACCGGCCGTCTTGAACTCAGCCGCGGCGAAGTCGGCCTTGTCGCTGTCCCGCTTGAGTTCGGTGCAGACGATCTCGACACCGCCACCGGTGCCCGCGCGGATGGCGTCGAGCAGCTTCTTGCCGCGCACGCCTCCGTTATGCCGCAGCACGAGGTAGGCGCCCTCCGGCGGTGCTTCGAGATACCGGATGGCTTCGGTGAGGAACTGGTCGGAACACTTCTCGACCTGGCTGACGCGGACGAGCCGGGGCTCGCCGAAGAGCGACGGGCTCGCGACCGTGAGCAGCTCCCCCGGAGCGTAGCTGTCGGCGGCGACGTCGTTGACCTCGAGCGAGGGGTCTTCGGAGACGAGGAAGTCGCGCAGCCGCCGGATCGCCCGGTCGGCCAGGAAGGACTCCGTGCCGGACACCAACACGACGGGCGCCGGGCGGATCTCGGACCAGCCGAGTTGCGGGATCGCCGCCGAGGCCTTGGCCGCCGTCTTGGCCTTCCCGCGACCGGCGGAACGTGGTGCAGCCACAGCGGCTCCTCTCGACCGTCCGAGTCTACCGGCGACCGCCGACGCCAGGCGGGGCGGTCGGCGGCTCACCCGCCGCGCTCCGACCACACGCGGAACCCGCCGCCGTCGCCCGGGCCGAGGACGATGGTCCCCGACTCGTCCGTGCGGAGGACCTCGGCCCCGGTGGCCTCGTAGAGCTCGAGCGCTGAGCGCGTCGGGTGCCCGTAGCCGTTGTCGGTCCCGACGGAGACGAGCGCCACCGTCGCGCCCACCCGGCGCGCCAGGCGGTCGCTCTGATCGGCGGAACCGTGATGCGACACCTTGACGATGTCGACCGCGTCCCCGAGCGCGTGCCGACCGAGCAGCCGGTCCTGTGCCTCCTCACCGAGGTCGCCGAGCAGCAGCACCGATGTGGCGAGCAGGTCGAACCGGACCACCACGCTCGCGTCGTTCCCCGGTTCGACGCCGCCTGCCGCGGGGTCCGGCCACAGGACGCGCCACGGCGCCGCGCTCTCCGGATCCCCCAGCACCCCCTGGTCTCCGGCGCCGGCCTGTCGCACCTCGGCACCGGCCGCTCGGAGCACTCGGGCGATGCGCTCGTCCTCCGGGTCGTCCACCGGCCCGAGCAGCACCTCGTCGACCCTCCCGACGACCGCGTCGAGGCCGCCGACGTGGTCGAGGTCGTAGTGGGTGAGGACGAGCAGCTCGATGCGAGAGACCCCGAGCTCGTCCAAACACGCGCGGAGCGGTTCTGGGTCGGGCCCGACGTCGACGAGCGCGGTGGCGGTGCCCTGTCGCAGGAGGACCGCGTCGCCCTGACCGACGTCGCAGGCGGCGACGATCCAGTCGCCCGGCCGGTGCAGGGCCGGGCCGAGTCCGTCCCCGACCGCCCGACCGCACACTGCCACGAGCGACACGACCACCGCCACCCCGATCGTCCTCGACCACCGCGGAGGCAGATTCCGACCGAACAGCAGGAGCGTGGCGATCAGGGCCGTCGGCACGGTGACGAGCACGACGCCGAGTAGTCCCTCCGGCCAGGGCACCCGTGCAGCAGGGACGCCCTCGAACCACCGGGCCACCGCGGCGATCCAGGTCGCGGGCACCCACCCGAGCCACGCGACGAGCAATGCGAGTGGTGGTGCGAACGGGACCAGCAGGCAGGCGAGCAGCCCGAGCATGGTCGCGGGCGCGGCGGCCGGGCCCGCGAGCAGGTTCGCGGGGACGCCGCCGAGCTGGATCGCTGGGTCGAGGAGGACGAGCATCGGCTGGCAGGCGAGCTGGGCGGCCGCCGGGATCGCGATGAGGGCCGCTATCCCCCGCGGCAGCCATCTACCGAGTACCTCCGTCAGCGGCCCGCTGAGCAACAGGAGGCCGGCGGTTGCGAGCACCGAGAGTCCGAAACCGTACTGCCCGGCCAGCCAGGGGTCGGCGACGAGGAGCACGACCACCGCCAACGACAGCGCGGCGAGGCCACGGATCGGCCGCCCGAAGCCGCCCAGCACCAGGACGAAGGCAGCCATGAGTGCTGCCCGCTGCACGCTCGGTTGGGGCGTCACGAGGACCACGAAGGCGACGAGGCACAGCAGGGCGCACGAGATCCTGAGCTTCCGCCCACCGCCGAGCGCTGCGACCGCGGTGCTGACGAGCCACACGATGACCGCACAGTTCGCGCCGGACACGGCCGTCAGATGCGAGAGCGAACTGCGCTGCATCGACTCGGTGACCGCGTCGCTCACCTGGCTCACATCGCCGATCGCGAGGCCGGGCAGCAGCTCCCCGCCCGGACCGGGCAAGGTGGACGCGAGCCCGACGAGCCCGGAACGGAGCGACGCCGACCAGTCGAGGATCGCCGGCGGCTCCCCCAGCAGCTCGGGTTCCTCCCGTGCGAACAGCAGCGCTGCCCGCGCATCACCCGGTGCATTCCATCGGAGGGGGCCGTCGACGCGCCAGCGCTCACCGATCCTCGGCGCCCGATCCGCCGGCACCGGCGCGAAGACGAGGACCGGCACCGAGAGTCCCTCCAGGGCTCCCACGTCGTCCGAGACCGTCACCAGGTCGGCCGCGAACCGAACCGTGGGTGCAGCCGTGACCGAACCGGTGGGCACGGCGTCGCCGGTCACCACGACCTCGGCGGTGACGGGCGTGCTCCCGAGCGCTTGCAGCGCCTCCGGCTGCCGATCAGGCGCGCGTGCGGCGATCGACGCGGCGACCATGCCGAACAGCGCCGCAGCACACGCGCAGAGCAAGAGTGTCGTGGTGACGACAGACCCTGTCCGGCGCTCCCCCGGGCGATACTCTGCACGGCGACGCCGGACGACCGTGCTGCACCCGAGGCAGGCGGAGGCGACGACGAACGCGACCAGCACCGCACCCCAGGCCAGCGTCGGAGCCGCGCTGCAGACGGCCGCACCGACCCAGGTGACCGCCGCCGGGATGAGGAGGCGTGGGAACCGCATCGCGCGCTCACCTCGCCCGGACGTCGGTCCGGCGGCCGCGTCCGCGGTCACACCGTCGCCGCCGCGCGAAGCCCCTCGAGGGTCTTCGCGCCGATGCCTTCGACCGCGCTCAGGTCGTCGAGGGTGGCGAACGGCCCGTTCGCCTCCCGCCAGGCGACGATGCGTGCAGCCAGGGCCTCCCCGATCCGCGGGAGTGCGGTGAGTTCGGCCGCGGATGCCGTGTTCACGTTGACGAGCTGCGAGCCGGACGGGCTCCCGGCAGCCGACCCGCTCGCGCCTCCGCCAGGTGGCACCTCGCCGACCACGGGGACATAGAGCTGCTCGCCGTCGTTCACGAACCGTGCGAGGTTCACGGCACTGGTGTCCGCTTCCGGTAGGAGGCCGCCGGCGGACGCCACCGCATCGAACGCACGTGACCCGTCCGGCAGCCGATAGACACCAGGGGCCGCGACCGCTCCGAGTACATGGATGAACAGCTCCCCCGCCGCCGAGCCGGCGGGCGCGGTCGATCCCGGTGTGACGGCGGGCACGGCGCTCGCGTCAGCCGACAGCTCCACCCCACCGATCGTCCTGACCGCCCCGCCTG
The DNA here is from genome assembly GCF_001650455.1 of Plantibacter sp. H53. NCBI lineage: Bacteria > Bacillati > Actinomycetota > Actinomycetes > Micrococcales > Microbacteriaceae > Plantibacter > Plantibacter sp. H53. The sequence continues at coordinate 8,993 of NZ_LWCT01000017.1, forward strand.
AGGTGAACAGCGAGACGAGGATGGCGACCACGAGCGCCGCGATCACCAGCACGACGACCGCCCCGGCGCGGAACTCCGGGCGCGGTAGCTCACCGAGCACACGGCGCGTGGACGAACGCCTGGACGGCACCGGGTGGGACGTGGGTTCCGGTTCGATGGTCATCCTCGAACGCTACGAGCCCGGACGCCCCGCACCACACGCTCGCCGTCGCCATGGGCACCGACCGCACCGCGACGACCCCTGTGGAGCGCGTTCGCCTGGGATGCAGAATGCAGTCAGCTCACCGAGCGCCTCGGTGTTGACTGGTCGTCTTCCGACCGGGGGGTCAGGCCACTCTGGCTGGCTCAGCCCGCTCTCGCGTCGAAGACTGCCCGAACCAGATCCACAGCGGGCGAGCGGTCACGACGATGAGCACCGCGAACAGGCTCTGATTGATGACGCCGAACCACGAGAGTCCGCCGAGCAGCACGAAGACGGTCCAGTTCACGGCGATGTCGGCGACGATCACCGCGATACCGAGCACGATGCCGGAGCGCCGTCGAAGGATGATCAGCACCGCGGTGATGGGGTCCAAGACCGTGAGTGTCACCCAGAACAGCCGGACGCCGGGAGGGAAGCCGCCGTAGACGTCCAACCCGCCGAGGATCAGATCCGCGGTGTGCGTCGTCGTCCCGACGAGGAAGCCGACCACCCACAGGATCTGGAACACGCGGAGCGTTCGTACGGCTGGGGCGGGAGCGATCACCCGGTCATGCTACCGAGGAAGCAGGGCAGACTGCCGCCGGATGGGACAAGCGGATCGGACTCGAGGGTGGCGCCCAGCGCTCCGAGCGTGTTCGGGACGGGCCACAGGGCCCGCCCCGAACCGCATCAACCCTTCGTGGCGATGCTCACCACGCGCGGCGCACGCACCACGACGTTGACGATCTCGCGGTCGCCCACGGAACGCTGCACTGCCGCACTCGCGCGTGCGAGCTGCTCGAGCTCCTCGCCGGAGATCTTCGGCGACACCTCGAGCCGTTCGCGGACCTTGCCGTCGACCTGGACCACCGCGGTCACCTGGTCCTCGACCAACAGCGACCGGTCGGCCTTCCGCCACGGCACCAGCGAGACGGACGGCTGGTAGCCGAGCTTGGCCCACATGTCCTCGGCGGTGAAGGGCGCGAAGAGGTCGAGCGCCATGGCCGTGACCTCGGCGGACTCTCGCACGGCTGGGTCGCCCGCGCCGGGCCCGGCGTCGATCGCCTTCCGCGTCGCGTTGACGAGCTCCATGAGCCGTGCCACGACGACGTTGAACTTGCCCGCCTCGATGAGCCCTGGAGCCTCCGCGAGGAAGTGATGCGTGACCTTCCGCAGCTTCTCGTCGCCGTCCTTCCAGGCGACGTCGGGCGAGCTGGTGACGTCGTGCGCGACCCGCCAGGCGCGTGCCAGGAACTTGGCCGAACCGGCCGGCGAGACGTCCGCCCAGTCGATGTCGTCCTCCGGAGGACCGGCGAACGCCATCGTCACGCGCAGGGCGTCGGCGCCGTACGACCGCAGCTCCTGGGCGAACTCCACCAGGTTGCCCTTGCTCTTGCTCATCTTCGAACCGTCGAGGATGACCATGCCCTGGTTGAGGAGCGCGCTGAAGGGCTCGGTGAAACCGACCTTGCCGAGGTCGAACAGGACCTTCGTGATGAACCGCGAGTAGAGCAGGTGCAGGATCGCGTGCTCGACACCACCGACATACTGGTCGACCGGGGCCCACTTGTCGGCCTCCTTCGGGTCGAACGCGATCTCGTCGGAGGTCGGGTTCAGGAACCGGAGGAAGTACCACGAGCTGTCGACGAAGGTGTCCATGGTGTCGGAGTCGCGCTTCGCAGGCTTCCCGCACGACGGGCAGTCCACGTTGATCCAGTCCTCTGCCGCCGCGAGCGGGCTCATGCCCTTCGGACGCAGGTCGAGACCCGCGGCGTCCGGCAGCCGCACGGGGAGCTGATCCTCGGGGACCGGCACCTCGCCACAGGCGTCGCAGTGGATGATCGGGATCGGCGTGCCCCAGTAGCGCTGTCGCGAGATGAGCCAGTCGCGGAGACGGTAGTTCTTCGTCTTCGCGCCGAGACCGCTCGACGCGAGCGCCGCAGTGACCTTCGGGATCGCGTTCGCCTTGCTCAGGCCGTCGAACGGGCCGGAGTTCGTCAGGCGACCGTCGCCCGTCAGCGCGACACCCGTCTTGGCGGGATCGATCGACGGGAGGTCCTCCGGCAGCTCACCGTCGACGATGATCGGGATGGCACCGGTGACGGGCTGGGTGGTGTCCACCACGACACGCACGGGCAGGTCGAACGCCCGCGCGAAGTCGAGGTCGCGCTGGTCGTGCGCGGGAACCGCCATGATCGCCCCGTGACCGTAGTCGGCCAGGACGTAGTCGGCCGCCCAGATCGGCAGGCGCTCGCCACTCAGCGGGTTGATCGCGTAGCGCTCGAGGAACACGCCGGTCTTCTGGCGGTCGGTCGCGAGCCGCGCGATCTCGCTCTCGCCCTTGACGCTGTCGAGGTAGGCCTGGAAGCGCCCCTTGACCTCGTCGGAGGTGTCGGCGACGAGCTCGGCTGCGAGCTCGGAGTCGGGCGCCACGACCATGAACGTCACGCCGTACAGCGTGTCGGGTCGGGTCGTGTACACGGAGACCGGCTCGGCACGACCCTCGATGGAGAACGAGACGTCCGCACCGTTGGATCGACCGATCCAGTTCCGCTGCATGCTGAGCACCTTGGCCGGCCAGGTGCCCTCGAGCTGGTTGAGGTCGTCGATCAGGCGGTCCGCGTAGTCGGTGATGCGGAAGTACCACTGGGTGAGCTTCTTCTTCGTCACCTCGGCGCCGCAGCGCTCGCAGTGTCCGTCGACGACCTGCTCGTTCGCGAGCACGGTCTGGTCGTTCGGGCACCAGTTGACGGGGCTCGCCTTGCGGTACGCGAGGCCCTTCTCGAACAGCTGGAGGAACAGCCACTGGTTCCACCGGTAGTACTCGGGGTCGCTCGTGTGGAGCTCGCGGTCCCAGTCGAACGAGGGGCCGTACTGACGGAAGCTGGCCTTCTGCTGCGCGATGTTCGCGTAGGTCCACTCGCGTGGGTCGACACCGCGCTGGATGGCCGCGTTCTCGGCGGGGAGACCGAACGAGTCCCAGCCGATCGGGTGCAGGACGTTGAAGCCCTGGTGACGCCAGTACCGCGCGACGATGTCGCCGAAACCGAACGCCTCGGCGTGACCCATGTGCAGGTCGCCCGAGGGATACGGGAACATGTCGAGCACGTACTTGCGCGGACGTTTGTCGGCAGGATCTCCTGCTGCGAAGGGCTTCAGCTCGTCCCAGACGGGAAGCCACTTCTCCTGGATCGCCTGGAAGTCGTACCGCTCGCCGTCTCGGCGGTCGTCGGTGTTGCGCTCGTCTGACACGTCACTCTCAATCACTGCAGGTGCTGGGGGTGGAATCCCGTGGGTTGCTCGCACGGCGCTCGGCCGCAGGATGGACGGGCTGGAGCGCACGACGGCGCTCCGTCCAACGGTCAAGCCTACCGGGATTCGGCAGGCGGACGTCCGACGCCGAGTGCGGCCAGCGGGGCCGCCGCCTTGGTCCACGTCTCCTCGAGCTCCTCCCGGGCGTCGGACAGCGCCGTGATCCCACCACCCGTGCCGATCGACGCACCCTGCGGATCGATCACGATCGAGCGGATGACCATGGCGAGGTCCATCGATCCGTCCGCGGACAGCAGGCCGAAGGCACCGGCGTACACCCCGCGCGGCCCCGCTTCGAGGTCGTACAGCAGCTCCATCGCCCGGCGTTTCGGGGCCCCGGTCATCGATCCGGCCGGGAACGCGACCTCGACGACGTCGAGCGCGTCCAGTCCTGTGCGCAACCGTCCTTCGACGGTGCTGACGAGTTGGTGCACCTGCGGGTAGCTCTCGACGTGGTGGAGCGCCGTCACCGCCACGGAACCCAGCTCGCAGACTCTGGAGAGGTCGTTCCGCATCAGATCGACGATCATGAGGTTCTCAGCGCGCTCCTTGGGACTCGCGAGCAGATCGGCGCGCTGACGGGCGTCCTCCTCGGGATCGTCGCCTCTCGGCCGGGTTCCCTTGATCGGCTTCGTCCGGACGCGGCCGTCGGCCGAGACCTCGAGGAACTGCTCCGGCGACGCGCTCGCGAGACTGATCGAACCGAACCGGAGGAAGCCGCCGTGGTGCGTGGGGCTCGTCCTGCGCAGCCGCAGATAGGTCGCGAGCGGGTCGTGGACGCCGTCGACGCGCAGGAGGTTCGTCAGGCACAACTGGTAGGCGTCACCACGGGTGATGTGTTCCTGGCACCGCTCGACGAGCCGCACGTATGCGGCGTCGCTGTGGCGGGGCGCGCAGACCCCGCCGGCAGCCTCGGCCACGGGAGGAGGCTCGGCCGCCGTGCTGAGCCGCTCGACGGTCGTCGCGATCCAGTCGGGATCGTCCGACGAGATCGTCACCGTCCGCGCCGCATGGTCGAACCGCACCTGATCGTCGAGGCGCAGGAAGAGCGCGTCCGGGGTGGCGGCCGCGTGTGCAGGAACCCCGACGAGCCCTGCCCCCGACTCGTAGCCGAACCACCCGACCCAATCGCCCGGGTCGGCGTCCGCACGCACGGTACGGAGGGCGTCGAGGATCGTCGTCCGGTCGACCGAGGCGGACACCTGGCTGACGCGCTCCACCGTGCCGAGCCGGACGTCCGCGACGAGGCGTTCGGTCCCGCGTCCGATGAGACTGACGCCGGTCCGGGCGCCCTGGCCAGAATCCAACCAGGCCGCACAGGGCTCGTCAGCGAACACGCGTCGGTAGACGTCCTCCGGCTCGGACCAGGCCGGGAGGACGACCTGCCGGCGTGCTCCGGTGGATCGCATCAGCCGACGGCCGCGATCGGCGGCGCGACGATCCGGAGGCGACCGGTCACGAGGTCGTCGGGAACCGGCGTGTGCGAGATCACGATGACCGCACGACCCTCGGATCCCGCGACACCGAGCAGGTCCTCGAGGAGGGCGGTCGCGCGCTCGGGATCGACGTTGGCCGTCGGCTCGTCGAGCACGAGCACGGGGAACTCGCGGAGGAGCGCACGGGCGAGGGCGATGCGCTGCGCCTGCCCCCCGGAGACGAGCGCGCCGTGCTCCCCCACCGGGCGGTCGAGTCCGCCGCGCTCGGCGAGCCAGGACGAGAGCCCGACGCGCTCCAGCACGGCCTCGAGCTCCGCGTCGTCGGCCGTGTCCCTCGCGAAGAGGAGGTTCTGGCGGATGTCTGCGTCGAAGAGGAACGGACGCTGCTCGACGAGCCCGATCGACTCGCGCAGCGTGTCCGGACGGAGGTCGCGTGCCTCGACACCGCCGACGCGGTACCCACCCTCGTACTCGAGGAAGCGGACGAGGGTGTGCGCCAGCGTGGTCTTCCCGGCTCCGCTGTCGCCTTCGACGAGCAGTCGGTCGCCGGCCGACAGTCGGAAGCTGATCGGTGCGAGCGCCGCCGCCGTACTCCCGGGCCACCGTGCGCTGAGGTTCTCCGCCTCGAGCATGACGCCGTCGAAGGTCGGCGTGAGGATGCTGCCGGAGTCCTCGTCCGGGATCTCGCGTGGGCGCTCGCTCGGGACCGCGTCCGCCACGCGCTCGGCACTCGCGACCGCTTCCCGCCAGGCCCCGAACGCGAGCGGCACCATCGCGCAGACCTCGAACACGGCGAGCGGGACGAGGACGATCACGGTGAGCGCCGGGCCGCCGATCGTTCCCAGTGCAGGCATGCCTGCCCAGAGCGCCGCGACGACGGACGCCCCGGAAGCCAGGGAGAGGACGGCGCCGGCCACCCCGGCGCCCGCGGCCCGCCGCACCATCGCGCGCGTGAGTGCCGCGTCGGCATGTTCGATCCGTGCCCGCGCGGCATCGACCGCGCCGTAGGCGGTCAGCACGTCGAGACCGGTCACGAGCTCGAGCAGGGCTTCCGACAGCGCACCGCGCAGCGGCGCGAGTTCGCGTTCGGCGCGCGCCGCCACCCGACTCACGAGCAACCACGAGACGAGGAATGCCGCGACGAGGCAGACCGCGAGCGCGATCCCGGCGGCCGGGAGCAGCGCGGTCGTGAGGATGACGGAGGCTCCGGCGACGACACCCGACACCACCAGTGGTTGGACGACCCGCAACGGCACGTTCTGCAGCTCGTCCACATCGGTCACCAGGCGGGTGAGGAGGTCGCCCCGCCCGGTGAGCTGCAGTCCGTCGGGAGCCACCGGGATGACGCGTTCGATGATGCCGGCGCGCAGCTGCGCCAACTGACGGAATGCGGCATCGTGGCTCAGCAGGCGTTCGAGGTACCGGAAGGACGCCCGGGCCAGCGCGAACGCGCGCACCCCGACGACGGCGACACCCAGCTCGACGATCGAGGGCTGCTCGGCGGCCTTCGTGATGAGGAACGCGCTCGAAGCGAGGAGGGCTACGGCGGCCCCCGCGGAGAGGATGCCGGCCAGGAGTCCAGGGACGAAGCGGCGAGCCGGTGGCTGCGCCAGTCGGATGATCTGTCGGACGCGCTCATCCATGGAGCATCACCTCGTCGTCCTGGACGCGTTCCGACCGCACGCGGATCTCGAGCACGGCATCCGCGTGTTCGACGATCGACGGTCGGTGGGTGATGACGATCACGGCCGCCCCGGCCCGAGCGGCGTCGCGCGCGGCCTCGATGACGAGCGCCTCGGACGCGGCGTCGAGCGCCGAACTCGGTTCGTCGAGCAGCAGCACCGGCGTTCCGGCATCCGCCGGGGTGCGCCGCAGCCGGTAGAGGGCCCTCGCGATCGCGATCCGTTGCGCCTGCCCACCGCTCACGCCGTCGCCGACCGCGCCGATGGGGTGTCCGAGCGGCAGCGCGGACAGCCCGAGTGCCGACAACGCCTCGACGATGAGCGCCTCGTCAGGGGCGCCGTCGCCCAGCGCGACGTTGCTGCCGACCGTCCCGGCGATGAGGACCGGACGCTGCGGCGCCCACGACAGCCAGCGTCGTCCGCCGGGCGTGGGCGGCACTCGTCTGCCGTCGTGCAGGATCGATCCGGTGGCGTCCATGAATCCGAGGATCGCCGACGCCATGCTCGTCTTCCCGGCTCCGCTGGCGCCGACGACAGCCGTCACCACGCCGGCCGGGAACGTCGCGTCGAGGTCGTCCAGCACCCGCAGCTCGTCGTACTGCACGCCGAGACCGTCGAGTACCAGGCCAGACGTCCGGCGAGCGGAGTCGCCGGCCGTTGCAGAATCGCCGACCTGATCAGGAGCCGACGGCGATTCGCGCACGGCCTTCGCCTCATCGAGGATCTCGAAGACCTCGTCGGCGGCGGTGACGCCCTCCGCGGCCGCGTGGTAGTTCGCACCGACGTTCCGCAGTGGCAGGAAGGCCTCCGGGGCCAGGATCAGTACGAAGAGCCCGGTTCCGAGGAGGAGCGAGCCGTCGAGGAGCCGCAGGCCGATGCCGACCGCGACCACGGCGACCGCGAGACTCGACAGCAGCTCGAGGGCGAAGCCGCTCACGAACGAGAACCGCAGGACCTTCATGGTCTCGACGCGGTACTCCTCGGTGACGGTTCGGATCCGCTGCACCTGCCGGTGCTGCCTTCCGAACAGCTTGAGGGTCGCCATGCCCGCGACGAGCTCCAGGAACCCGCGCGACAGGTGGGCCAGGGTCTCCCACTGGCGCCGCTGCACCGCCTGGGTCGCGAATCCGATGAGGATCATGAAGACGGGGATGAGCGGGAGCGTCACGATCACCGTGATGCCGCTGAGCGAGTCCTGGATGAAGATCACCGCCGCGATGATCGGCATGGCGATCATCGTGAGGATGAGCTGCGGGACATAGCGACCGAAGTACGCGTCCAGGGCGTCGAGCCCGCGGCCCGCAACGGTCGTCAGAGCGGCGGAGTTCCGACGCGAGACCCAACCCGGCCCGAGCGTCTCGAACGCGCCCGCGAGGGCCCGCCGCAACTGACTGCGGACGATCGCGGAGCCACGGGCGTTCACCGAGTCGGATGCCAGGACGGTACCGGCACGCAGCACCACGATGCCGATCAGCAGCCAGAGCGACGGCAGGAGCTCCTCGACCGGATCCCCCGCGATCGACCGGGACACGAGCTGGGCGACGAACCAGGCGAACCCGAGCGTGCAGGCGGTCTGGACGAGCGCGATGACCGCGCCGAGTCCGAGGACCGACCGGGCTCCGCGGGCATAGCGGAGCAGTCGCGGATCGAGGGGGCGCACGATGACAGGTTAGTGCGCGGCGGCTTCGATGTGCTTCCGCGTGATGCGCTTGCGGAACACCCAGTACGTCCATCCCTGGTAGGCGAGGATCAGCGGCAGGAAGATCAGGGCGGTCCACGACATCACCGTGAGGGTGTACTCGGTCGAGGAGGCGTTCGCGATCGTCAGGCTGTTCGCCGGGTCGTTGCTCGCCGGCATCACCGCTGGGAAGAGCGCGGTGAACAGGGTGAGCACGGCCGCCGCGACGGTCACGGCCATGAGCGCGAACGCACGGCCCTCCAGCCCTCGGCTGTTCGCGAACCAGGCGCTGATGAGCGAGACCGCGGCGATGGCGGCGAGGATCAGCACCGGGAGCGAGAAGTGCGCGAGGACGGTCCAGCCGAGGAACGACGCCGCGAGGAGGATCGCGACGAGCCCGGCACGGCTCGCGAGGCGGCGGGCGCGCTCGCGGATGTCGCCCTCGGTCTTCAGCGAGGCGAACACGGCTCCGTGGGCGAAGAAGAGCACGAGCGTCGTGAGACCACCGAGGATGCCGTACGGGTTGAGCAGGGTGAAGAGCGTGCCGGTGAAATTGTGGTCGGCATCGAGCGGGACGCCCTGGACGATGTTCGCGAAGGCGACGCCCCAGAGGAAGGCCGGCAGGGCCGAGCCGACGATGATCATGAGGTCGAAGCGCCGTTTCCAGGAGGCTTCCGGCCGCTGGTGCCGGTACTCGAACGACACCCCTCTGATGATGAGCGCGAGCAGGATGAACAGCAGCGGGAGGTAGAAGCCGCTGAACAGGGTCGCGTACCACTCGGGGAAGGCGGCGAAGAGGCTCGCACCGGCGACGATCAACCAGGTCTCGTTGAGGTCCCAGACCGGCCCGATCGTGTTGATGAGCATCCGGCGGTCGGTCTCGTCCTTCCCGAGGAAGGGGATGGTCATGCCGACGCCGAAGTCGAATCCGTCGAGGACGAAGTAGCCGACGAACAGTGCGGCGATGATCCAGAACCAGAGAATCGTGAGGTCCATGATGCGCTCCTAGTAGACCGTGGTCGCGGGGGCGGCGGGCTTCTGCACGCCGTCCTCGTCGGGTTCGGACAGCTCGATCGGGTCGGGCCCGGCCTTGATCGTCTTCTTCAGGAGGCCGAACTCGACGACCAGCAGCGATCCGTAGACGACGGTGAAGGCGATCAACGAGATCAGGACGTCGAGGCCGGTGGTGTTCGGTGAGACCGCGTCCTCCGTCTTCAACAGGCTGAAGACGATCCACGGCTGGCGGCCCATCTCGGTGAAGACCCAACCCATGGTCATGGCGAGGAACGGCATCGGGACGGCCCAGACCGCGACGCGCCACATCCAGCGCTTCGGCTCGCGGCCCTTGCGGGTGAACCAGAGACCGGCGGCCGCGACGAGCATCGAGGCGAGGCCGAGGCCGATCATCCAGCGGAAAGCCCAGTAGGTGACCCAGATGACGGGCGAGTAGTCGCCCGGACCGTAGAGCTGGGTGTACTGCGCCTGCAGGTCGTTGATGCCCTCCACCGTGCCGTCGAAGGTGTGGGTCGAGAGGAACGACAAGAGGTACGGGATGCGGATCGAGAAGAGCTCGTGGACGCCGTCGGGTGTTCCGAGGGTGAAGATCGAGAACGAGGCGTCGGCACCGCTCGCCGTGTTGTACATCGCCTCCGCAGCCGCCATCTTCATCGGCTGGGTCTCGACCATGGCGAGGCTGAGCTGGTCGCCGGCGAGCATGGTGGCACCGCCCGCGAGGAGCATGCTCCACGCACCGACCTTGAGCGCCGGGCGCATCGCCTCGACGTGCTGGCCCCGGGCGAGGTGCCAGGCCGCAGCGGTGATGATGACGGCTGCGGAGACCATGAAGCACGCGAAGATCGTGTGCGGGAAGGCGGCCAGGGCGACCTTGTTGGTCAGCAGCTCCCAGATGTTCGTGAGCTCGGCGCGGCCGCGCTCCTCGTTGATCCGGAAGGCGACCGGGTTCTGCATGAAGGCGTTCGCCGCGATGATGAAGTAGGCCGACAGCACGGTGCCGAGCGCCACGATCCAGATGGTGGCGAGGTGGAGCTTCGGTGACAGCTTGTCCCAGCCGAAGATCCAGAGTCCGATGAACGTCGCCTCGAGGAAGAACGCGAGCAAGCCCTCGAGTGCGAGCGGGGCGCCGAAGACGTCGCCGACGAACCTGGAGTAGGTGGACCAGTTCATGCCGAACTGGAACTCCTGGACGATGCCCGTCACGACGCCCATCGCGAAGTTGATGAGGAAGATCTTCCCGAAGAATCGGGTGAGTTGCAGGTAGTGCAGCCTGCCGGTCCGGACCCAGGCGGTCTGGAACCCGGCGACCGTCACCGCCATGCCGATGGTGAGCGGCACGAAGATGAAGTGGTAGACGGTGGTGAGGCCGAACTGCCATCGGGACAGCAGTAGCGGGTCGAGAAGGTCGTTCACGATGAACACTCCATTTTTCGCGGCATCCAGGGAAGGCGGCGCAGGTGCGGCCCGATCGGGGTGGTCATCCCCGTGGCTTCGATCCATGTCGTCGAGACCAATCGTACAGGACTTCACGCCTGTGGTCAGACCACACATCCAAGGGTGTCCTAACAGGCGTTTCCGAGCCACTCACACACCCGCGGCAGTAGGCTCTGAGCCGTGAACGACGTGCTCGGCTGGCTGCTCGACCTGGTGCAGAGCGTCGACCCCGTGACGCGCACGATCCTCGCCGGCGTCGGCATCATGCTCGAGACCTCGGTCCTCGTCGGCCTCGTCGTCCCGGGCGACACGGTCGTCATCGTCGCGAGCACCGCCGTCGCCGGACCCTTCCAGTGGATCTCGATGATCCTCGTCGTCATCACCGGCGCGCTCATCGGTGAGTCGGTCGGCTTCGCGCTCGGCCGCTGGTTCGGCCCGCGCATCCGTGCCAGCAGACTCGGCCGACGGATCGGCGAGCGGCACTGGGCCCGTGCCGAGCGCTACCTCGACCGGCGGGGTGGCATCGCCGTCTTCATCTCGCGGTTCCTCCCGGTCCTGCACTCGCTGATCCCTCTCACGGTCGGGATGAGCACGATGAGCTACCGACGCTTCATCTCCTGGACGCTGCCCGCCTGCGTCATCTGGTCCTCGGCCTACGTCTCCGTCGGCGCACTGGCTGCGGGCAGCTATCGCGAGCTGTCGGACCGACTCCATTGGGCGGGCTACGTCTTCGTCGGCATCATCGTCGTCTTCGCCGTCGTGGTCCTCGTCGTGAAGCGACTCCTCCAGCGGAGCGAGGAGCGACACATGCTGGCCCAGGAGGACGCGACACCACCCGACGACGGCTCGACGCCCCAGTAGCAGACGACCGTCATCGCCGCGAGACGGCGGGCCGGACGCACCGGCATGACAGACTGAACGGGTGAAGGCATCCGACGATCGTCCAACGGCCTCCTCCGACGCCGCCGAGCAGATCCGGCACTTCGCCGCACGGATGGAGGACGCCGTCCAGTTGCGCCGCCAGCGTCGTGCGAGGCGGCACGGACGCGAGGCGGCGGTCATCCCCTTCACCGGCTACGGATCGACGTCCTGGATCCGTGTCCTGGCCAGGGTCGTCCTGGCGGAACCGGGTAAGACCACCGTCCAACCGCAGCAGAAGGTGCGCGGCTGGAAGAGCTTCTTCGCGCTGAGCATCGCCGACCCGACGGTCGAGGTGGAGGTCGACGGGCAGCGTCACACGGTCACGGGCGACCGAGGCGGCGTGGTCGACGCGGTGGTCCAGGTCTCGCTCACCCCCGGCTGGCACACCCTGAGACTGAGCTCGGAGGGCAGCGACCCGGTCGAAGCGCCGGTCTTCATCGTCGCCGACGACATCGAGTTCGGCATCGTTTCCGACATCGACGACACGGTGATGGTGACGGCGCTCCCCCGCCCGCTCGTCGCGGCCTGGAACACCTTCGTCCTCGACGAGCACGCCAGGACACCGGTACCAGGTATGGCGGTCTTCCTCGAGCGCACGGCGCGTGAGCACCCCGGTTCGCCGATCATCTACCTCTCCACCGGCGCCTGGAACGTCGCGCCGACGCTCACCCGGTTCCTCTCCCGCAACCTCTACCCGGCCGGCGCCCTCCTCCTCACCGACTGGGGCCCGACGCACGACCGGTTCTTCCGCAGCGGTCGCGAGCACAAGCGCAACAACCTCGACCGGTTCGCCGAGGACTTCCCTCGGCTGCGGTGGCTGCTCGTGGGCGACGACGGACAGCACGACGAGGCCCTCTACCGGAGCTTCGAGGAACGCCACCCCGACCGCGTCGCCGCCGTGGCGATCCGTCAGCTCTCCCCCGGTGAAGCGGTGCTCGCCGGTGGACGCTCGAAGGTCGGCACCCAGCACGCGGGCGCCCCCTGGGTCTACGCGGGGAACGGCGCAGAACTGCTCGACCAGCTCCACGACAAGCTCTGACGGCACCGATGTCCGTCGTCCCCGTCCTGCGCACCAGATCGCGCCTGCCCCTGCTCCAGGTGCTGAAGACGGCGCTGGCCGCCATCGCGTCCTGGATCGTCGCGATCACGATCATCCCGGGCCAGCTCCCGGTCTTCGCCGCCATCGCAGCCATCCTCGTGGTGCAGCCGAGCGTCAACCAGTCGTTCGGGAAGGCGCTCGAGCGCAGCCTCGGGGTCATCACCGGCGTCATCCTCGCGACGGCCATCGGGATCGTCTTCGGACACTCCGCCTGGATCGTGCTCCTGGCCATCGTCATCTCCATCCTGCTCGGATGGGTCCTCCGCCTCGGGCCCGGATCCGCGAACCAGATCCCGATCAGCGCGATGCTCGTGCTGTCGATCGGCGCTGCGACCCCGGACTACGCGGTCGCGCGGATCGTCGAGACCGTGCTCGGTGCGGGCATCGGGCTCCTCGTCAACGTCGTCCTCGTCGCACCGGTCCTCCTCGCTCCCGCGAAGGCGGCGGTGACCACCCTCGCGCTCGCGTGCGCCGACACCCTGGACCATCTCGCCACCTCACTCACGCGTGCGAACTCAGACGCGGAGCTGGTGGCGCTGCTCCAGGAGGCCCGCGCGCTGAAGCCCCTGCGAGACCAGGCGATCGCCGCGGTGAAGGAAGGCGATGACAGCCTGCTGCTCAACCCTCGTCGATCGAGGCACCGTGACGAGCTCGACCGTCAGCGCCTGCTCCTGCGTCGACTGGAACCTGTGGTCACGAGGACCCTCGGCATGGCGCGATCGGTGCACGACCACGACGACCCGACCCTGCACGAGGAGCCGACGGTGGCGGACATCGCCGTCGAGCTGACGCGAGCGGCCCACGATCTCCGGCTGCTCGTCAACGATCGTGCCACGTCCGACGAGCCACCGACCGAGACCGCGGAGATCCCGGCGCTGACCGCTCCCCTCGTGATCGCCCGCCCGCACCCCCAGCACTGGATCCTGATCGGATCGCTCATGGAGGACCTCCGCCGCGTACGCGACGAGATCGTCGGCGAACCGACCTGAGTCGGCCGGATGCACGAAGGGCCGGCGGAGCGAAGCTCCACCGGCCCTTCGACGTCCTGGGACTACGCCTGGTGCGCGGCCTGCAGTTCGATGGTGATCGTGACGTCGTTGCCGAGCAGCACGCCGCCGGTCTCGAGCGCCGCGTTGTAGGTGAGGCCGAAGTCCTCGCGGTTGATCTTGGTGGTCGCCGTGGCGCCGAACTTGTAGTTGCCGTAGGGGTCGGTCGCGAAGCCGCCGAACTCGACGGTGAAGGTGACGGGCTTGGTCACGCCCTTGATCGTGAGGTCGCCGTCCACGAGGAAGTCGTCGCCCTTGGCGCGGGCGCCGGTCGAGACGAAGTCGATCGTCGGGTAGGTCTCGGCGTCGAAGAAGTCACCGGTGCGGAGGTGACCGTCGCGGTCGGGCTGGTTCGTGTTGATCGATGCGACCTCGGCGGACGCGGTGACCTTCGTCTCGAGGGGGTTCTCCGGCGTGACGAACGTCGCGTTGAAGCGCTCGAACTTGCCCTTGACCTTCGAGACCATGATGTGGCGGATGCTGAAGCCGACCTCGCTGTGCGTGGTGTCGACCTCCCAGGTGCCAACCTTGTAGCCGGGAATCGTCAGGGTGTCGGTCATGCGGTACTCCTTGCGTCGATGTCGGCGCGCTCGCGCCACGTTCTATTCAAACGCACGGACCTGGGAGCTATTCCCACATCCCCGAGAAATTCTCCTCACCGACATCAGCGCGACATCGGCCGGAGCGACGGGAGGCCGAGCCGGACGCGGAGCAGTCGGTGCGCCGCATCGGCGACCGTCGACTCCGGAATCCTGCCGGACCGGACCGCGGCGGCGATGTCGGCCACGAGTACGGCCGGGTCGACACCGGTCGACGACGGGTCGGCCCCGAGGACGAACAGCAGCATCGTGTTCCCGGCGGCCACGGCGCGGATCGCGTTCTCCGAGGGGTTCCGGTACTCCGCCAGGCCCGTGTGCTGCAGCATGAGCATGTCGTCGGTGATCGTGATGCCGGTGAAGCCGAGGTCGTTCCGAAGGCGCTCGTGCCACGCCGCCGACAGCGTCGCCGGCGCGGCGTCGACCGCCGAGTAGACCAGATGGCCGAACATCACGACCTCGGCCCCGGCCTCGATACCGGCGACGAACGGCAGGGCGTCGGTCGCAGCCCAATCCGCGGCACCGATGGCCGTCGTCGGGACCGTCGAGTGCGAGTCCCCCGGCGCCTGCCCGTGGCCGGGGAAGTGCTTCAACGTGCTGAGCACCGCGCCCCGCTCACCACGGACGGCCGCGGCCACCCGCTCCGCCGAGGCATCCGGCGTCGTCCCGAGGGCACGGTCGAAGATGAAGGAGCTCGGATCGGCGGTCTCGTCCGCGACGATGCCGAAGTTGACGGAGCAACCCGTACCGGCGAGCATGGCCGCTCGCTGGCGGAACGCCTCCTCGCTCGCAGCGGGCGGTTGCGACTTCAGGGTATCGGCTGCGGCGAAGACGTCCTCGTCGATCCGCCGGACATCGCCGCCCTCCTGGTCGATGCCGATGAGCAGCGGCATGGTCGGGTCGGGGCTGAGGGCACTCGTCACCGCAGGCAGCCCCGCGAGGCCCGGCACGTTGTCGCCCATGATGATGAAGCCGCCCGGCTGATACCGCTCGACGAACGCCCGGAGCGTGCCCGGGTCGGTTCCTGGAGCGTGGAGCATCAGCATGGACGTGATCCGCTGTTCCAGGGTCATCGCTGCGAGTTCGGCGGCCGCACGCTGGTCGGCTGCAGCCGGAGTCGTGCTCGTGAAACGGTTCGTCGGCTTCGAGGAACCGGGCCCCGTGCACCCGGACAGGCCGAGGACGGCACCCGCCGCCATCGAGGCGCCGACTGCGAGAAACCCACGTCGTCCCAGCTGCACCGGCCCACTCTAGGCTCGGATCTTCCATGCAGGCTGGGCGTCGCTCCCGGTGTGGCAGGAGTGACGAATGTGACATCGACGGCTACACTTGCGTGGGTGACCGCCAGGATGGACGCATGCGCAAGCCGCTGACAGCCCTCTCGCCCCGCTCGAGGGGCGTCTCGCGAGCCGCAGCCCTCGGAGCCGCGCTCGTCATCGCGGTGTCGGTAGCGAGCCCGGCGGCCGCCGTGACCCCCACCTCGTTCCGGACCGCCGACTACCCGAGCTGGGACGACGTCCAGGCGGCCAAAGCGAACGAATCGACCGCTCAGGCTGAGGCCGACCGGATCGTCTCCCTCCTCGACGGTCTGCGCGACGAATCCGCCCGGCTCGGCGACGAAGCCGTCCGCCAGGGTGCGGCGGCAGGTGAAGCGAAGGCGGCGTTCGAGGCGCAAGCCGCCGTCGCGGACACCATCAGTGCGCAGGCGACGGCCGCGGCGTCGGCAGCGGCATCGAGCAAGCGTCAGGCCGGCGCGGTCATCGCCCAGATGACCCGCACCGGAGGCGTCGATCCGACGCTCTCCCTCGTCCTCTCCGGTGCGGCCGACGACGACCTCCTCTCCAAACTCAGTGCGATCAGCAAGCTGAGCGAGACCTCGGCGCAAGACCTCGCGTCCGCGACCGCCGCGAGCAACACGGCGACCGCGCTCGCTGAGCAGGCGACGGCGGCGGAGACCGAACGTCAGCGACTCTCGGAGGCGGCTGATGCCAGCTACGAGACGGCGCAGTCCGCGAGCGACGCCGCAGATGCGGCGGTCGCCGAGCAGCAGGCCAATCGCGACCGGTTGTACCAGCAGCTCGCCGTCCTCAAGAACACCACGGCGGCGGTCGAACAGGCCTACGCGCAGAGCCAGGAGGCGATCGCGGCGGAAGAGCAGCGACGCAACGAGGCGACCGGTGGCGAGGGCTCCACGAGCGCTCCGCCGCCGGACCTGGCAGCCGACCCGGCCGGCGCGAAGGCGTACGCGCAGTCCGCGATCGGCGCCTACGGCTGGGGTAGCGGAGAATTCCAGTGCCTCCTGCAGCTCTGGACCCGGGAGTCGAGCTGGCGCGTCAACGCCTACAACGAGTCCAGTGGCGCCTACGGCATCCCGCAGTCCCTGCCCGGGAGCAAGATGGCCAGCTCCGGCGACGACTGGCGCACCAATGCGGCGACGCAGATCAACTGGGGCCTGAACTACATCGACAGCCGGTACGGTTCCCCCTGCGGCGCGTGGGCGCACTCCGAAGCGACCAACTGGTACTGACGCCCCGTCTCAACCGTTCTGGGCCGCGCCGAGATTCGTCCCGGCCACTGCCAGCACCACGGTGACGAGCAGAGCGGCCCCGATGATCAGTCGGAACAGCAGACGGTCCGGCGCTCGGGTTCCGACGAGCACGAGCCCCCACACGACGAGCGCGAGGACGCCGACCGCGCCCAGCGCCCCGACGATCGGCGGTGCGATGGGCCTGCCGACGAAGATCCCGCTCTGTCCGAGGACGGCGACCAGACCTGAGACGCCGAGGGCGATGAAGGCCGTCCGACCGGCGGTCCGCGCGCCGAGCCGGTGCGGCAGACCGCGGACCCCGGTCCGCAGGTCGTCTTCGAGATCGGGCAGGGCGTTCGTGAAGTGGATCGCCACACCGAACAGTCCACCGACCGCGAGCGTCCACGCGGCCGGCACGATCGGCGGGACCGCAGCGAAGGTGACCACGGCGGGCAGTGCGCCGAACCCCACGATGAACGGGACGACCGACCAGGCCGTCGACTTGAGGCCCAGGTTGTACGCCCACCCGCAGACCAGGAAGAGCAGGTGCGAGGCAGCCGACGCCCAGCCGAGGGATGCCGAGAGCGGAATGCTCGCCGCACCGGCCAGCAGCGCCGCCGCCCGGACTGCCGAGACGCTGAGGTCGCCGCGTGCGACCGGTTTGTCCTGTCGTCCCGAGCGACGATCGCGTCTGGCGTCGAGCCAGTCGTTGGACCAGCCGATCGAGAGTTGTCCGACGAACACCACCACGGCGAGCAGGGCCGTCCGAAGGGGTGGCAGCCCGACGGCCGATCCGAGCACGACGGCGAGGACAGTCACCGCGACGGTCGGTCCGGGATGGGAGGACGCGAACAGACGACGGACCATGGAGAACACCGCCTCAGCTTAGGGTGACACCCATGCCACGGCGGTACACTGCAGCATGACCGTCTCCGTGAGGGCGATCGGCGTGGCCGTTCCTCAGACCATCCTTCATCAAGACGAGATCAGGGATGTGTTCCGCGACCAACCCGGGCGGACCCGGCTCGCCCAGCGTCTCATCGGCGCGGCGTTCGACGCGTCCGCGATCGACACCAGGCACACCGTCATCGACGCCTTCGACCACGACGTCGAGACGACCACGGCCGCCTTCTACGACGCGGCTCAGCGGCAGGTGCTCTCCCCGCCCACCGGCGTGCGGAACGACGCCTACATCGAGCACGCTCCCCCGCTGCTCCTGGAGGCCGCACGGCGGGCATTGGACGCCGCCCCCGGTCTGTCGGCGGCGGACGTCACCCACGTCGTGACCGCGTCCTGCACCGGGTTCTTCGCGCCCGGCCCGGAATACCTCCTCGTGCGCGACCTCGGGCTCGACCCGAGCACGGAGCGCTACCACCTGGGGTTCCAGGGGTGTTTCGCCGCGTTCCCCGCCCTTCGCGCCGCAGAGGCGTTCTGTACAGCAGACCCCGACGCCGTCGTCCTCGTGGTCTGCATCGAGCTCTGCTCCATCCACCTCCGTTCCTCCGACGACCCCGACGTGATCCTCGGTTCCTCGGTGTTCGCCGACGGTGCTGCGGCCGCCGTCGTGACCGGTCGGGACACCGGATCCTCCGCGCCCGTGCTCGAGTTCGACGGCTGGTCCACCGCGCTCGTGCCGGACGGCGAGACGGAGATGGCCTGGACGATCGGCGATCACGGGTTCGAGATGGTCCTGAGCGGCGCGGTGCCCAAGCTGATCGGCGAGCACCTCGAGATCGCCCTCCGCCCACTCCTCGCCGCAGCCGACGACGCCCCGGTCTCATCGATCGACCGCTGGGCGATCCATCCCGGTGGCCGGAGCATCCTCGACCGGGTCCAGCGCGGGTTCGGGCTCGACGACGAACTGCTGGCTCCATCACGCACGGTGCTCCGTGAGTACGGCAACATGTCGAGCGCCACCGTGCTCTTCATCCTCCAGCGTCTGCTCGACGGCGCGCCGGCCGACGCCGATGAACGGGTGTGCGCGCTCGCCTTCGGTCCGGGACTGACGATCGAGAGCGCGCTGCTCCGGCTCCGCGCCGGCCGAGTCTGATGCTGCCCGACCTCGGCCGCCGTGCGACGGATCTCCTCGAACTGATGGACGACCCCGACTGCGATCCCGCACTGCTGGACGCCACCTACGCCAGGTTCGCGACGGTGAACCGGCTCGTCTCGGGCTGGCGTGGCCTGTACCGGTCGCGCATCCGTCCGCTCCTCCACCCGTCCCGGACCACGACGATCCTCGACATCGGCTTCGGTGGTGGCGATGTCGCCGTGGCCATCGCCGACTGGGCGAGGGCCGACCACCTCCCCGTGCAGGTGGTGGGGATCGATCCCGACGAGCGGTCCGTGGCCTTCGCCCGTCGCCGGTACCCCGATGGCCCCGTCGCCTTCCGTCCGGCGCACAGCAGCGACCTCGTCGCCGCTGGCGAGGAGGCCGACATCGTCCTCTCCAACCATGTGCTCCACCACCTCGATCCCGCGGGACTGTCGAGCCTGCTCGCGGACAGCTCGCAGATCGCCCGACGTCTCGTCCTGCACAGCGACCTCGAGCGCAACCGACTCGCGTACGCGGTCTACGGGCTCGCCACCCGTGCAGGACGACGGCGCTCCTTCCTCCACGTCGACGGGCTGCGCTCGATCCGTCGCAGCTATCGCCAGGGGGAGCTGCAGCGCGTCGTGCCGAACGACTGGATCGTCGAGCGTCGGTTCCCCATGCGACTCCTACTGTCACAGAGCGTCCCATCAGTAGCGGACGAGCCCCGATGACCGAGGTGCTGGTCATCGGTGGCGGACCGGTCGGCCTCGTGTCTGCGATCCTCCTCGCTCAGGCCGGCGTCGACGTGACCGTCTGGGAGCGGCGATCGGACTCCCCCTCCGGCACCCGGGCGATCGGGATCCACCCACCGTCACTCGACCTGTTCGAGGAACTCGGCGTCCTCGACGAGATCCGCCGCGACGCGGTCCGCATCGACCAGGGCGAAGCCTGGAACGCCGGACGACGCCTCGGGGCGGTCGTGTTCCGTGATCGGCCCGTACCGCACCCCTACGTCGCCGCGCTCGAGCAATGGCGGACCGAACGGGTCCTCCGTGCTCGACTCGACGCCGTCGCACCGGGATCGCTTCGGATCGGGACGAGCTGTACGCGGTTGGCCCCGGCAGAGGACGGCGTCCTCGTGTCCGGCAGTGACGCCGATGGAACGGTGAGCACCCACGCAGCCGTCGTGGTCGTCGCAGCGGGAGGACGCGCCACCGTCGCCGGGATGCAGGCTCCAGGCCCCGTGCACCGGTATCGGGACCGGTACCTCATGGGGGACGTCGCGGATCGGAGTGGGGCAGGTTCCATCGCCAGGGTGCACCTGCACCACCGAGGGGTCGTCGAGTCCTTCCCGCTCCCCCATGGCATGCGACGATACGTCGTACACACCGGGTACTCGGACGGTCAGGACGCGGCCCGCCCGGAACCCACCGCGTCCGACCTCGCGTCCCTCGTCGCCGACCGCACCGGCGACGACGTCGACCCGGCGACGAACACCATGCTCAGCGCGTTCGGCGTGCTCCGTCGACGACGGAAGCGCGTCGTCGACGATCGGGTCGTCTATCTGGGCGACGCCGCCCACGAGATCAGCCCGATCGGCGGCCAGGGCATGAACCTGGGCTGGTCCGACGCACGGGTCTTCGCGCCACTGATCGCCCGCATGACCGCCGGGCATCGCTCGACACAGCACGACGTGGCCGCGGCCGTCTCCCGCCAACAGCGCGCGATCCGTCGGGCCGCCTGGCAGGCGGAGATCAACATGCGCTTGGGACGTCCGCTGCCGGGCCCGCTCGTCGGGGTGCGGGACCTCGCGCTGCGAACCGCGCTCAACGGTCCCGCGATGCCGATCCTCGCCGACGCCTACACGATGCGCTGGCTGCGCTGACGCCGTCCGAGGTCTTCCGGTTCAGTGACCGACGTGCACGCCCGCGGAAGCCTGGTCCGTTCGCCGGATGAGGAACGACGCACCGATCGCGAGCAGCGAGAGCACGGCCCCGCACATGAACGCAGCCTGCACACCGGCCGCCGTCGCGTCGACCACGGCACTCCCGGCCGCCGCACGAGCCGCCGCCGTGGTCGACATCATGGTGATGAACAACGCCGTCCCCGCCGCTCCGGCGAGTTGCTGGACCGTGCCGACGATGGCACTGCCGTGCGGGTAGAGCTCGGGCCGCAGGGAACCGAGCGCCGAGGTGAGGAGCGGTGTGAACATGAACGCGAGGCCGGCGCTCAGCAGCACGTGGACGGCGATGATCATGACGATGGCGCTGCCGACGCCGAGCATCGTCAACAGCCAGAGCGCGGCACTCACGGCGAATGCCCCGGGGATCACGAGTGGACGCGGACCGAACCGGTCGAACAGCGACCCGACCAGCGGCGCGAGAGCGGCCATCGTCAAGCCGCCCGGCAGCAACATGAGGCCCGTGGTCAGGGTGTCGACCTGGAGCACGGTCTGCAGGTAGATCGGCAGGATGATCAGCGAGCCGAACAACGCCATCATGACGATGACGACCAGGATGATCGAGACGGAGAACGAGCGGTTCGCGAAGGTGCGGAGGTCCATGAACGCCCGGTCGTCGCGGGCGAGGGCACGCTGGCGGAGCACGAAGCCCAGGAGGGCGAGGACACCGACCGTGAGGGGGATCCAGACGGGCATGAGCGCGTGTCCCTCGGCGGACTCGCCGATGCTGCTCAGCCCGAAGATGAGACCGCCGAACGCGAACGCGGAGAGGACGAGCGACAGCACGTCGAAGCGGACCCGACGCGGCTCCGTCACGTTCCGCACGAGGACGGCACCGAGGACCAGCGAGGCGACGGCGATCGGGAGGACGATCCAGAACATCCAGCGCCAGTCGAGCACGCTGAGGATGAGGCCGGAGACGGTGGGCCCGACGGCCGGCGCGACCGAGATGACGATCGAGATCGCCCCCATCGTCCGGCCGCGTGCCGACACCGGCACGACGTTGAGCACGGTCGTCATGAGCAGCGGCATCATGATGGCGGTACCGCTGGCCTGGACGACACGACCGAGCAGGAGCGTGCCGAATCCCGGGGACAGCGCGGCGATGAGCGTACCGAGGCTGAACAGCACCATCGCGGTGATGAACATCGTCCGCAGGGAGAACCGCTCGAGGAGGAACCCGGTCGCGGGGATCACGACGGCCATGGTGAGCATGAAGCCGGTGGTCAGCCACTGTGCGGAACTCGCCGTGATGTCGAGGTCCTGCATGAGCCGCGGCAGGGCGACGCTCATGATCGTCTCGTTGAGGATGACGACGAACGCCGACACGAGGAGCAGCCCGATCAGGAGCTTGGACCCGGGTGGGAGGCGATCGTCCGAGGGCTTCCCGGTCGTCGGGACGGAACCGGTCGGATTCGGCACGGTTTCAGTCGTCATAGCGGTGTCATCCTTCTCAGGCCTCGGCCGTCGTGCGGGCAGACGCCTGCCCTCTCGAAAGACAAGCGCCGTGTCGTCGCGGGTATTCCCATGCGTGTCGACCGGTTACGCGCAGGGCGAAGACCTGTTCCGGCCGGACGGTTCCGGTGCCAGCATGAGGACATGACAGTTCCCACCATCACCCTGAACGACGGCCACACCATCCCTCAGCTCGGCTTCGGCGTCTTCCTCGTCGACCCGCAGGAGGCTGAGCGCATCGTCTCGGACGCGCTCGAGGTCGGCTACCGCCACATCGACACCGCGGCCATCTACAAGAACGAGGAGGGCGTCGGCGCCGCCATCGCGAAGTCGGGCATCCCCCGCGACGAACTCTTCATCACCACGAAGCTCTGGAACGACCGTCACCAGAAGGCGTCCGCTCACGCCGCCATCGACGAGAGTCTCGAGAAGCTCGGGCTCGACCACGTCGACCTGTACCTGACCCACTGGCCGACCCCGGCCAAGGACGACTACCTCGAAGCGTGGCTCGCCCTCGAGGAGATCAAGGCGGCCGGCAAGGCACGTTCGATCGGCGTGTCGAACCACCAGGTCGAGCACCTCGAGAAGCTGATCGCCGGTTCCGAGACGGTCCCGGCGGTCAACCAGATCGAACTCCACCCGGCGTTCGCCCAGCGTGAGTTGCGCGCCTTCGGTGCCGAGCACGGCATCCACATCGAGTCCTGGGGCCCGCTCGGTCAGGGCAAGTACGACCTCTTCGGCGAGCAGGCCGTCTCCGCTGCAGCAGAGGCGCACGGCGTCACGCCGGCGCAGGTCGTCATCCGGTGGCACCTGCAGAACGGGCTCATCGTCTTCCCGAAGTCGAACTCGCGCGAGCGCATCGCCCAGAACTTCGACGTCTTCGGCTTCGAGCTGTCCGCCGACGAGATCGCGTCCATCGACGCCCTCGACTCGGGCAAGCGCGTCGGCAGCCACCCCGACGAGGTGAACTGACCTCAGGGTCCCGCCAAACCCAGGGTCTGACCAACGCAGAAGTCCCCGTCAGCTGTTCCGCTGACGGGGACTTCTCGGTGTTCGGGTGGATCTGAGGGGACTCGAACCCCTGACCCCCTGCATGCCATGCAGGTGCGCTACCAGCTGCGCCACAGACCCGTATTCAACTTGCTTGCCCCTGCTGTTTCAGCGGAAGCAACTTGAATAGGTTACTACATCTTGAGAGCGGTTGTGACCACTTTCGGTGCTCGGCACCGACGGGATGGTCAGTTCGCGGGCTGCGGTGCGGACGAGACCAGCGGAATCACCGGGCAGTCCTTCCACAGACGCTCCAGCGAGTAGTACATCCGCTCCTCCTCGTGGAAGACGTGGACGACGACCTCGCCGAAGTCGAGCAGGATCCACCGCCCCTCGGACTTGCCTTCGCGCCGCAGCGTCTTCACGCCGCTCGCGTTCAAGCGGTCCTCGACCTCGCCGGCGATGGCGACGACGTTGCGCTCGCTCCGGCCGGTGACGAGGAGGAAGGCGTCGACGAACGGCAACGGACCGGAGACGTCGAGCGCGACGAGATCCTCGCCGCCCTTGGACTCGGCTGCGGTCGCTGCGAGCTGGACGGCTTCCAGTGTGGTGTCGGACAGGGTCATGTGGTGTACTCCTCTGACGATCGCATGGAACGCGATCGGGTGAATGCCGGCAGGGCTAGAACGCTCCGCCGAAGAAACCGATGATGAGCACCGCGATCACGCCGGCGGCGAGCACCGCGGCGGCGATCGCGAGCGTCATCAACAGTTTGTTGCTCTGGTTGGTGGTGGCCGGGACGACGTCGCGGGTGGAACCGTGGCTGCTGACCGCACGGCTGGCCGCGACCGGAGATGCCGCGGTGACCGAGGCCGGCAGCTCATCGCCCTCGATGAGTCGGTCGATCCCTGCACCGTCGAAATGGTTCGGGTCCTGACCGGCGGAACCCAGTCCGCGGGGCAGATCGATGGTTCCGGTGATGAGGATCTCGCCCGTGGAGTTGGACGTGGCTCCCGCTTCAGCCTGGGCCGGAGCGACGGGGATGATGAGCGAACTCGTGGTGATCTGCCCCGTGCTCGTCATGCCGCTTCCGAGGAGGTCCTCGAACGCGACCTCGTTGTCCGCCTGCGAAGCCTTCTCGGCCTCGAGTGCCGCGACGAGCATGGAGTCGCGCCCGAACCCCTTGGACAGGGTCGACGCGGGGTCCTCGGAGATGTCGTCGCGATCCGAGACGTCGAAGAGTGAACCGGTGGCCACCGGCGCCGCAGCGGCGGGGGTCACGGAAGGCGTCGGCGCCTCGGCCGACCGGGCCTTGGCCGCGCGCTCGTCGGCGGCGGCCCGCTCAGCGGCCTTGCGTTCTGCCGCCTTGCGTTCGGCGGCCTTGCGTTCTGCAGCCTGCTGTTCTTCGGCCTTGCGCGCGGCGGCCTGGCGCTGCTCGGCCTGCTTGGTGGCCTCGGCTTCGCGACGTTCCTGCTCAGCAGCAGCGGCAGCCTTGACGTCCGCTTCCTGCTGCGCGAGCTTCGCTGCCTGCTGACGGGCCGCCTTGTTCTGCTTCTGAGGCGGAGCGACCACCTGATCGGGCGTCCGCGGCGGCAGGGCGACCGAGGGGACCGGCTGCTCGACCGGAGGAGCGACCGGCGCTGCCGGGGAGCCCACCTGCTCGATCGAGCCGGTGCGCTCGAGTTCTCGCAACTGACGACGCGTGAGTCCACCGGTCGGGGCCGGAGCCGGCGCACCGGATGCCGGAGCGCTCGACGACGGCGCGGGTGACGTGGACGCTGGTGCCGGAGCGCTCTCGTCGCGCGACGGGGTCTGCTCGGGGATCGCTCCCCCGGCGACGGGTTCGGATGTCGACGCGCGTCGCGTCCGTGGCGCAGCAGTGTCGGGCGTCGCTTCGTCAGCGGACGTCGACGGCTGCTGGCTCGCTCGAGCCTGTCGCCTGGTCAGGGGCGCATCCTCTGGCAACGCGGTCATGTGGCTTCACTCCGATACAGGTGGTGCTTGGTGATGTACTGCACGACACCGTCGGGAACCAGATACCAGACCGGAAAGCCTTTGCTCACCCGGCTCCGGCAATCCGTCGACGATATCGCTAGGGCCGGAACTTCCAACAAGCTTACGTCGTGCTGTGGTAATCCGGAAACGTTCAAATCGTGTCCCGGTCTACTCACAGCGACGAAGTGAGCGAGGTCCCAGACCTCCCTGACGTCTTTCCAACTGAGGATCTGGGCGATCGCGTCGGCACCCGTGATGAAGAACAGCTCGGCATCGGGACGTTTGCGGCGCAGATCGCGCAGCGTGTCGATCGTGTACGTCGGTCCGGCTCGATCGATGTCGACCCGGCTGACGGTGAAGCGGGGGTTCGCTGCGGTGGCGATCACGGTCATGAGGTAGCGGTGCTCGCTGTCGCTCACGCCCGACTTCCGGTACGGCATGCCGGTCGGGACGAAGACGACCTCATCGAGATCGAAGTGCTGCGCGACCTCCGAGGCGGCGACGAGGTGCCCGTGGTGGATCGGATCGAACGTCCCACCCATGACCCCGATCCGAGGACGACGGGTCGTCGTCTCGGTGACGGGCGCGCTCACGCCGGACAGCCTAGTGGCCGTGCTCGCCGTGAGCGGAGGCCGACTCGCCCTTGTCGGCGTGACGGTTGGCGACGTCGCGGTAGCTGAAGGTCACAGCGCCGAGGATGGCGAACAGCACGAGGGCGACCGCACCGAACACCCAGGTCGGTGCGGCGAGTTCGACGGCGTGCTCCGATTCAGCCAGGACGGCGGTGGCCAAGACGGACGCGGCAATCGACATGATCTCTCCTTCTGTGCGACGCCTGGTGACGCCCGTACCAGTCTAGCGACTACCGACGGGTGTGGCCCGAACCACGCACGAGCCACTTCGTGCTCGTGAGTTCCGGCAGTCCCATCGGACCGCGGGCATGGAGTTTCTGCGTCGAAATGCCGACCTCCGCGCCGAATCCGAACTCGGCGCCGTCGGTGAAGCGGGTCGAGGCGTTGACCATGACGACGGCCGAATCGACCTCGGCGAGGAACCGATCGGCGTTCACCACGTCGTTCGTGATGATCGCGTCGGTGTGTCCGGTGGAGTATCGGTCGATGTGCTCGAGCGCGGCGTCGAGGTCGTCGACCACGCGCACCGAGAGCTCGAGCGACATGTGCTCGGTGGACCAGTCCTCCTCCACGGCGGGCACGACGTCGGCGAAGACCTCCCTGGCGCGTTCGTCCGCGTGGATGAGCACCCCGTGCTCGCGCAGGTCGCCGAGCACGGCGGGCAGCACGCGCGCGGCCGCAGCACGGTGGACGAGGATCGTCTCGAGCGCGTTGCAGACCGATGGGCGCTGCACCTTGGCGTTGCGGACGATGTCCACCGCCCAGTCGAGTTCGGCACTCTCGTCGAGGAACACGTGGACGACGCCGGCGCCGGTCTCGATCACGGGGACCGTCGACTCCCGGACGACCGTCTCGATGAGTGACGCGCTCCCCCGCGGGATGAGGACGTCGATCAGGCCTCTGGCGTTCATGAGCTGCTTCGCACCGTCGCGACCGAACTCGTCGATGGTCTGTACCGCATCCCCGGGAAGGCCGACGGACTCGAGTGCCGATCGCAGCAGCCCCACGAGGACCGCGTTCGAGTGTTCCGCCGCCGACCCGCCGCGGAGCACCACGGCGTTGCCGCTCTTGATCGCGAGGGCGGCGATGTCGACCGTGACGTTCGGGCGCGCCTCGTAGATCGCGCCGACCACGCCGAACGGGACGCGTACCTGCTCGAGCTTCACCCCGTCCGGAGTGTTGCTTCCGCGGACCACCTGGCCGACCGGGTCGACGATCGCGATGACGTCGCGGACCGCCACCGCGAGCCCGTCGATGCGGCCCCGGTCGAGGCGGAGACGGTCTTGCAGGCCGACACTGATGCCCTGCTCGCGTCCCGCGACGAGGTCGCGCTCGTTGGCGGCGATGACCGCATCCGCACCCTCGACGATCGCGACGGCGATGGCCTCGAGGGCCCGGTTCTTCTGCGCGGTGGTCGCCTGGGCGAGGACCCGGGAGGCACGCTTCGCAGCGGTGAGACGATCCGCGAGTGGCAGCACGGTGGTGGTTGGCGACGACATGCGTCGATTCTACTCAGCGGCGTCCGGTGGACGCTCTCCGCGTCACGCCGGTTGGAACCAGGTGCCGAGGTGCTCACCGCGGAGGGCTGACGCGACGTTCGTGGTCGACGTCACGAGGACGGACGTCCCCGCCTCGGCGGCCAACCGGGCGGCCGACACCTTCGTGCCCGCTCCCCCGGTACCGACGCCCGCGGAGCCGATGTCGCCGAAGGTGACGCGCGAGAGGGCGTCTCCGAACGGGACCTCCTCGATGCGCTCGGCACCCGCTTCGTGCGGAGGGCGGGTGTACAACGCGTCGACGTCACTCAGCAGGACGAGGACGTCGGCCGCGACGAGGACCGACACGAGGGCGGCAAGGCGGTCGTTGTCGCCGAACCGGATCTCATGCGTCGCGACGGTGTCGTTCTCGTTGACGATCGGCAGGATGCGCAGGCCGAGGAGCCGTTCCATCGCCCGCTGGGCATTGCTCCGGTGACTGGGGTTCTCGAGATCACCGGCGGTGAGCAGCACCTGGCCTGCGACGATGCCGAACCGGTCGAGGCTGTCCTGGTACCGGTAGATCAGCACGTTCTGCCCGACGGCGGCAGCCGCCTGCTGCGTCGCCAGGTCGCTCGGACGGGCGTCGAGGCGGAGGTAGGGCATCCCGGTCGCGATGGCGCCCGAGGACACGAGGATGACCTCGGTGCCTCGGGCGTGCGCCTCGGCCAGCGCCTCGACCAGCGCAGTGATCTGCCCGGCGTTGTCGCCACTGATCGAGGAGGACCCGACCTTCACGACGATGCGTCGCGCCGAGGGGATGCCACTGCGCTGGTGGATGGTCACCGGTCGTCGTCCTCCGTCGTGACACCCTCGTCCTGCGGTGCGTCGGCCGGCACGGAGCCGACCTCGAAGCCCTCGTCGTCGTTCCAGAGACCGGCCGCACGTTCACGGAGCAGCTCGGCACGGGCCTCGGCCTTGGCATCCATGCGCTCGAAGTACTCGTCGCGACGCTGGTTGCGCGTCGGGCGGTGGCTCGCGTCGAGACGCGGGTCCGTTCCACGCGGCTGCGTCAGCAGTTCCGCAGTGCTCGTGAGCGTGGGCTCCCAGTCGAAGACCACACCGCCACCCGCACCGATCATCACGGTCGCGCCGGCGACGGCACCGGCCTTGAAGAGCGCCTCTTCGACGCCGAGCTTCGCCAGGCGGTCCGCGAGGAACCCGACGGCCTCCTCGTTGTTGAAGTCCGTCTGCTGCACCCAGCGTTCCGGCTTCGCGCCGATGATGCGGTAGAGGTTGCCGTAGGTGCCACCCTCGACCGTGACGGTGAACTTGGAGTCGTCGACCGGCTTCGGGCGCAGCACGATCCGGGGCTTGGCGGCCTCGAGGGCTGCGCGGGCGCGGCTCTCCTCGACGAGCTCGCTCAACGCGAACGACAGCTGTCGGAGACCCTCGCGCGAGACCGTCGAGATCTCGAAGACCTTGTAGCCGCGCGCCTCGAGGTCGGGACGCAGGAACTCGGCGAGCTCCCTCGCCTCCGGGACGTCGATCTTGTTGAGGGCGATGAGCTGCGGGCGCTCGATCAGCGGCGTCTGCCCCTCCGGTACCGGGTACGCGGCGAGCTCGGCCAGGATGATGTCGAGGTCGCTGATCGGGTCGCGTCCCGGTTCGAGCGTCGCGCAGTCCAGCACGTGCAGGAGCGCGGAGCAGCGCTCGACGTGACGCAGGAACTCGAGACCGAGGCCCTTGCCCTCACTGGCGCCCTCGATGAGCCCGGGGACGTCCGCCATGGTGTAGCGGACCTCGCCGGCCTCGACGACGCCGAGGTTCGGGTGCAGGGTGGTGAACGGGTAGTCCGCGATCTTGGGCTTCGCAGCGGACATCGCCGCGATGAGGCTGGACTTGCCGGCGGAGGGGTACCCGACGAGCGCGACGTCTGCGACGGTCTTCAGCTCGAGGAGGACATCGCCTTCCCAGCCGGGCGTGCCGAGCAGCGCGAACCCGGGGGCCTTGCGCTTGGTCGAGGACAGTGCCGCGTTCCCGAGGCCGCCCTGGCCGCCGGGAGCGACGACGAACTCCATGCCGGGCTCGACGAAGTCGACGAGTTCGACGCCGTCGACGTCCTTGACGACCGTCCCGACGGGGACGGGCAGGATCAGCGTCTCGCCCTGGAACCCGTTGCGGTGGTCGCCCATGCCGAAGCCGCCGGTGTCGGAGCTCCGGTGCGGTGACCGGTGGTACCCGAGCAGCGTCGTGATCTGAGGATCGGACACGAGCACGATGTCACCACCGTGTCCGCCGTTGCCGCCATCGGGGCCGGCCAGCGGCTTGAACTTCTCGCGCTTCACGGAGACGCAGCCGTTGCCGCCGCCGCCCGCTCGCAGGTGCAGTGTGACCCGGTCGACGAATGTGACCATGGACGCTCAGCCCCTCTCTGGATCATGGAACTCGGTTGTACGACAGCAGGGGGCGGGCCGAAGCCCGCCCCCTGCTGGAAAGACGTTGTTGCTACTCTGCAGCAGCGACGATGTTGACGACCTTGCGGCCGCCCTTGTTGCCGAACTGCACGGAGCCTGCCTCGAGGGCGAACAGCGTGTCGTCGCCGCCACGACCGACGTTGGCGCCGGGGTGGAAGTGCGTGCCGCGCTGACGGACGAGGATCTCGCCCGCGAGGACGACCTGGCCGCCGAAGCGCTTCACACCGAGACGCTGTGCGTTGGAGTCACGACCGTTGCGAGTGGAACTCGCACCCTTCTTGTGTGCCATCTCTTCTTCTCCTCGATGCCTTACTTGATGCCGGTGATCTTGACGCGCGTGAGCTCCTGACGGTGCCCCTGACGCTTCTTGTAACCGGTCTTGTTCTTGAACTTCTGGATGATGATCTTCGGACCGCGGAGGTTCTCGAGCACCTCGGCCGTCACCGTGATCTTCGCGAGCGACTTCGCGTCGGAGATGATCTTCTCACCGTCGACGTGGAGCACCGCGGGAAGCTCGATGTTGCCATCCTTGTCGGCCTTGACCCGGTCCATCGTGACGATGGTTCCGATCTCGACCTTCTCCTGCCGTCCTCCGGCGCGCACAACTGCGTAAACCACTACGTACCCGTTCTTTGGGGAGCGAAACGCTCCGACTGACTGTTGCTGGAAGTTACTGCTCGGAAAGGCTCGAACACGTGGGACACCTTGATGGCAGAAAACCGTTGGGCGTGGCAATGAAAACTCAATGCACACCAACGGTCGAGTTTACTTCATCGTGCAGTCCAGGTCAAACCAGCGGGCACAGAACCTCGTGACCGAGGCTGTTCCTCTCGGCTCCCACACCGGACGCACTCGACAAGTGTACCCCGGGGGCTCCTGAACACCGGCCGGGTGCCCGGCGCGTCCGACCAGGGACGGGAATCACGCGAGGGACCCGATGGTTGGATGGAGGCATGACGGTGCTCATCGATCCCCCGCTGTGGCCGGCGCACGGCACGCTCTGGTCCCACGTGGTGAGCGACAGCTCCCTGGAGGAGCTGCACGCCTTCGCCGGACGCACCGGGCTCCCGCCGCGATCGTTCGACCTCGACCACTACGACGTCCCCGCCGAGCGCCATGCGTCGCTCGTGGCGGCCGGCGCCGTCGCGGTGACCGGCGGCGAATTGGTCCGTCGACTCATCGCCAGCGGCTTGCGCATCACCGCACGCGAACGGCGCGCCTCCCGAGGAGACGCGCCGTCCTGATACGACCGGACTACTCGGCCTGACGCTGCGCGCCGTCCGAGCCGACGGCCTGTCCGCCCGCGAGTGAGGCGGTCGACACCCGACGGCTGCGGCCGCGACCCTGGCCAGGCTGCTTCGGCTCGGGGAGCGCGTCGAGGACGGATTCGAGCAGGTGCTCGGGGTCCGCGACGGCTGCTCGACGCGGCTTGTCGGCGACCGGTGCGATCGGCAGGTCGAGCAAGGCCAACGTCGGGGCCGCGGATTCGCTCGGCGCCTCGGTGGGGCGTTCCTCCGAAGAACCCCGGCGGGATCCGTCACCGCCACGACGACGCGGTTCACGCTTCTCGCGCCGGCTCCGACGACCGTCGTGCGACCCGGACTGATCCTCCGGTGACGTCGTGGACTCGTCCGCGACCGGCCCCTCGGAACCCTGCGCCTCGGTGTGCTGGGACTGCGTGTGCTGCGCCTCGGCCACGACGGCGTCGGCCACGGCCTCAGCGGCGGCGAGCTCCTCGTGGTGCAGCGTGCGCGCCGCGATCAGGGCGAGCGCGTTCTTCGCGTCGTCGGTGATCCCGTGCGTCTGTCCGGCCGGCTTCTGCTGGGCGCTCTGGCCGTTCGAGGACGGCTGGCCGCCCTGGGACCCGCCCTTGCCGCGCCGGCGCTGCTGCTCTGGCTGCGGCGTCTGGCGGTGCTTCACGACGGGGTCGTGGTGCACGACGACGCCGCGTCCGGCGCAGACCTCGCAGGGCTCGCTGAACGTCTCGAGCAGGCCGAGGCCGAGCTTCTTGCGCGTCATCTGCACGAGACCGAGCGAGGTGACCTCGGCGACCTGGTGCTTCGTGCGGTCGCGGCTGAGGCACTCCACGAGGCGGCGCAGCACGAGGTCGCGGTTCGACTCGAGCACCATGTCGATGAAGTCGACGACGATGATCCCGCCGATGTCGCGCAGCCGCAGCTGACGCACGACCTCCTCAGCGGCCTCGAGGTTGTTCTTGGTGACCGTCTCCTCGAGGTTGCCGCCGGAACCGACGAACTTCCCCGTGTTGACGTCGACGACCGTCATGGCCTCGGTGCGGTCGATCACGAGGGATCCGCCGGACGGCAGCCAGACCTTGCGGTCGAGCGCCTTCTCGATCTGCTCGGCGATGCGGTAGTCGACGAAGGAGTCGCCCGTGCCGTCGTACGGCTCGACACGCTCGAGCAGGTCGGGGGCGACGCCGCGCAGGTAGCTCTGGATGTCCTGCAGCGCGTCCGAGCCCTGGATGACGAGCTTGTGGAAGTCCTCGTTGAAGACGTCGCGGATGATCTTGATGAGCAGGTCGGGCTCGCTGTGCAGCAGTGCCGGCGACTGGACCGTCTCGATCTGACGGGAGATCTCCGACCACTGCGACTTCAGCCGCGTGACGTCGAGCGTGAGCTGCTCCTCGGTCGCTCCCTCGGCGGCCGTGCGGACGATGACGCCGACGTTCTCCGGAAGGACCTCCTTGAGGATCTTCTTCAGGCGGGCGCGTTCCGTGTCGGGCAGCTTCCGCGAGATGCCGTTCATCGAGCCGTTCGGCACGTAGACGAGGTACCGACCGGGGAGCGAGACCTGACTCGTCAGGCGCGCGCCCTTGTGTCCGACCGGGTCCTTCGTGACCTGGACGAGGACCTTGTCGCCGCCCTTGAGCGCGAGCTCGATCCGGCGGGGCTGATTGCCCGTCTCCACGGAGTCCCAGTCGACCTCGCCGGAGTAGAGCACCGCGTTGCGTCCGCGACCGATGTCGACGAACGCCGCCTCCATGCTGGGCAGGACGTTCTGCACGCGGCCGAGGTAGACGTTGCCGATGAGCGACGCCTCCTGGCTCCTGGCGACGTAGTGCTCCACGAGCACGCCGTCCTCCAGCACGCCGATCTGCGTCTTGCCGTTCTTGGAGCGGACGACCATGACACGGTCGACCGACTCGCGGCGGGCGAGGAACTCGGCCTCGGTGACGACCGGACGACGACGACCGGCGTCGCGTCCGTCACGGCGACGCTGCTTCTTGGCCTCGAGCCTCGTCGAGCCGCGCACCTTCTGCGGTTCGGTGATGAGTTCCGGCTCACGCGGCGTGCGGACCTTGACCACGTTGCGGGTGTCGGAGCGCGAGTCGCCACCCCGCTCGCCCTGCTCCGGTCCGTCCTCGCCGGCACGACGACGCGTGCGACGCCTCGACGAGCTGAGCTCGGCCTCGAGCGGTTCGTCGTCGCGGTGGACGATCGGCGGCAGGTCGGGTGCCTGGAACAGCAGCATGGTGGTCGGTGGACGCACCGGTGCCGCAGGTGCCGACTGCTCGTCGGGCCCGGCCGCCTGGGCGTCCGTCTCGGTGCTGGTCGACTCGTCCGCCGTCTCAGGCGTCGTGAGGTGCTGGTCGGTCGGTTCGTGCTCGGTCCCCGGCGTGGCCGGATCCTCGGTGTGCTCTTTCACCATTCCTGGTGTACTCCCCTATGCCGGGTCGGTGGCCGCGCCACCCTCCGGTTCTTCGTCTCGTGCGTGCGGCCGCGGGTGCAGCCGTTCGCAAATCCTGTGTGATCGCTGGCTCTCGGAGCTCTCACGATCGTGCCGGCACGTGCCGGCGGGTCCTGGGCTCTCATTGCCCAACAAGCCTGTTGTGTCGTGCGGTCGAGCGCGGCTCGGGCACCACCCCACGATTATCGCACGAACAGGGCCGACGGTCCTGAGTACGGACCACCCGGGCATGTCCCGCCGCCGTTCAGGCGGGCGTGCGAGAATCAGGGCGTGTCAACTCCGGTCATCGACGCGCGCCCCAGGGGCCTCGCGATCTTCCTCATCGTCGCAGGCGTCATCGGGTGGATCGCGGCGTTCGCGCTCACCCTCGACAAGTTCCAGCTCCTGCAGGATCCGAACGCCCAGCTCGGCTGCAATCTGAGCATCCTCGTGCAGTGCGGGGTCAACCTGAACTCCTGGCAGGGTGCCATCCTCGGGTTCCCGAATCCGATCATCGGTCTCGCCGCCTGGATCGCCCCGATCGCCGTCGGCGTCGCGGTCCTCGCCGGTGCGCAGTTCGCGCGGTGGTTCTGGATCGCCTTCAACATCGGGTTCCTCGGCGCGCTGGGATTCGTCATCTGGCTGATCTCGCAGAGCATCTTCGTCCTCGGCACGCTGTGCCCGTGGTGCATGGTCACCTGGTCGGTGACGATCCCCTCCTTCATCGCGGTCACCGCGTTCACCCTGCGGAACGGCATCATCCCGGCGTCCCCCGCCGTCCGCCGCGTCGCCGGGGTCGTGTCCTCCTGGATCGTGGTGGTGACGCTCGGGTGCTACCTCGTCGTGGCGGTCATCGCCCAGCTCCGCCTCGACGTCCTGTCCTACCTGTAGCCGGTGGCGGCCCGGACGGCCGCCTCACGCACACGACGAAGCCCGCCCCGGAATCGGAGGCGGGCTTCGTCGTGCGGAGTCGGTGCGTCAGGCGAACCAGAGCGCGAGCTCGCGGGAGGCGGACTCGGGGCTGTCCGAACCGTGCACGAGGTTCTGCTGGACCTTGAGGCCCCAGTCGCGGCCGAAGTCGCCGCGGATGGTCCCGGGCGCGGCGGTGGTCGGGTCGGTCGTGCCGGCGAGCGAGCGGAAGCCCTCGATGACGCGGTTGCCGGCGACGCGGATCGCGACGACGGGACCGCTCAGCATGAACTCGACGAGGGGCTCGTAGAACGGCTTGCCCTCGTGCTCGGCGTAGTGGGCGGCCAGCAGCTCGCGGTCCGGCTCGACCATGCGCAGGTCCACGAGCGAATAGCCCTTCGCCTCGATCCGACGGAGGATCTCGCCGGTCAGGTTGCGTGCGACGCCGTCAGGCTTCACGAGTACCAGGGTTTCTTCAACAGCCACGGTCAATCCTTCGCTTCTCGGTAGAGCGCCTGCTGACGCTCGATCTTGTCGCCTTGGACCATCGCATAGGTCCAGACGGCTGCGGCCATCCCGCCGACGAGGAACATCATCGGCACGAGCAGGCCGGTAGCCACGATAGCGGCTTGCACCGCCCAGCCCAGCCAATACCCCCAGCGGAATCGCAGGAGCGGGATCGTCGCGACGATGATCAGGCACAGCACCGCTCCGCCGATCAACGCGACCGGGGCCGGGAGGGCCTTCAGCCCGAAGATGACGAGCGCGCCGAGGAACATGACGATCATCTCGAAGCCCAGGATGATCGATCCGAGAGTCTGCTTGATGCTCCGTGGAGCCCGGCTCCGTGCCATGCCGCTCATGCGGTCGCCTTCCATTCCCGATCGTCGGCGATCTCGATCGCCTCGCCCACGAGGGTGATCGAGCCGGTGATCACGACCAGGCGGCGCGGCGCCTCCTCGGCCCAGCGCCGTGCGTCCTCCGCGGCCTCGTCGAGGGTGTCGGCGAAGGTCGACGCCGGCAGGTCGAGCGACGCCGCGAGGCGCGAGAGCTCCTCGGCGGGGATCGCCCGCTCCGACTCGGACTGGGTGAAGAAGAAGCCGGATGCGGCGGGCGCCAGGGTCGTCAGGATGCCGGCGGCGTCCTTGTCCTGGAGGATGCCGACCACGAAGGCGATCTCGTCGACGTCGAAGTAGCTGCCGAGCGCGGCGACCAGGGACGCGGCACCGTGCGGGTTGTGCGCCGCGTCGACGAGCACGGTCGGTTCGGTGCCGATCAGCTGCAGACGGCCCGGGGAGGCGACCTCGGTGAGGCCCTCCGCGAGGACGTCCTCCGCGACCGGCTGGGTCGCTCCGCCGAGGAACGCCTCGACCGCGGCGATCGCGAGCGTCGCGTTCCGTCCCTGGTGGTCCCCGTAGAGCGGGAGGTACAGCTCCGGGTAGGTGCCGGCGCGCCCTCGGACGGTGATGAGCTGTCCGCCCACCGCCACGGCGTCCTGCACGAGGGCGAACTCCTCACCCTCGAACACGGCCGGGTCGTCGACCGCGGCGGCGGCGTCGATGATCGCCTGACGCGCGTCAGGGTGCTGAGCGGCCGAGACCACCTGCGCTCCGGGCTTGATGATGCCGGCCTTGGTGCGCGCGATCTCGGCGATCGTCTTGCCGAGCCGCTGCACGTGGTCGAGGTCGATGGGCGTGAAGACTGCGACCTCGGCATCGGCGGCGTTCGTCGAGTCCCAGGCACCGCCCATCCCCACCTCGACGACGGCGACGTCGACGGGGGCGTCGCCGAAGCAGGCGAAGCCCAGGACGGTGAGCGCCTCGAAGAAGGTCAGCGCGGGCTCACCGGCCGCCGTGAGCTCGGCGTCGACCATCGCGAGATACGGCTTGATGTCGTCCCAGTTCCTGGCGACGGCCTCGTCCGAGATCCGCTCGCCGTCGATCCCGATGCGCTCGGTGAACCGGACGAGGTGCGGACTCGTGAAGAGACCGGTGCGGAGCCCGTGGGCACGGAGGATGCTCTCGATCATGCGCGCCGTACTCGTCTTGCCGTTCGTCCCGGCGATCTGGATGATCGCGAAGGACGACTCCGGGTTGCCGAGGAGCTCGAGCGCCCGCTTGGTCGCACCGAGCCGCGGCTGCGGCTGGGCCTCCCCCAGCCGCTCCAGGAGTTCGCGGTACACGGCGTCGGCGGCATCGGCCGCGGACAGCTCGTCTCCGGGGATCAGGTCATCGGACATCGGTGGTCTCCTCTGCACGCGCGACGGTCACGGTGAAGGCTCCGGCGTTGCCGAACTTCCCGGCAGCGAACGACTGGGCGAAGCCCGACGCCCCAGCCTGCGCCTCGACGTCCGACCAGGTCAGGGACGTCGCCAGGGTGTCGCCGGCGAGGTCGACCACGTCGAGGGCGCTGCGCACGGCACGTTCGTCGGCGTCGTCCTCGAATCGGAGCTGGAGCCGGATCCGGTCGCTCACCTGCAGATCCGCCGCCTTCCGGGTGTCCTGCACGGCGCGGATGACGTCGCGGGCGAGTCCCTCCGCTTCGAGTTCGGGCGTCAGCGTGGTCTCGAGCAGGGCGAATCCACCCGAGGGCAGGAGCGCGAGTGCGACACCACCGGCGGCGCCCGAGGAGGCCTCCATGACGAGTTCGTACTCACCGTCGACGAGCTCGATGCCGCCGGCCGTGACCGTGCCGTCGACCTCCGACCAGTCGCCGCTCCGAGCGCCCTTGATCGCCTGCTGCACCGTCTTGCCGAGGCGCGGACCCGCCGCGCGGGCGTTGATCGAGAGGCGCGAGGTGACACCGAACTCGGTGCCGCTGGTGTCGGTCAGCTCGGCGAAGGAGACGGCCTTGAGGTTGAGTTCCTCGCGGAGGATCGCCTCGAACGGTGCGAGCGACGCGGGGTCGGGTGTGACCACCGTGAGCGATGCCAGGGGCAACCGGACACGGAGACCGGCCTGCTTGCGGAGGGCGAGGGTGACGCCGGAGACCTCGCGGACCCGGTCCATCGCCTCGACGAGTGCCGCGTCCTCCGGGAACGCCTCGGGCTCCGGCCAGTCGGTGAGGTGCACGCTGCGGTCGCCCGTCAGGCCGGTCCAGACCTGCTCCGTGATGAGTGGCAGGAGCGGAGCGGCGACCCGGCAGTACGTCTCGAGGACGGTGTAGAGCGTGTCGAAGGCGTCGCGGTCGAAGGCGCCACCGTCGGTCGACCAGAAACGGTCACGGGAGCGACGGACGTACCAGTTGGTCAGGACGTCCGCGAAGTCCCGCAGCGAGGCCGCTGCGAGGGTCGCGTCGAACGCCTCGAGGTGGTCGGTCACGGTGACGACGAGCTCACGCGTCTTGGCGAGGATGTAGCGGTCGAGGACGTCGGTGGAGTCCGTGCGCCACACGGCGTCGTAGCCACCAGGCACCGCCGTGTTGGCGTACAGCGAGAAGAAGTACCAGGTGTTCCACAACGGCAACATCACCTGTCGGACGCCCTCACGGATGCCTTCCTCCGTGACGACGAGGTTGCCGCCGCGCAGCACCGAGCTCGACATGAGGAACCAGCGCATGGCGTCGGAACCGTCGCGGTCGAAGACCTCGTTGACGTCCGGGTAGTTGCGCAGCGACTTCGACATCTTCTGGCCGTCGCTGCCGAGGACGATGCCGTGGCTCACGACGCTCGTGAACGCCGGCCGGTCGAACAGCGCGGTCGACAGCACGTGCAGGAGGTAGAACCACCCGCGCGTCTGGCCGATGTACTCGACGATGAAGTCCGCCGGGCTGTGCGAGTCGAACCACTCTCGGTTCTCGAACGGGTAGTGCACCTGGGCGAACGGCATCGATCCGGAGTCGAACCAGACGTCGAGGACGTCGGTGATGCGGCGCATCGTCGACCGGCCGGTGGGGTCGTCGGGGTTCGGCCGCGTGAGCTCGTCGATGTACGGGCGGTGCAGATCGGTGGGGCGTACGCCGAAGTCGGCCTCGAGCTCGTCCAGCGAGCCGTACACGTCGATGCGCGGGTAGGCCGGGTCGTCGCTCTTCCACACCGGGATCGGCGAACCCCAGTACCGGTTGCGGCTGATCGACCAGTCGCGTGCACCCGCGAGCCACTTGCCGAACTGCCCGTCCTTGACGTTCTCCGGCACCCAGGTGATCTCCTGGTTGAGTTCCTCCATGCGGTCGCGGAACTCGGGCACGCGGACGAACCAGCTCGACACCGCCTTGTAGATGAGCGGCTGCTTGCAGCGCCAGCAGTGCGGGTAGGAGTGCTCGTAGCTCGCCTGACGCAGGAGGCGTCCCTGTGCCTTCAACAGCTGGGTGAGCGGCTTGTTGGCGTCGAAGACCTGGAGACCGGCGACGTCGGACACCTCGGGGAGGAACTTCCCGCCGTCGTCGACGGAGACGATCACCGGGATGCCGGCGGCCTCGCACACCTTCTGGTCCTCTTCACCGTAGGCGGGGGCCTGGTGCACGATGCCGGTGCCGTCCTCGGTCGACACGTAGTCGGCGACGAGGATGCGCCAGGCCTGCTCCATGCCCCACTCGGCGTCGGCGTAGTAGTCCCAGAGGCGGTCGTAGGAGACGCCTTCGAGCTCGCGCCCGACGACCGTCCGAGAGACGGCGGCCTGCGCCTCGGCCGCGGAGTCGTAGCCGAGGTCCTTCGCGTAGTTGCCGAGCAGCGCCGAGGCGATGAGGTACTCGCCGCCGAGCACCTCGGTGTCGGCGTGGGCGGAGCCCTCTTCGCGGAGCACCGTTGCGTCGGGGGTGCCGTTCGGGCCGGCCGGGACGACCGCGTACTCGATGTCGGGCCCGACGGCGAGCGCGGCGTTCGTCGGCAGGGTCCAGGGCGTGGTCGTCCAGGCGAGCGCGCGGACGGCGGTCAGGCCGAGGCTCTCGGCCTTCGGACCGACCAGCGGGAAGGTGACGGTGACGGTCTGGTCCTGGCGGGAGCGGTAGACGTCGTCGTCCATCCGCAGCTCGTGGTTGGAGAGCGGCGTCTGGTCGCGCCAGCAGTAGGGCAGCACCCGGTAGCCCTCGTAGGCGAGGCCCTTGTCGTGGAGCTGCTTGAAGGCCCAGATGACCGACTCCATGTAGGTCACGTCGAGGGTCTTGTAGTCGTGCTCGAAGTCGACCCAGCGCGCCTGGCGTGTCACGTAGTCCTGCCACTCCTCCGTGTAGCGGAGGACGGAGTCGCGTGCGACCTGGTTGAAGGCGGCGAGCCCCATCTCGTCGATCTGGCGCTTGTCGGTGATGCCGAGCTGTCGCTCCGCCTCGAGCTCGGCGGGGAGGCCGTGGGTGTCCCAGCCGAACCGGCGGTGCACCTGCTTGCCGCGCATCGTCTGGAACCGGGGGAAGAGGTCCTTGGCGTAGCCCGTGAGGAGGTGACCGTAGTGCGGGAGACCGTTCGCGAAGGGTGGGCCGTCGTAGAACACCCATTCCGGAGCGCCCTCGCGCTGGTCGATGGAGGCCTGGAAGGTGCCGTCGGCGGCCCAACGGGCGAGCACCCCCTCCTCGATCGAGGGGAAGCTGGGCGACGGCGTCACGCCGAACGCCGCGCCGTTCGACGCCGACTCGGTTGGGGTCGGTTCCTGGGACTTCGGGTAGCTCATCGTTCTCCTGGCAGGTCTCGTGGGTCCTGCGAGGACGCCGGCGTTGCCGACGCGGTACCACCCCGCTTGCCGCTCCACTGGAACGGCCGCTCTGCATCGGCTGTGACGGGCCTGACCCGCTCGGTTCTACTGGGCTCCCGCTGAGCGGTCGCTGTTCTGCCGAGGACTCCCCGGTGATGGCCGGATCGATGTCGATGGGTCCTATCGTACAGCCTGCGGAGCGGCTCCGAGGAGGGTCGGCTACGAGGAACTCGGCCCGTCGATCCGGGCGAGGGCGCAGCCGTACCCGTCCACCACCGGAGCGATCGCGCGGCGGAGGTAGTCGCCGAGCTCGCCCCGGCCGACGCCTGCGGCCGCCCAGGCCCCGGCTCCGGCGACGATCGCGCCGGCGAGCGCCGCTGCGGCGGACCGGATCGTCAGCTCGTCGGCGCGGACGGCGAGGCGCGCGAGCGAGACCCGGAGCACGGCTTGGAGACGCAGCAGCCGTTCGAGACCGGACGCCTGCAGCTCCCAGGCGGTGTCCATCAGTTCGATCTGCGTCAGCGCCCAGGGCACGGCGCCGTTCGAGCGCTCCTCGGCGATGCCCAGGAGGGCGGCCTGCAGTGACGGCATGGCGTCGGCGACATCCGTCGCGGGGGTTTCCCCGCCTGCGGCGAGCGCCCGTTCGAGTCCGGCGAGCGCGGCGTCGACGTCGACCCAGAGGACGTCGCTCTTGGAGCCGAAGTAGTTGAAGAAGGTGTTGCGGCTGACGCCGGCGCGGCTCGCGATCTGGTCGACGGTGGTGCCGGGGTATCCCTGTTCGAGGAAGAGTTCGGCGGCCGCCTCCTCGAGGACGCGTCGGGAGGATCGTCGGGGTCTGCCGACGGCGTTCCGTGCCGGTGGTCGTGCCATGGGGGCTCCTTCCGCC
Source organism: Plantibacter sp. H53 (assembly GCF_001650455.1). Classification (NCBI taxonomy): domain Bacteria; kingdom Bacillati; phylum Actinomycetota; class Actinomycetes; order Micrococcales; family Microbacteriaceae; genus Plantibacter; species Plantibacter sp. H53. The sequence goes on from NZ_LWCT01000017.1 coordinate 50,041, forward strand.
GCCTGTGAGCCTAGCCGTCGTGCGAGGGGTCGGGGCGTGGTGCTGAGGCTCTATGCTGGTTCCGAGACGGCGTCCAATAATTCGTCCGACGCCGCCACCGGGCCCTCAGCACCCGGTCGATCGTCTTCTGGAGTCCCTGTGCCCGCATCCCCCTCCCCTGCCCGTCGGCGCCTTGCGTCCTCGCGTCGTCCGTTGCGCATCGCCGCGGCGCTCGTTCCGCTCGCGGTCCTGCTCGCGGCGTGTGCACCGGGGACGCCGGCCGCGTCGAGCACGCCGAAGGCCGGTGGGACCCTCGTGTACGCCAGCGGGGACGCCGAGCCCACGTGTCTCGATCCGCATGTCGGCGGCAACTACCCACAGGCCCTGTTGAGTGCGCAGTTCCTCGAGCCGCTCGTCTCGCGAGACGCCAAGGGTGAGATCATCCCGTGGCTCGCCGAGTCCTGGACGACGTCGGAGGACGGTCTGACCTGGGAGTTCACCCTGCGGTCGGACGTGACGTTCACCGACGGCACCCCGTTCGACGCGGCGGCGGTCAAGGCGAACATCGAGCACCTGCAGGACCCGGCGACGAAGTCGTCCACGGGCTACCTCGCGGTCGGTAAGGTCGCGTCGGTCGAGGCGGTCGACGCCACGACGGCCCGGTTCACGCTCTCCGCTCCCGACAGCGCGCTCCTGGAGTCGTTGTCGCAGCCGTGGACGGCGATGGAGTCCCCGACGGGGATCGCCCGCGGTGAAGCGGCGAACTGCGACGCTCCGGTCGGTACCGGACCGTTCGTCGTCGACGAGTGGGTGAAGCAGGACCACGTCTCGCTCGTCCGGAACGACGCCTACGACTCGGCACCGGGTGATGCCGCGAACGACGGTCCGGCTTACCTCGACGGCATCACGTGGCGCTTCATCCCCGACTCCGCGTCGCGCTTCGCGGCGCTGCAGAGCGGCGACGTCGACATCATCGACAACGCGCAGCCCGACACGATCGCGCAGGCGAAGGACTCGAAGACGATCGTCGACCTGGACGCACCACGTCCCGGTGCCTCGAACCGCATCGAGCTCAACGCGGGACAGGCGCCGTTCGACGACCAGCGCGTGCGTGAGGCCTTCGTGCGGTCGACGGACGTGAACGCCGGCATCGAGTCCCTGTTCTTCGGCACGGCGAAGCGTTCCTACTCCCCGCTGTCGAGTGCGGAGGCGACCGCCTACTCCGACGAGAGCCTGTTCGGCTACGACCTCGATGCGGCCAACAAGCTCCTGGACGAGGCCGGCTGGACCGAGAAGGACGAGGACGGCGTCCGGACGAAGGACGGCGTCCGGCTGACCGTGCGCTTCCCGGTCAGCACGAACCAGTCGATCCCGGCCGAGCAGTCGCTCTTCGAGCAGATCCAGGCCGGAGCCGGTGACGCCGGCTTCGACGTGCAGCTGGAGCTGCTCGACCTGTCGAGCTGGTACGAGGCGCTCGGCTCCAACGCCTACGAGGCCGTCAGCGCTCCGTACACGAAGGTGGGACCGGACGTGCTCCGCGTGCTCTACGACTCCTCGGGCATCGTCCCGGCGCCGAGCGGCTACTTCGCGAACCACGCCCAGCTGGACGACCCCGCGCTCGACGAGATCCTGAAGCAGGCGAGCGACACCCTCGATCCCGAGGAGCGGGCGTTCCTCTACGAGCAGGCGCAGCAGATCATCCTCGACGGCTACTACATCCTGCCGCTCTACGACCAGCAGAACCACTTCCTGCTGAGCACCTCGCTGCAGGGCGTCCGCGCGCTGCCGACGGTGTCGACGCCGGTCTTCGGGGACGCCTGGCTCGTGGAGTGAGCTCCATCGGCCGCTCGGGACGCGACCTCCGCCGCCTGGCCGGGCGGATCGGGGCGCGTCTGGCCGGTGCGGTGTTCGTGCTCTGGGCGGTCGCGACGGTCACCTTCTTCGCCGTCCGGCTGATCCCCGGAGATCCGGCGCAGGCCTATCTCGGTGGCCCCGGCTCCCAGGCCTCGGCTGAAGCGCTCGAGCGGGTGCGCGAGCAGTACGGCCTGGACCAGCCGCTCCTCGTGCAGTACCTGGCGCAACTGGTCCGACTGGTCCAGGGGGATCTCGGCGAGTCGGCGTCGCTCCGCACACCGGTGGCCCAGGTGCTCGCCGAACAGCTCGGCGGGACCCTGGTGCTGGCGACGGCGTCGCTCGCCGTCGCCTGGATCCTCGCGCTCGGCCTCGCGGTCTGGTCGACCCGGGGTGGGCGGATCTCCGCGGCCCTCGGATCGGCTGTCGAGCTCGTGGCGGCGTCGCTCCCCCAGTTCTGGCTCGCGACCGTCCTCATCACACTCTTCAGCACCTGGCTCGGATGGCTCCCTCCGGTGAGCACGGGTGATGCGGTCGGTCTCATCCTCCCGGTGCTGACCCTGGCCATCCCGGTCGCCGGGTTCCTGGCCCAGGTGATGCGGGAACCGTTACTCGACGCAGGGAGCGCACCGTTCGCCGTCTCCGCAGCCGCTCGTGGTGAATCGACCACCGGCCTCCTGCTGAGGCACGGCCTACGCCACGCCGCCGTGCCCGCGGTGAACCTGTCGGGATGGGCCTTCGGGTACCTCATCAGCGGCGCGGTGGTGGTGGAGACCATCTTCGCCCGGCCCGGTCTCGGACGGACACTGCTCCAAGCGGTGACCGTCCGTGATGTCCCGGTGGTCACCGGCGTGGTGTTGAGCTCGGCGGTGGCCTACGTCGTCGTCATGTTCCTCGCGGACCTCGCGGCAGAGCTGCTCGACCCACGCGACCGGATCCGGCGGTCCGGCTCATGAGCGGGCTCGCGATCACCCCGACATCCGGAAGCCCCGACCCCCGGGTCCGCCGCGGACGGCGCCGCTCGTCGGGATTCGGCGCACCCGAGATCGTCGCGGCCGTGGTGGTGCTGTTCCTGCTCGGCTGTGCGCTCGCCCCCCAGCTGTTCGCGACAGCATCACCGACGGCGGTCGACCCGCGGGCCGCGTTCTCGCCGCCCTCCCTCACCCATTGGTTCGGCACGGACGAGTCCGGCCGCGACGTCTGGAGCCGGGTCGTGCACGGCGCGGGGACCTCGCTCCTCATCGGCGTCGCCGCGACGGCCATCGGACTGATCCTCGGAGCGGTCCTCGCGACGATCGCCGCAGTCGGCGGCCGGATCGCGGACTTCGCCGTGGGACGCGTCCTCGAGGTGCTCTTCGCGTTCCCCGGCCTGTTGCTCGCGCTCCTCGTGATCGTCATCGCGGGGCCCGGTCCGGTCACGGCGACGATCGCGGTCGGCCTGTCGACTGCGCCGGGCTACGCGCGCCTCATCCGCGGTCAACTGCTCCAGGTCCGCTCCTCCGACTTCGTCGAGGCCGCGCGAGTGCTCGGGCACGGGCCGGCCCGGATCCTGTTCCGACACATCCTCCCGAACGCCGTCGCCCCGCTGTTCGTCCTCGCGACCCTCGGCATCGGACAGGCGGTCGTCTGGGCGTCCGCCCTGAGCTACCTCGGGCTCGGGGCGCAACCACCCGCGCCGGAGTGGGGTGCCATGCTCGCCGCAGCACGCACCTACCTCGCGACGGCGTGGTGGCTCACGGCGTTCCCGGGTCTGATGATCGTCGCGACCGCCCTGTCCACCACGGTCCTCGGCCGGGGTCTCCAGCGCCGATCTCGGGAGGACGGCCGATGAGCGACTCCACTCCACTGCTCCAGGTGGAAGCACTGACGGTCGGATTCGGCAGTGGGGACGCCGTCGTCTCCGACGTCTCCTTCCAGGTCGAGCGCGGCACCTGCGTCGCGATCGTCGGCGAGTCGGGCTCCGGCAAGAGCGTGACCGCCAGATCGCTCCTGGGCCTCGCCGGCGCGTCGGCGCGGGTGGCGGCCGCTCGACTCGACTTCGACGGCACCGATCTCCGCGGACTCGGAGCATCGGCCTGGCGACGCCTTCGCGGGCGTCGCATCGGACTCGTCCTCCAGGACGCGCTGGTGTCGCTCGACCCCCTGCGACCGATCGGCCGAGAGATCGACGACGCACTCCGACTCGGCACCGACCTCGACCGGACCGCCCGCACCCGGCGAGTGCTCGAACTCCTCGAATCCGTTGGCATGCCCGACCCGGCTTCCCGCATCGGCCAACGTTCCGGTGAACTCTCCGGCGGGCTCCGTCAGCGCGCGCTCATCGCGTCGGCGATCGCACTGGACCCCGACCTCCTCATCGCCGACGAACCGACGACCGCGCTCGACGTCACCGTCCAAGCACGTGTCATCGGCCTCCTCGACGACGTCAAGCGGCGCGGCGCGGGCCTCCTGCTGATCAGCCACGACCTCGCCGTCGTCTCGTCGATCGCCGACCACCTCGTCGTGATGCAGGACGGTGTCGTCGTCGAGCAGGGGCCGGCCGAACAGGTGCTGACCAGGCCGACACACCCGTACACCCGAGCCCTCATCGCCGCGGTCCCCACCGACCGCGCTCGAGGGACGCGCCTCAGCGCAGACCAGCCGGTCGACGCGGCCCCGGTGGCCGAACAGCCGACGACGCGCACCCGTCCGACGACGCAGACCGGATCGGATGCACCAGCGCTGGAGTTCCGATCCGTCACCCGGAGCTTCGAGCGTGGCCGGAGCGCCTCGCCGATCGTGGCGGTCGACGAGGTCTCGCTCCGCCTGGAACCGGGGACGACCCTGGGCGTGGTCGGCGAGTCCGGTTCGGGCAAGACCACCCTCGCCCGCATCGCACTCGGTCTCACCGCACCGCAGTCGGGAGCCGTGCTCTTCGAGGGCGAACCGTGGTCGGAGCTCCCCGAGCGAGCGCGTCGTCCACGACGGAACCGTCTGGGCTGGGTCTCGCAGGATCCGCTGAGCTCGTTCGACCCACGCTGGCGCGTCGACGCCATCCTCGCCGACGCCGTTCGTGGACGCGCGGCCGCACCTCGCGACATCAGCCGTCTCCTCGCGGACGTCGGCCTCGATCCCTCGCTGGCCCGCGCTCGCCCGCGGACGCTCTCCGGCGGGCAACGGCAACGCGTGGCGATCGCCCGGGCACTCGCGAGTCGACCGTCGACGCTCATCCTCGACGAACCCGTCTCCGCGCTCGACGTCACCGTCCAGGCCAGGATCCTGGACCTCCTCGACGAGCTGCAGCGACGCCACGGCCTCAGCTACCTGCTGATCTCCCACGACCTCGGCGTCATCCGCCACATGAGCGACCGCGTCGCCGTGATGCAGCACGGGCGGGTCGTCGAGCATGGCGACGCCGAGCAGGTCTTCACCGCCCCGGCCCACCCCTACACCGCCCGACTGGCAGCCGACGCTCCGCGCATCATCGCGCCGGGTGCGGCATCAGGGAGCGACGCGGTCTGAGTCCGGCGTCGGGATCCGGTCCAGCACCGCCTGGGCGACGGGCGCGAGGGTCTCGGCGTACACCCAGCTCAGGTGGTGGTGATCGCGGTACGCGAGGACACCGCCGATCACCGGCGAGCACCGATCGGACGCGCACAGGGCGTCCGAGAGGTCGACGGCACGGACCCGTGGGTCGGTGCTCGCGAGGGCGGCCTCGTACTGCGGATCCTCCGTGAGCGCGTCGCTCCGGTCCCGGGCGCACCCGTCCTCCGGAGCAGCGTCGTCGCGGACGCACTCCAGCACGTCGTCCGCCATCGTCGGGGTGTCGCGCAGGACGACGATCTGCTCGATCGTCTCGGGCACGAGCGCCCAGCGCTCCGCATAGGCTTCCGCAGCCACCTCCCGCCAGTCGCGGTCCCCCTCGGCGACGACCGGGTTCCGGGCGCGCGCCGAGACGACGAGCGTGTCGATCCCCGGCTCGTCCCGCAGCAGCTCGAGGGCGTCGCGGTTCCAGCTCAGGCACCCGGCGCGCATCTCGGCGAGCACCGCCGCGCTCGTCCCGGGCTCCGTGCGCTCGGCGTCGCTGAACGGGCAGGAGCTCTTCGCCGCGACGAGGAGCCGCCACCCGTTCGTCTCGGCAGCCGTCGCGAACGCCGGCAACCACTGCTCGGCGTGCGAGTCCCCGATGAGCGCCACCGTCCTCGTCGCCTGCTCCGCCCCGGCACCGTAGGCGCAGACCTCGAACACGACGGCTCGGATGTCGGTGATGCAGCGGTCCGGCGGCAGGTCGGCCAGCGACGCGTCGGGAATGACGACCCCGCGGGTCTCATCCCCGAGAGACGCCGAGGAGCCGTCGCGCGAGGTCTCGCCACCGGAGCCTTCCCTGCCGTCCGATGACGCTCCGTCGTCCCGCGGACACGCTGCAGCATCGACGAGCTCTGCGGCACCGAGGCAGTTCGACGGGGTCGCGACCAGGGTCTCGATGCGCTGCTGTTCGGCGGCGATGCGCGCCTCGGCACCGGGGAGCACCCCGATCGAGGCGATCGACAGGACGCTCATCGCGAGGGCGGTCGCGCCGATCACCCCTCGTGGCCGCCAACGGGCGATCCGCCCGAACCGGATCGGACGCTCCACGAACCGCGTCGTCACCTCCGCGAGGACGCCGGTGATGACGAGGAGGACGAGCTGCTCGGGGACGGTGGCCGACCGAGCGAGCACGATCCCGCCGAACACGATGAGGGGCCAGTGCCAGAGGTAGACCGCGTAGGAGCGGTCGCCGAGCCACTGGACCGGCGACCGGGCGAGCAGTGCGGTCGGCGACCACCGGACGTCCGGGGCCCAGGCCGCCATCACGGCGATCGTCCCGCCCACCGGCAGCGCCGCGGTCAACGCCGGGAAGGGCGTCTCCCCCGAAAACCAGACGGCAGCCGCCCCGATCGCGGCGAAGCCGAGCCAGGCGACGAC
>NZ_LWCT01000018.1:0-44950 GCF_001650455.1 Plantibacter sp. H53
CCCTCCGAGTCCCCCGACTCCCCTGGAAAGTGACCTCATGACCGTGAACCCCATCGCCGAGCCGCGCCAGCGCCTCGACGGCCAACTCGGTACCGGCTCCATCGTCTTCATGGTGATCGCCGCAGCAGCACCACTCACCGTGATCGGCGGCAACGTCCCCATCGCGATCGGGACCGGCAACGGCGCCGGAGCGCCGGTCGGCTTCGCCCTCGCCGCCGTGATCCTCCTCGTCTTCTCCGTCGGCTTCGTCACCATGACGCCGTTCGTCCGCGAAGCCGGCGCGTTCTTCTCCTACGTGACGGCGGGACTCGGCTCGCGTCTCGGCCTCGGTTCCGCCTTCACCGCGCTCGTCGCCTACACGGCGATCCAAGTCGGCGTGTACGGCTACATGGGGTGGGCGCTCGACGACCTCGTCACGTACTTCGGCGGCCCGAGCCTGCCCTGGTGGCTGTACTCCTTCGCGACGATGGCGATCGTGGCGGTGCTCGGCTACCGACACATCGACCTGAGCGCGAAGGTGCTGGGCATCGCACTGACGCTCGAGATCCTCGTGGTCGTCGTGCTCGACGTCGTCATCTTCTCGACCGGCGGTGCGGACGGCATCGCGGTCGAGACCTTCGACCCCGCCAACATCTTCACCGGTGGGATCGGCGTCGCCGTGCTCTTCGCCCTCACCGGCTTCATCGGCTTCGAGGCGACCGCGGTCTTCCGGGACGAGGCGCGCAACCCGGAACGCACCATCCCGCGAGCCACGTACCTGGCCGTCGTCATCATCGGCGTGTTCTACGCCATCTCCTGCTGGGCGCTCGTGACGGGCGTCGGCGCAGGGAACGCCGTCGCGATCGCCCAGCAGACGCTCGCCGGCGAGGGCAACCTCCTACTCGACACGACGACGACCTACCTCGGCCCGATCATGCGTGATGTCGTCCAGGTGCTGCTCATTACGAGCCTGTTCGCGTGCGTGCTGTCCTTCCACAACGTCATCGCGCGTTACCAGTTCACGCTGGCGCAGAAGTCGGTGCTGCCCGCCCGCCTCGGCAGGCGTCACCCCGCACACCACTCCCCGTCGACCTCCTCCATCGTGCAGACGGTGACGGCGGCCATCGTCCTCGCCGCGCTCGCCCTCGCCGGCCTCGACCCGCTCGTCGGGGTCTTCGGATCCATGGCCGGGGTGGCGACCGTCGGGATGGTCCTGCTCATGCTGACGACCTCGATCGCCGTCCTCGTGTTCTTCGCGCGCCGACCCGAGCTCGTCGCCGGCCGCACCTGGGGTGCGCGGGTGTTCCCGATCCTCGCGGTGGTGGGACTCGCTTTCGCGCTGTGGCTGGTGCTGTCGAACTTCACGCTCGTCACCGGCGGAAGCGTCACCGTGAGTGTCGTGCTCGCCCTCATCCCCGTGGTCGCCATGCTGATCGGTATCGTGGCGGGGAAGCGGTTCCCGCTGGACGCCGAGCCGGACGGCGCGGTGAGCGAGGCGACCGCCGACCAGCCGACGGCCGGCTGAGCCAGGGTCGCGGAGTCGATCAGCGACGAGACGGGGGTGCCATGGATCTGGGTTCGCCCTCGCTCGGAGCCATTCGACGCACGACGGCCGTCGACACCGTCCGCGCGCGCATCTCGCTGGCGCTGGAGCTCGGGATGCTGGTGCCCGGCCAACGGCTCCCGGCACCAGAGGAAGCGGCCCGTGCGTTCGGGGTCAGCGAGATGTCGGTGCGGCGTGCCTATCGGGCGCTGAGCGACGAGGGCGTCGTCGTGCGGCGGCAGGGCAACACGGGTGGCACGTTCATCTCGGATGCACCCGCGGTGGGCACCGTTCCCGAGATCGCCGCCTACCGCGAGGACGCCGTCCACGTGCACGCGCTCATCGACCAGCGCGCGACGCTCGAAGCCGGGCTGGCGGCGCGGGCTGCGGCTGCACCGGTGGCGTCCTCCCTGCGTCGACTCGACGACCTCGTGGCGACCATGCGGACCGAGCCGGACTGGAGCCGGTTCCGCGAGGCGGATGCGGCGTTCCACGCCGAGCTGGCGATGTCGGCGGGCGTGCCGGGCGCGGCCGACCTCCATGACCGCGTGTCCCGTGAGCTGTACTCCTACTTCATCCCCTATCGGATCGAGTACCTGCGCGCGTCGAACGAGGAGCACGCTCAGCTCGTCGAGGCGCTCCGCGTCGGCGATGCGGCAGCCGCGAGCCGCCTGGCCTTCGACCACGTCGCAGAGCTCCACCGCTCGATGTACGTCGGCCTCGCGGGCGTCGGCTCTGCCGAGAGTGCGCAAAACGCTCCCTGAATCGCAATGAGCCGACGGAATGCGCACTCTCGGTGGAGGGTGTGGACAATGGGAGCAGAGATCCCCACGGGATCGGGAGGATGGGTCGGTGCCCCGCCATCGCCCGCTCCCGCCACGGCTCCACGGCACGGCGTTCGCGGTCGGTGACCGAGCGCTGCACGGCCAGACCAGCGGGAGACTGCGTGGCGTCGATCTCGACGCTCCGTTCTGGGGCGTGCGCTCGGTCGACGTCGATCTGGGGGACGTCTTCGGACGCTGCGCAGCGTTCTCCCCTCGGCTCCGACCAGGGTGGGTGTTCAGCCATCTCACTGCGGCGGAACTCCTGGGTGCCTCGCTGCCGAACTCTTGCACGCACGACGCGGACCTCCACATCGGCGCGCTTCACGGCGTACAGCCTGCGCGTGGCCGAGGGGTCGTCGGTCACCGGCTCGCCGAGACGACCCGCACGACCCAGATCCGAGGCTTCACCCTCACCGCGCCGGCCGACACCTTCGCGCTTCTCGCGACGATGCTCGAGCTTCCGGACCTCGTCGCGGTCGGTGATTTCCTCGTGTCGGGGTCGCGATCACGAGGTGGCTCGCGTGTCGACGTGCGCACAACGATCGACGAACTCACGGCCGCCGTGGCCGCTTACGGCTCTCGACGCTCGGCTCGGGTTCTCCGCGACGCCCTTCCGCTGGTCCGCGTCGGCGTCGACTCCCGACCTGAGACACACCTGCGGCTCGCGCTCATCGACGCGGGCATCCCCGAGCCGAGCGTCAATCCACCCGTGCAGGTGGACGGAGGCACTGCGGTACTCCATCCGGATCTCGCCGAACCGCGCCTCCGCATCGCGTATGAATACGAAGGCGACCTGCACCGAACCGACCAGCAGCGATTTCGAACCGACATCGTTCGCAGGGAGCGGTTCGAGGCGGCCGGGTGGCGGGTCGTCCGCGTCACTGCGCACGACCTCTTCGTCGACCGCGCATCATTCATCGCTCGGGTCCAGCGGCTTCGGGGGCTCGTCGAAAGTGCTCATTCCGCTCGCTGAGGCCGCCTGAGAGCGCAGAACGAGCACCCTCGGCGAGGCGTCAAGGCCGGGCCCGGAAATCCGACATGCGCCGTACTAAGGCATAGTGGGGACGGGTTCACCCCCGCCGCGAAGGAGTGAGAGCATGATCGACAAGGCCTCGATACAGGACTTCCCGCCGATGACGGCATCGCTGCTGGCGGACAATTCCGGCGTGTTCCGCGTCGGCACCGCCGAGCAGTACCTGACCGCCACCGACGCGGGAACGGCCCGCCGCCAGCTCGTCGAACTGATGCAGGCGGAGGCCCGGAAGGCGGGTCGACCGATCCGTGTGACGGTGACCGACCCGACGAGCGTCACCGTGCTCCTCATCGGTGTCGACGGCGAACTGCAGGAGGAACCGCAGTCAGCAGCGCCCGCGCGCACCGCGCAGCGGGCCACGCCACCGCCCGCAGCCGCGCAACGAGTGCCGCTCATCCAGGCGCCACCGCCCACGCCCTCCCAGCCGACACCCGCACGCCCGACCCCTGTTCAACCGCAGACACCGCCCCGCGCCGCACCCGCCCAGCCGTCGACACCTGCGCCGGTTTCGGCGCAGCCCGCGCCGCCGGTCTCCGGCAACCCGCAGTCGACCACGACGCCGCAGCCCGTCCCGCCACAGCGCCCGACCGTGCAGCAACCCGCGTTCGACCCACCGCCGTTCCAGCCGATCTCGAACCAGCCGAACGCGCAGCAGGCGCCCGTACCCGCGCAGCGCGCGGTCCCGGCACAGCAGTCGGTGCAGGCGCCGCCGTCCGCGCCCGCGCAGCAGCAGCCCCCGGTTCCGCAGCAGCAGGCTCCCGGCCAGCCGGCCGCCCCGGCTCGCCGCGATCTGCGCGATGCACCCTCGTTCCTCGCGCCGCCCACGATCGGCCCGGCGCAGCACGGGCTCGCCGGCCTGCTCAACAAGCTCGGCTTCTCGGTGCCGCCGTCGGCGACCGAGCGGGCCGAGCGTGACGACGTCCACGCCGTGTCACGCCACTTCCCGAGGCGTCGCACCATCTCCGTCGCGAATCAGAAGGGCGGCGCCAACAAGACGCCGACCGTCGTCAACCTGTCTTCCGTCTTCGCCCGGTACGGCGGTGGCGGTGTCGCAGCCTGGGACAACAACGAGACCATGGGCACGCTCGGCTGGCGGACCGAGCAGGGCGGCCACGATTCGACCGTCCTCGACCTGCTCGCCGCGGCGGGCGACCTCCTCTCCCCCGGCGCCGAGCGAGCCGACCTGTCGCGGTTCGTCCACCACCAGCCCGGCGACAAGTACGAGGTCCTGCGATCCGCGGCCGACGGCGAGCACGTGGTGACCGCCGACGAGGTCGACCTCGTCCATCGCGTCCTCGCGAAGTACTACCGCCTGATCGTCATGGACTCCGGTAACTCGGCCGGAGCACCCAACTGGCGGCGCATGGTGGAGCTGACCGATCAGCTCGTCATCCCGACCACGACCGTCGAGGACAAGAAGGAGGGCGCGCGACTCACCCTCACCGCCGTCAGCCGGGTGAGCGAGCGCGGTGCCGAACTCGCTCGCAACGCCGTCGTCATCGTCTCCGAGGCCGAGGCCAAGGACACCTCGATCGCAAACGCCTACGCCGAGGACTTCCGCCCCTACGTGCGCGACGTCGTCGTCGTGCCCTTCGATCCCGCGTTGAAGAACGGCGTCATCCGACACGACGCCCTCAGGTCGAGCACGCAGCGGGCGTGGCTCGCAGCGGCTGCCGCGGTGTCGCGCGGACTCTGACCGGCACGGGCGCTGGTCGTCGACCGTCCAGGTCAATCACCCTCGGGCGTGCTGCACGATCGCGGTCAGGGCGTCGAGGTAGGCCTCGAAGGCAGCTCGCCCTTGCGCCGTGAGGGCGATGCGGCGGCCACGGCGGTCCGTGTCACTCTTCCCGATCTCGATCACCCCGGCGTCTGCGAGCGCCGAGAGGTGCTTCGAGAGGGCCGACTTGCTGACACCGGTGATGCGCAGGAGCGAGGCGAAGTCGGCGTACTCGGCGGGAGCGAGCGCGGACAGTAGCGCGAGGCGCGCGGGCTCGTGGAAGAGCGGGTTCAGCGCGGGACGGGTGACGGCGGCTTCGGTCGCCGCATCGTCATCACGCATCGCCGGTCCGCGGCCGCCCGCCGACGGATGGACCGCCGGACGCGAGGCGGATGAGCGCCGGCAAGCAGGCTGCGAAGACCAACACGGCTGCGGCGAGCGCCGAGACGGTGTTCGGGGCCACGAGGTCTGCGGACCGCGCGGCCCACTGGACGAGGACGTACACGGCCGCGACGGCGACACCACTCATCGTGAGGAGCAGTGTGCCGACGCGATCCGACCAGTCGAGGCGCAGCTTGAGCGGTCGACTGACGGACAACGCCACGAATCCCAGGGCGACCAGGCCGAGGAGCCACAGCATGTCGAGGTCGACGACCACCCCGAGAGCGATGACGAGCACCGCGGTGATGACCGCCGTGCCGAGGGCTCCCTGCCGGGCAGCGCTGCGGGAGGCGTCTCGTGCGGCGTTCAAACGATCCTGCGCGTCGTCGTGGTTCATGATGGACCTCCAGTCGTTGCGTCTGAAGAAACTATCAGATCGTTGCCTGAAGCGAAACTATTTGGTCGACGTCCCTCAGTTCCTCCGGCGTCCAGCTCGCCGCGCAGGTCTAGACGGCGAGCGACACCTGCCGACCGAGCGCTTCGATCGCGGCCTCGTCGCGCTGGTAGTGCGACCACTGGCCGATCCGGGTGCACGTCACGAGGCCGGCGCGCTGGAGCGTGGCCATGAACTGCGAGGCGGTCGACTGCGACACTTCGGCCCTCGCCTGGATGTGCTTGAGACACACGCCGACCTCGGCCGTCGGCTGATCCTGCGGCGGGAACGACTCCGGATCCTTCAACCACCCCAGGATCGCAAGGCGAGTCGGATGCCCGAGCGCCTTGAAGATCGCCACCAGGTCCAACTCGTCAGCGTTCGTCATCCGTCAATCATATCGCAATATCGCGATTCCACGATGTTGTGCAACACTGTGGATCGGTAAATCGCGATCTAACGATGGAGATGTCATGACGCAGCACACAGCACTGGTGGTCGGCGCCCGCGGGGTGATCGGCGGGAACCTGATCACCCACCTCGAGGGGCTCGGCTGGGACGTGGTCGGGTTGTCCCGCCGCGGCGGCACCGACCGGGGATCCGTCAGGCACCTCGCGGTGGATCTGCTCGACCGCGACGCGACCATCCGCCGGTTGCGGGGCCTGTCCGAGATCACGCACATCTTCTACGCCGCGTACCAGGACCGCCCCAGCTGGGCAGAGCTCGTCGCGCCGAACCTCGCGATGCTCACGAACGTCGTCGACGCCGTCGAACCCGTCGCGCCGGGCCTCGAACACATCAGCCTGATGCAGGGCTACAAGGTCTACGGCGCACATCTGGGGCCCTTCGCGACACCCGCGAAGGAGTCCGACCCGCCGCACATGCCGCCGGAGTTCAACGTCGATCAGCAGCAGTTCCTCGAGCGCCGCCAAACCGGGGTCAGCTGGTCATGGTCGGCGTTGCGGCCGTCGGTCGTCGCCGGGATCGGCCTGGGCAACCCGATGAACCTGGCGATGGTCATCGCCGTCTACGCGTCCATGAGCAAGGAGCTCGGCATCCCGCTGCGGTTCCCCGGCAAGCCCGGCGCGTACACGAGCCTGATCGAGATGACGGACGCCGACCTCCTCGCGAAGGCCACGGTGTGGGCGGCGACCACGGAGCACGCCCGCAACGAGGCGTTCAACATCACGAACGGCGACCTGTTCCGGTGGTCGTCGATGTGGCCGAAGATCGCCGCTTTCTTCGACCTCGACGTCGCGCCGCCACTCGAGATGAGCCTCTCCGAGGTGATGGCCGACAAGGAAGCCCTGTGGAACGCGATGGTCGAGCGGCACGGCCTCGCGCCCACCAGCTACGCCGAGGTGTCGTCGTGGGCGTTCGGTGACTTCGTCTTCGCGTGGGACTACGACGTCATCGCCGACACGTCGAAGTCGCGCCGGGCCGGGTTCCACGAGTACGTCGAGACCGAGGCGATGTTCCTCGGCATCTTCCAGGACCTGCGAGAGCAGCGACTCATCCCGTAAGCGTCGGAGCCCGGCTACTGCTCGAAGGCGATGTCGAGGGATCGAGAGGAGGAGACGTCCCCTCGAGCCCGAACACCGGCCCACCGGTGAGCTGGACGGCGACGCCCTGCTTCATCGACGAATGCCGGCGGTAGCGCCGTGTTCCCGCTCGAACGCCTGCTGCGTCCGACGCGAAGCCACTACCCGCCGGATGCCGAAGCACGCCCAGACGGTCCAGAACACCGCCATCGCCCAGCTGAGCGGGGCGCCTGCGGCTGCGAACCAGACGGAGCCGACCACGAAGAGCAGACCGACCGTGATCATCACCCAGCCGACGGTGCGCTCACGTTCGAAGGCGAGCCGTTGCTGCACGAGCGAGTCCATGGGAGGACGCTATCGCGAGATCCGGAACGACGGCGCACCAACCGACGAGACCGCGGCCAGGTCAAACGGGTGCCGATCACTCATGCCCGGTGAGCCGACGATCGAGGCGCTCGAGGTCCGCCTCGACCATGGCGACGTCACGCGCGAACGCGTCGTCGTCCAGCTCGATCTGTCGGACCGTGAAGACCACCTCGGCACCCTCCGGATGGGCCAGCACGCGGACCGGGTTCGTCACGACGGTCCCCGACGGCAGGGTGACGTCGTGGTCGAGGACGCCGAAGCGGTTGCGCTCGACGAATCGGACCTCCACCCGACCCATCGGCGACTCGACGAACAGCGAGTCCCCCTCACGGACCACCTCGGCCTGCGCGAGACCGGCCGCCCACCGCGGAAGGTTGTCGATGTCGGACGCGTACTCGTAGACGGCTTCCGGCGAAGCGCCGATGACCCGGCTCACGTGGTGACTTCTCATGACCGCATCCTGCCACCTCGGTGCGGGGTCCATCGGCCACGTCCCGCCCGCGGATGATGCTCCGCGGGCGGGATCGTCCTGCGGGCTGACGACTCGACCGTTGACGATTCGTAGCCTGGAGTCATGCCCGGCAACACCCGCAGTCGCTCGTCCTCTCCATCACCGTCCCCCATGGACCGGCGACGTCGGCGGCGCCGGCGTCGCCTCATCGCGGCCGTCGTCGCGGCATCACTCCTCGCGCTAGTGGTCGGCGGCGCCGTCGTCGCCACGCCGCTCCTGCGGTCGTACGGGATCTACCTCGTCCCGCCGTCACCGCAGACCTATGCGGAGGTCGCGCTGGATGCGATGCGGCGGGGTGTCGACGCGACGCCGGACCGCTACAAGCAGGTGCGGGAGCGGGCTCTGGCCTCCGTCGCGGACGCCTCCGACTACGCCGACACCTACGGGCCGCTCACCAAGGCGGCGGCCGAGCTGGGCGGCCCCCACACCACCTTCAACGATCCTGCGTCCGCGGCCGAACTGTTCGGCCCGTCGTCGGGATCGAAGGCGGAGAACGAACTGCTCACCGTCACGAGCGCTGACGGCGTGACGACCATCCGCCTCCCAACGCTCATCGGTGGCGGCTCCGGAACGGACTCCTTCGGCCAGCGGTACATCGATACGGCCGTCGAGGCGATCACCGCCGCCGCACCCGACACGTCGGCGTGGGTGGTCGACCTGCGGGACAACCACGGCGGCAACGTGTGGCCCATGCTGGCCGCCATGGCACCGCTACTCGATGACGGGACCGTCGAGACCTTCGAGTCCGTCGACGGGTCGACGGTGGTATCCGTGGACGGCGGGACCGTCTCCTCTAACGGCACACGACAGGGTGCGGCGACGACACCGCAGCCGAAGGTGCACGGGCCGATCGCCGTGGTCATCGACGGGATGACCGGCAGCTCCGCCGAGGCGGTCGCCATCGCCTTCATCGGCCAGTCGGACGTGCACGTGTTCGGACAGCCGAGCTACGGCTTCAGCACGGCCAACCAGCCGGTCCGCCTCTACGACGGTGCGGTCGTCAATCTGACCGTGGCCGTCGACACCGACCGTACCGGCAAGCGCTACGGCGTCCCGATCGTGCCCGACACCGCCGTCGAGGACGCCACGCAGCTGCCGACAGCCATCAGCACATGGCTCGCGAACCGCGGCTGAACACCTCGTTCATCGAGAGTGCTCGTTCTCCTGTTCCGCGCCCGATCAGCGGGCAGAACGAGCACTCTCGATCGAATGCGCTCAGACCGCGGGTGCGAACGGGTCGCGGAGCGTGCGGCGGAGGACCGCCCGCTCAGCGACCGTCCACAGCGCGCTCGTCGCGAGGTAGACGGCGGCCGCGAACGGGACGATGGCCGCGAAGCCGACCGAGAGGAACGGGAGCCAGCGCATGATGGGTGCGATCGCGCCGGCGCCGGCGGGAGCGGGCGTCCGCAATGCGGCAGTTTCGTCGGGTACGGCCGTCCAACGCGCACTCGCGCGCCTCGTGAGTTCGATCGCGAGGGCGAGGAGCAGCAGGACGACGAGGAACGGCCAGATCGCCGTGACCGTGGTGCCGATCAGCTGGAACAGGTTCGAGCCGAGCGGGACACCCCCGACCACGGCAGAGAGCAGCGTGTTGGCGTGACCGGCGATGTCCTGGTGGACGAACAACGCGTACACCGCGGAGACGACCGGAGCCTGCGCGAGGAGCGGCAGGCAGCCCGCGACCGGCGAGGTGCCGTGCCGCTGGTAGAGCTCGACGAGCGCGCGGTTCAGTTCCTCGGGGCGTCCGGCGTAGCGCTTCCGCAGGGCTGCGAGTTCCGGGGCGAGGCGACGCCTGGTGCGTTCGGCGCGGACCTGCGAGACACCGACCGGCAGCAGGAGTAGCCGGACGAGCACGGTGAGGACGACGACGGCGAGGAGCGGTGCCCACGAGCCGACAAGCGGTTCGAGGACGGTGCCGGTCGCTGCGACGAACCCGGCGAGGCCGTCGAGGATGGTGGAGACGAACGGGATGGTGGAGAGGTCCATGGGTGGGTCCTTCGATCGAGAACGGGAGAGGATCGTTCGACCGCCGTGGACCACCGGGAGCGCTACTGCACGCTGAACCCGGTCGTTCTGACGGTCACGATGGCCCTTCCGGGTGCTCGGGACCGGACGTGCCCCGGTGCGTCGGGGTTGTTGTGCGTGACCAGCACGCGCAGGTTCTCGACCTCGCGCAGCTCGACCGGACCGGTGCGTGGCCGGAGCGTCACCCGCACCTGCAGAATGACGGCGATGAGGACCGCCGCCGCGGAAACGGCCCCAATGAACCCGAACACCATGAGGGCGGGGATCACGACGTTGCCGCTGCCCCCTGCTCCCAGCAGCGCGAACGTCCGCGCCACGAGTTCGAGCAGACCGACCATGCTCCGACGCTAGCAGCTCCCTCGAAGTCGACTCAGTTCACCAACGGGTACCAGTGTCGGTCGCGCAGCTGAAGCTCGTCGTCGTCGAGACGCACCCACGTGCCGTCAGTGATCGGGGCCGCGTCCGAAGCCCACACGCCGAAGTGGGCGAGCGGGGCCGACCACTCGTATCCGTCATTCGGCGCTTCGACGACGTTGCGCACGGCGCCGACGAACTGCATGGTCAGGTGCTCGCCGGTGATGCGCTTCGCCAGCTCACGGACGGTCGCGGTGCCGTCGGGGTCATCGCGTGCGGCCTCGAGCATCGGCAGATCGAGGCGAGCCGTGCCCTGCCTCGGCACGCAGAACACCCGGTCGGAGTCGCGCAGGAGCAGGCGCACGACCGACATCGGCCGGGGTGGCGTCGTCCGGCGGACCACCTCGGCCCGGCCTCCAGGAGGCAGCCACGGCGCGTCATGCGTCACGTGGACGAGCGTCTCGTCTTCGTTCACGCCGCGAGCGTACCTGAACCCAGGGAGCAGGCCATCCCCGGACGACGTGCGCAACGAGGTCATAACTCGCTTGCCGCTCCGAGCGGCGGGAGGACGCCCTGGGCGGCCGCCACGGCTCGGGCGACGATGAGCGGCGGGTCGACGATCGTTCCGGAGGCGATCAGCGCGTCGAGCTCGGGCACCGGGATCCGCACGGGCCGCACCTGCTCCGCGGGATCCGACAGGTCCACCAGGCCGGAACGGATGCCTCGAGTCGAGATGAACAGGTGTGTCGGCCAGGACGCCCGCCCCGGGTTCATGAAGAAGGTGTGCAGCGGTCGGAGATCGTCCGGAACGATGCCGAGCTCCTCTTGGAGCTCACGCCGGGCGGCCTCGAGCGGGGCTTCGTCCGTTCGACCGGCACCACCCGGCAGGTCGTGGATCCAGCGGTCTAGCGGGTATCGGTACTGCCGGGCGAGGAGCACGTCGCCGCCGTCGATGATCAGGGAGGCGACGGAGAAGGGAACGCTCTCGTCGACGAGGTACTCCGACCGCGACCCGTCCGGCAATCGGACCTCGTGATCGACCAAGGTGACCCGGCCTCGGTGGACCGTCGTCCTTCCGAGGGTGGTCCAATGCGATTCATCCGGAACAGGCATCCGCCCACCCTACGGTCGAGCGGCGTCCGGCGATCGTGTCCTCAGCGGAAGTCGCCCAGCTGGCGCTCGACGGGCACCGTGCCCTCGACGATCACGTCGCCGGTGTGCGCAGTCGTGACGGTCTCGATCAAGACGATCTCGACCTCCTCGTCGGCGATGGGATTGTGCTGCACGCCCCGCGGCACGACGAAGAACTGGCCCGGCGTAAGCACGACCTCCTCATCGTCGGGGAGCTGGATGCGGAGCGTGCCGGAGACGACGAGGAACATCTCGTCCTCGTTCGCGTGGTCGTGCCAGACCAACTGGCCGAGGAGCTTCGCGACCTTCACGTATTGATCGTTGACCCGCCCGACCACTCGAGGCGTCCAATGGGCCTCGACCTGGCGGAGTTCGGCGGCGATGTCGATTCCGTGGAGAGCGTTCATGTGTCCATCCTCTCCCGGCTGGAGTGCGTATGCGGACGTCCCTCTTCAGCAGGGGCATCGAGCATGGGCGATCTGGCGACGACGTCAGACGGGTCGGTATCGCATGGCGACCGCGCCCGAGCGGAGCTCCCGGCGGTCCACGAGTTCGAGCTCGATGCGCTCGCGCAGCCCGGCGAGCAGGGTCGGGCCGCGTCCGGTGAGCACCGGCTGCACGAGGAACTCGTACTCGTCGATCAGTCCCAGGTCCGCCAGCGCGAGCGGCAGCGTCACCCCACCCACCCACAGGCCCTCGCCCGGTTCCTGCTTGAGCCGCCGAACCTCCTCCTCGAGGTCGCCACGGACCAGCTCCGCCTTCCAGCCGGGATCACTCAACGTGCTCGAGACCACGTGCTTCTCCGCCCGGTCGATGGCCTCCGCGAAGGGGACCTGCCACGGCTCGACCCAGTCCGGCCAGGTGCCGGAGGCCGGTCTCCGCCAGGCCGACTCCATCATCTCGTAGGTCACCCTGCCGAACAGGAGGGCGTCCGCCCGCGCCAGCTGCGCGGTCCAGTACTGCATCGACTCCTCGTCGGGCGGGAGTCCCGCCTCGTGATGGCAGCACCCGTCGAGCGTCACGTTGATCGAGTATCGGAGTGGTCTCATCGCACTGCGCTCCCTCACGGATCGACGGTCTCCCGACGCTGGGAACCCGTCTTGCCAGCGAACCACGTCGCTGATCGGATGTCGATCACAGGTGTCTCGTCGCCCGCCGAACCACCGCCAGCTGCTTCGAGGTGAGCTGCCTGCTCACGTGGTCGTCGAGGGAGTCGGCGGCCCCGCGGCTGAGCCGGGGTGTGTCGGAGGTGCGCTGGAAGCGGCCGAACACCGCCGCCAGACCGTCCGCCACGGCGTCGACCACCTCCTCGGGGGCGTCGTCAGCGAGACCGAAGAGGGCCGCGGTGAGGTCGGTGAGCTGCACGAGTGTGGGCGCGTCGATCTTGTCGAGCTCGGCCAGCGTCTTCCGGTCGAGGAACAGCTCGACCAGGACGGAGGCGTCCCGCTCGGTTTGGACGGATCGCGGCGAGAGGTCCTGCCGTCGGCCGAGGGCGTCGAGGTAGCGCTGCGCGTACGCAGGGGTGTCCACGTGCGTCCCGTGTTCGCGCAGCGCGGCGATCATGTCCCGCCGCGCCTGGAGCTCCTCGATCTGCTGCGCGTACTGCTCGTCCAGCCGTGTGAGTTCGTCCTCGACGTCGGCCGTCGGATCGATGCGGGCGAGCGGCACGCCGAGATCCGCGAGTCGTCTCACGCGCAGCACTCGGACGAGGTCGGAGGCTGCGTAGTCCCGGTAGCCGTTCGCGGAGCGCTCAGGTTCGGGTAGCAGACCGATCTGGTGGTAGTGACGGAGCGTGCGCACCGAGACGCCGGCCAAACGGGCGAGGTCACTGCTCCTCACACTGCCACCTCCTCTCGCCGCCGCGCGGGTGCCGTCAGCCACGGCGCCAGCTTCCACAGTACGCAGGTCACCGTCGCCACGAGCAGCATCGGCACCAGCACGATCGGGCCGGTCGGCGTCGACACCGTCGCCAACTCCCCGGCGAGGACGACCGGCACGAGCAGCAGTGTGTTGTTCGCCGCGTGGATGAGGATCGGGACCTCGAGACCACCGGTGCGTTCGGCGAGGACCGCGAAGCCGATCCCCATCACGACGTAGTACGCGACACCCCACGGATCGGTCGCCCCGTGGATCAGCCCGAACTGCAGCGCGGTCACGGCGGTGGCGACCGCCAACGACACGACCGGGCGAGCGAATCGCGCCCCGATCGCCCGGAAGATCAGGCCCCGGAACAGGTACTCCTCGCCGGCCGACTGCAGCGGGATGGTCACGAGCGCGACCACGCAGAGCACGAGATTGACCGTCGTCCACTTCGGAAGTCCGGTGCCGAGCAACGGCTGCATGATCACCGCGTAGGCGACCCACACCGGCAGCACGACGACTGAGGCTCGCGCGAGAAGCATCCACCGGAAGCGGCCTGTCACCGAGGTCAACGCTCCGGGCGAGGCGCCGTACACGAGTTTGTGGAGCACCATGCTGACGGGGATGAGCAGCGCGACGAGGACGTTGCCCGCCGCCCAGAAGCCGACCGTGAAGGACGGGTTCGCCGGGTCGAACGGGGTGATGCCGATCAGTCGGTCCGCTGCTTGGCCGACCGGGATCGCGGCGACACCGAGCACCACCACGAGCGTGAGAATGCCACTCACGGCGGCCACGAGTGTGCGCCAGAGCTGTGGGCGATGCCGCAAGCCCTGTACGTAGCCGGAGAGGTGAGATGGAGTGTTCGACGATGAGTCGGTCATGGGAGTTCCTTCGCTGAGGGGACGGACACCCCTAGCGAAAACCATGACGTCACGTCGGAGTCAAGCGCCGTCCACATCAGAGCCGGGAGCCTTACCCGCTACGAGCACCCGGATACAGTGACGGTATGAAGAGCACCGGAGCCGCACCGTGGGTCCGACTCGGCTTCCTCGCCATCCTCGCGCTGATCTTGGGTTTCAACCCATCGATGCCACTGCCGCTGAAACTCGTCGCGCTGTCGCTGGTGGTCCTCAATCTCGTGTTGACGCTCCTCAAGTGGCGCGCCGCCCGGCAGCGTCGATCGCTGCCCGAGGACGGCGATCCCTCGTAGGCTGCAGGCCCTCCACCGATTCCACGGGAACCACCGCACCTGCGCACGGTGCGATCATCGTCGCGTGCCCCTGCCAGACTGGCGTCGATGATCATCCGCACTGAACGAACCACCCTCGAACCGATCTCACCGGCGCTCGCGCGACGCATCGTCGAACGCGACGAGCGTGACGGTGACGCCTGGCACCCGGAGTATCCCTTCGCCGATGAGCTCGGCCCGCTCCGCGGTCTCGCGGAATCGACCGACAGCGACCCGATCTTCACGATTTACCTCATCCGTGATGCCGACGGTTCGGCCGTCGGTGGACTCGGCTTCTTCGGGCCGCCCGACAGCGACGGTCGCGTCGAGTTCGGCTACGGTCTCGTTCCCGCCGCTCGCGGGGTCGGACTCGCGACGGAAGCGGTCGTCGGCGCGCTGTCGTTCGCCGCAGCGCACGGCGCCGAACGGGCGGCCGCTGAGACCGACGTTACGAACGTCGCATCACAGCGGGTCCTCCTGAAGGCGGGACTCGCGGAGACCGGACGCACGACCACGACGGTGTCGTTCGCGCGCGAGCTCTGACAGGAGATGCAAGCCATGGTCGAGGCCTGATGGCTCCACTCGCCCGAGCGGAACGTGAGGAGACCGTCGGGGTTCCGGGGATCGACGTATGGATCCCGTGAGGACCGGGGCTCGCGCGGGTGGCGAGGCGTAGACCGGAGGTCATGACCCTCACGACGATCCTGCCTTCACTCCGCCGGAGCATCCCGGACCCGTTCGTTCCCGACCGCTGGCCGGCACACACCCACCTCAGCACCACGGACGTGATCGTCGACGACGTTCCGATGCTGCGCCTGGCCGAACAGTGCGGAACCCCGTGCGTCCATTCGGCGGCAGCGGTGATCCCCGGCACGGGCGGGTGCCCGTCCCCCGCCGCACTCACCTCCGTGGTCGTCATGGCCGTCGTCGCTGCGAGGTCCGGCGAGGACGGCCATCACCTCACCCTCGACGCCTGCCTCTCAGACGTCGAACCGTGCTGGTGGGAACTCCGGCTCATCGGGCGAGCGTCGACGACGCACACGGTGTCGTTCCGCATCGGCAGCGAGGCCGGAATCGAGCAGCGCGTGCTGCTCCCCCGCGACCTCGCGCCCGGCGACCTGCTCGCCGTGCCGTGTCGCGGCGAGGTCGCTCAGTCGGTCGGCTCGGCGTCAGGCTTCATCCAGAACGGCGAGTAGTGGTACCCGTCGGGGTCGTCGAACTGGCGCTGGTACATGAACGGGTAGTCGTCGGTGTCGCCGATCCGTCCACCTGCGGCGCCGGCCCGCTCCACGAGCTCGTCGACCGCCTCGCGGCTCCCGAGGTCGAAGGAGACCGTGACCTTCGAGGGCGTGTCGGGTCCACCGATCAGCTCCTCAGTGCCGCCGACGCTCGCGTACATCTCCCGGCTGCCGAGCATGACGTACTGCTCGGGCGCGATCTCGAAGCAGGACACCTGGTCGGTGGACATCGCGGCGTTGCGGGTCCAGCCGAGGGCGTTGTAGAAGGCGGTAGCGCGGTCGACGCTCTCGACCGGACACGTGATGAAGAGGCTCATGCGGTCAAGCTACGCCCGGCGTGAGCGGGTCCACAAGGACGTTCTTCCGAGGTTCACTCGGACGGCGCCCATGGCACGGTCGGGTCGATCGCCGTCGCGATCTTCGCGCTGATGTCGGCCAGTTGCCGCACCTGCGCCTGGGTGAGCGAGCCGAAGACGAGCTCCTCGACCAGGGCGTGGTGCGCGGGCGTGGACCGCGCGACGTGGGCGTGCCCGTCGTCGGTGAGCACCGCGAGGGTGAACCGACCGTCGGTCGGATCGACCTCGCGTCGCACCCAGCCGTGCTTCTCCAGTCGCGAGATCGCGCGGGAGAGCCGGGAGAGTGTGCTGCTCGCGTACCCGGCGAGGGTGCTCATCCGGAGCATGCGGTCCGGGGCGGTGTCGAGCGCGAAGAGCAGCCCGTGCTCGTAGTGGCTCAGCCCGCTGTCGCGCTGCAGCTGGGCGTCGAGGGCGGCGGGGAGTCGCTCGAGCAGGGTGGCGACGGAGGCCCAGGCCGCAAGCCGATCACCGCTGAGGCCGGGACGTTCGGCGGGATCGGTCATGGGGCAAGCCTATTCGACTTGCTTGAGCAAGTGAACCAGCCTAGGGTAACTTGCCTGAGCAAGTGAATCGGCGCATCGCCGACAGAGGGAGATGACATGGACCTACAACTCCGAGGCAAGACGGCCTTCATCAGCGGATCGACCGGTGGCATCGGCGCAGCCATCGCCCGGACGCTCGCCGCGGAGGGCACACGGGTCATCGTGAACGGGCGCTCCGAGCAGGCGGTGCAGAATGCGGTCGCCGCACTTCGGCGCATGCACCCCGACGTCGGCCACGACGGGATCGTCGCGGACTTCGCCGATCCGGCCTCCGTCGAGCGACTGCTCGGCGACCTCGGCGCCGTCGACATCCTGGTGAACAACGTGGGCCAGTTCGGTCTCGCGCAGTTCGAGTCCGTCTCGGACGACGACTGGGCCCACATCCTCGAGGTCAACCTGATGAGCGGCGTCCGGCTGTCCCGGCACATCCTGCCAGGCATGTTGGATCGCGGCTGGGGGCGCATCCTGTTCGTCAGCAGCGAGTCCGGCGTGAACATCCCCGCCGACATGATCCACTACGGCGTCACGAAGGCGGCGATGATCGCCCTCGGCAACGGACTCGCGAAGCGGACCCGTGGCACCGCCGTGACGGTGAACACGATCCTCGGCGGCCCGACCTACTCCGACAGCGTCGCCGCGACGATCGAATCCATCGCCGCCACCCAGTCCGCTCCCGTCGAGGCGGTGAAGGCCTCGATCATCGGTCGCAACCACACCACGCTGCTGGAACGCTTCATCGAGCCCGAGGAGATCGCCTCGCTGGCGACCTACCTCGCGAGCCCATTGGCGTCGGCGACGAATGGTGCGGCCCTGCGTGCGGACGGCGGAGTGCTGACCGGGATGCTCTAGCGATAGGGCGCGCCGGGCGCTCTGCGACGATCACGCCAACCACTGGCCGAGCGGATGGACCAGGTAGCGCAACGAGTAGGCCTCCCAGATCGCCCCGATGACCAGGAGGGCCAGCGCCGGCGGGGCGAGCACACCGATCCGCCGCAGCCCCTGCAGGTACCCCTGACGGTGGCGCACCACTCCGGCGAGCGCCGTCGGCCGGAGCCAGAACATGCCGTGCAGGTACACACCGAGCAGCAGAAGGATGTACGCCTGGAGCTCGATGACGAGCGTGAGCGAGTGCGGGATGAGCGCCACCCATCCGTCGGCGGTCAGGGGCACGAGCGTGATCCCGGTCTGGACCGCCCAGAACCCGAAGGCTACGAGCCCTGCGAACGGGACGACGACGGACGGCAGCACGATGGTGAGCAGACTCAGTCGGAGGACGTTGACCGCGAGGATCATCAGCGCGAACAGCGGCGGCGTGTCCACGAGCTGCGTGACGAGCGCGGCGGTGCCGTCCTCGACCATGGCCGACTCCCGAGCACGCGTGAGGTCGGGGAAGGCGAGACCGATGAGGAAACCGGCGAGCGTCAGCCCATACGCGAGGGCGTTGAGGACGAGGTAGGCACGTCGATTCTCGCTGATGACCAGGAACGGTCGGAGTACTGGTGCGCGCATGCTGCTCCTCGGTCGGTTCGATCGGCTGGACGGGCGCGGCGACATCAGGTCCCCGCTCCGCTGTCGAGCAGCCAGTGGTAACGGAGGCGGGAGGCTCGCTCGATCGCGCCGAGCGCCGCCCCCACCCCGAGGGCGATGTTCAGCCACGGGTCGAGGTGCAGCGGTGACTCGAAGGTGCCGAGAGTGTCGGCGATCGGCGGGATCTGCGAGATCGGTTCCGCGATCTGTAGTGCGTTCAAACCGACGCCGACGAGCAGGAGGACGATCGACAGCGCGCCGAGGACGGAGCTCGCGACGGGGTGTCGCCGAGCGAGTTGCAGGCGTCGCCCTTCCGCTGACCGCGGGTCCGGCGCGAGCTGCTGTTCGGAGCCGTCGTCGGCGAGGAAATGGCAACGACGGAGACCGGATTCGCTCACCCGGACTTCGATGTGCCCACCGTGCACGGCGAATCGCGCCGGCACCCGGGAGACCAGATGGAGGGCGCCATCCCGGTAGAGCCTCGCCCTGACGACACCGTCCGACGCATCACCTCCGTGACGGACATCGACCGTGTGCGCAACGGCTCGGCCGTCGGGTTCGTGCAGGGTGATGGACATCACCGACCGGGTGGTCATCTGCCACCAGCGCAACGGCTTCAACGCGCTGCCATCACCGGCCTTCGCTCGGCGCGTCCACCGACGCTCCCGCCAGCTCTGTTCCATCCGTCACGCTCCTCTCCACACCGACCGGCGCCCGTCGGGTCACCTCGACACAGCCATCTCTAGTACAGTGTGATAATCGAGGGACACGCTAGCACGCTGTACTAGAACTGGGAAGAGGGCCCCTGCGCATGACCGAACCGGCAGGCTCCGATACGCGATCCAAGATCCTCATCGCTGCGGCGACGATGCTCGGCGAAGACCCGACCGCGCGGCTGAGCGTCCGTGCCGTGGCGACCAAGGCAGGTGTCAGCACCGGGTCTCTCCGGCACTTCTTCCCGACGCAGCAGGTCCTGCTCGACACCGTCATCGAGGGGCTCCAGACGCTCGACATCCCCGACGACCCCATGGCCGACGCGACGAAGGCGCCGGCCGAACGCTTGCAGGCATGCCTCCAACTCCTGCTCTCCGCGGTCGGCACCGGCGCCAGTGCGCGACAGAACTGGACCGCGCTCCACGACGCCTACGTCGCGTCACCCACACCCGAGGAGTCCGCCCAGACCTTCCTCGCGATGGAGCGGCTCGCCGTCAGCCGCGTGGACCGGTGGCTCGCCCAGCTCCACGAGGAGGACGCCCTCATCGACGGCGATCGAGAGCAGCAGTCGCGTTTCCTGCTCTCGGTCGTGAACGGCCTGTCGCTCGAGCGCGCCTTCCCCGGCGCGCGCGCACGACTCGGGTTCGAGAGCTCGTCCCTCCGCCTCGCGGTCACCGCCGTCCTGCGCGCGGACGCCTCGTAGCGGCCGGGAGCCTCTCCGACGACAACGGCCGAGCCGTTCCACGAGCGCCGAGCAGGGTCGGCGGGGGCATCACTCGGAGGAGCGACGCTCCCGTACCGCGTCGAAGGTCCGCTGCAACGCACCGATGGACGCTTCGGAGTCGACCTGGGCGACACCGATGAAGAGACAGTCGACGACCATCAGCTGTGCGATCCGACTGCCGAGCGCTCCCGAGCGGAATGCCGTCTCCCGTGCGGACGTCTGGAGGACGATGTCCGCACTGGTCGCCAGGGTGGACTCCGCGTGGTTCGTGATCGCGATGGTCGTCGCGCCGGAGCGGGCCGCGAGCCGGAGATAGTCGACGGTGTCCGCGGTCGCGCCGGAGTGCGAGATCGCGACGGCGACCGCCTGCTCGTCGAGGATCGCCGCGGCGGTCCAGGCGGCATGCGGGTCGGGCCATTCGAGCGCCACCCGTCCGATCCGCGAGAGTTTCCGCTGCAGGTCGACGGCGACGATGGAGCTCGCCCCGACACCGAAGATGTCGACCCGGCGAGCGCCGGCGACCGCGGCCACGGCGCGCGTGAGGGCTGCCGTGTCGAGCGCCTGTGCGGTGTCGGCGATCGAGAGCGACTCGTTCGCGGCGACCTTCGCGACGATGTCGTCGAGGCTGTCGCCGGCGACGATGTCGGGCGACTGCACATTGGTCCCGGCGAGCGCGAGCCGTTCGCGGAGGTTCTCCTCGGTCAGGTCGTGGCGGAAATCCTTGAAGCGGTCGTAGCCGATCTTGCGCGTGAAGCGCACGACCGTCGTCGTCGAGGTCGAGGCCTCCTCCGCGATCTCGGCGACCGACCGCGTCGCGAAGGCGCCCGGGTCGGCGAGCAGCGATTCGGCGATCCGCCGCTCGGAGGGACGGAGTTCGTCGAGGCGGGCGCGCACCTCGGTGGACACCGCCCGTGATGTCCGGTGGACGTCGGCTCCCATCGGTGCTCCTCTCGACCGTGAACACTGTACCGTCGGCACCCACCGGCGGGATGTATGGAAATTACCATCCATCGTCAAACTGTGTATGTTTGTTGCAACGACTCGCGACCGGTGCCCTCCTCAGGTGCGGACTGGCCGACACGTATAGCGGAGTACCGCGGGTACTGCCGGCATGCACGATCCAGGAACCAAGGGAGGTCCCGTGACCAGCTCCACACCACGCAGCGACGTGATCAGCAGCACTGCCCGACGCCGGGCCATCGTCGCCGGCAGCGTCGGCAACTTCATCGAGTGGTATGAGTTCGGGATCTACGGGTTCCTCGCCACGATCCTCGCCGCACAGTTCTTCAGCGACGGCCAACAGACCGGTATCGAGTCGCTCATCGCGACCTACGCGTCCTTCGCGATCGCCTTCTTCTTCCGCCCGGTCGGGGCTGCGCTCTTCGGCCGCATCGGCGACCGGATCGGCCGCAAACCGACGCTCATCCTCGTCCTGGTCATGATGTCCGGGGCGACCGCCCTCATCGGCATCCTCCCGACGTACGCCTCGATCGGCGTCGCGGCGCCCATCCTGCTCACGATCGTGCGCATCCTGCAGGGCCTCTCCGCCGGCGGTGAGTTCGGCGGCGCCGTCTCGGTCATGACCGAGTTCGCCCCGGCCGGGAAGCGTGGCTTCTACGGATCGTGGCAGTCGTTCACGGTCGCACTCGGACTCCTCGGCGGCGCCGGCACCGTCGCGCTGCTGGCATCCCTGCTGTCCGAAGCCGACCTGGCGGCGTGGGGCTGGCGGATCGCCTTCCTGCTCGCCATCCCCCTCGGCGCGGTCGCCCTGTTCCTCCGCTTGAAGCTCGAGGAGACGCCGGAGTTCCAGAAGGTCGCCACCGCCGACACCACCAAGGTCGCCGAGCCGGTCGTCCGCGCGGGTGCCGCAGAGACCGCAAAGGCGATCCTCCTGGGGATCGGACGCCTGATGGGCTGGTCCGCCGCCGGGTACACCTTCCTCGTCGTCATGCCCTCCTACCTCCAGAGCAGCCTCAACGCCTCGTTCCAGGAAGCACTGATCTCCACGGTGCTCGCGAACGCCGGCTTCGCCGCGACGATCCTCCCGGCCGGCTGGCTGTCCGACAGGATCGGTCGGCGTTGGGTGATGCTCACCGGCACCGGTCTCATCGTGATCCTGGCGCTGCCCCTGCTCAACGTGCTGCAGAACCCGGACCTCGGCGTCGGTGTCCACGGCCTCGCCGTGTTCGTCGCCGGAGCGGTCGTCGGCCTGATCGCAGGCCCGGGCCCCGCCATGCTCGCCGAGATGTTCCCCACCTCCGTGCGATACACCGGTCTCGGACTGTCCTACTCGATCTCGAACGCCGTCTTCTCGGGCAGCGCCGGCCTCATCATCACGTCGCTGATCGCCTCGACCGGCAACGTCGACGTCCCGGCCTACTACGTGATGGCGACCTGCCTGGTGAGCGCGATCGCCATCGGCACGCTCCGCGGGAACGCCCACCGGGCGGAGCTGCGCAAGTGAGCCGCCCGATGCGCGTCATCGGCCTCATGTCCGGCACCTCGCACGACGCGATCGACGCCGCCGCAGCCGAGATCGGCGTGGACGGCGACACGCTCGTCGTCCGCCCGCTCGGGATGATCACCGCCGGGTACGACCCGGAACTGCGAACCGCGATCACCGCAGCCCTGCCGCCGGCGACCACCAGTGTCGACGACGTCTGCCGGCTGGACACGCGGATCGGGCAGGCCTTCGCCGATCTCGCGGTCCGAGCTGTCGCGGAACTCTGCGACGGGGAGGCCGACCTGATCGTCTCCCACGGCCAGACGATGTACCACTGGGTCGAGGACGACCGGGTCGAGGGCACGCTCCAGCTCGGCCAGCCGGCCTGGATCGCCGAACGCACGGGCTGCACCGTCGTCGCCGACCTGCGTTCGCGTGATGTCGCGGCCGGCGGGCAGGGTGCTCCGCTCGTGAGCATGATCGACGCGCTCTGGCTGGGTGGCGAGACCACTGCGGCCGTCAACCTCGGCGGCATCGCCAACGCCACCATCGTGCGGCCGGGCCACGACCCGATCGCCTTCGACAGCGGACCGGCGAACGCGCTCATCGACGCCGTCGTCGCCGAGCACACCGGCGGCGCCCGGCAGTTCGACGCCGACGGCGAGCTCGCCGCGCGTGGCACCGTCGACGAGGAGACGCTCGACCTCCTCCTGCGCGAGCCGTACTACCAGCGCCCCGCGCCGAAGTCGACGGGCAAGGAACTGTTCCACCTCGACTACCTCCGCGAGCAGCTCGCCGGCCGTCCGACGCTTCCGATCGAGGACCTCGTCGCGACCCTCACCGAGCTGACCGCACGGACCGTCGCCGACGCCGTCCGTGGGGTGGAGCGCGTCATCCTCGCCGGCGGAGGGGTGCGCAATCCTCAGCTCGTCGCGCGCATCCGGGCCGCACTCCCCGAGGCCGACGTCGTCAGCAGCGACGACGCGGGCCTCCCCTCCGACGCGAAGGAGGCGCTCGCCTTCGCCGTCCTCGGCTTCCTGACGGTGAACGGCCAGGCCGGATCCCTCCCCTCGGCCACCGGCGCCTCGCACGGCAGCGTTCTGGGCGCGATCGTCCCGGGACGCTCGCTCCCCGCGCGGACGCTCGACGGGCCGCCTCGCTCGCTGCGGTTCGAAGCATGACCGTCGACAGCCCCACGGACCACCACGACGGCGTCAGCCCGTCCGACCCAGAACGGAGGGCCGTTCGTGCCTGAAGCATCGAGTACTTTGGCAGCGCTCTCCACCGAGGGACGCAACCCGCGCACGGTCGACCTCGACACGCTGGACACGCTCCGGCTGCTCGAGGTGATCAACGACGAGGACCGACTCGTCGCCGACGCGGTCCGAGCGGAACTGCCGAGCATCGCGCGCGCCGTGGAACGCATCACGGAAGCTCGCCGGCAGGGTGGGCGACTCGTCTACCTCGGTGCGGGGACGAGCGGCCGGATCGGACTGCTCGACGCGGTCGAGTGCCCGCCGACCTTCGGCACCGACCCCTCCGAGGTGCTGGGGCTCATCGCCGGGGGCGAGCACGCCTTCGTCGTCGCCGTCGAGGGTGCCGAGGACGACCTCGAGCTCGGCGCATCGGAACTCATCGCGGCCGACCTCCGCCCCACGGACGTCGTCGTCGGTCTCGCGGCCAGTGGTCGCACCCCGTACGTCATCGGCGGCCTGCGCTACGCACGCCATCTGGGCGCGGGGACGATCGCGGTGTCCTGCAACCGGAACGCCCGGATCAGCGCCGAGGCGGACATCGCCATCGAGGTGATGACCGGCCCCGAGGCGCTCACCGGTTCGACCCGGCTGAAGGCCGGCACCGCGCAGAAGCTCGTCTGCAACATGCTGTCCACCGCGTCCATGGTGCGCTCGGGCAAGGTCTTCTCCAATCTCATGGTCGACGTGAAGCCGACCAACGAGAAGCTCGTCGACCGCGCACAGCGCATCGTCGCGGACGCCACCGGTGTCGAGCGGTCGCTCGCCGACGCCGCCCTGGAGCAGGCCGGCGCACACGCCAAGACCGCCGTCGTCATGCTCCTCGCCGACGTGGACGCGGCGACGGCCGCCCGGCTGCTCGAGTCGCACGACGGCGACGTCCGCTCGGCCGTTGCTGCGGCGAGCGCCTGAGTAGGAACGAAAGGACACCGTGGAGATCATCATCCTTCCCGACGCCGCCGAGGTCGGTCGCGTCGCCGGCGCGAAGATCGCGTCGATCGTCGCCGGGCGGCCCCAGGCCGTCATCGGCCTGGCGACCGGGTCCAGCCCGCAGGGCATCTACAAGGAGCTGGCCCGTCGCGTGCAGGCGGGCTCGCTGTCGTTCGCCGAGGCCCGCGGCTTCGCGCTGGACGAGTACGTGGGCATCCCGGCCGACCACCCCGAGTCGTACGCCAGCGTGATCACGCGCGAGGTCGTCGCCCCGCTCGGCTTCGAACCCTCGCGCGTCCGTGTCCCGGACGGTCGCGCCGCAGACCTCGCGGCCGCCGCGAAGGAGTACGACCGGGCCATCGCCGAGGCCGGCGGCATCGACGTGCAGATCCTCGGCATCGGATCGAACGGGCACATCGGGTTCAACGAGCCCACGTCGTCGTTCGCGTCACGCACGCGCATCAAGACCCTCGCGCCGAAGACCCGCCAGGACAACGCCCGCTTCTTCGACTCGCCCGACCAGGTGCCGACCCACTGCATGACGCAGGGGCTCGGCACCATCCTCGAGGCGCGCGAGCTCGTGCTGGTCGCCCAGGGCGCTGGGAAGGCCGATGCCGTCGCGGCCGCCGTCGAAGGACCGCTCAGCGCGTTCGTCCCCGGGTCGGCGCTCCAGTTGCACGAGCACGCGACCGTCGTCATCGACGAAGCGGCGGCATCAGGGCTGCGGTTGTCGGACTACTATCGCTACACCTACGACAACCGGCCGGACTGGCAACGCTTCGAATGAATCGGCCGGGCGATGGCCGACGACGCCCCATCCTCTGAGGCGTCCGGCCACCGCAGCCGCACCCGAGCACCCCGCGCCCCTGCACCCCGCTGACGCCCGCATTCGAGAAGGAAGCCTCGTGGCACACCCGACCACCGCCCCATCCCGCATCACCGAAGCCATCGGCGGAGCCGTGGGCGACCCCTCCCGGATCCGCACCCGAGCGATCGACCTGGCTGCCTACGCCGGGGATGCATCGCACTACCTGCTGACGCCCGAGGCGGTCGTCATCGCGGAGAGCGCTGCCGAGGTCGCAGCGATCCTCCGGGCGGCGACGCGGTCCGCCGCACCCGTCACGTTCCGGTCGGGTGGCACGAGCCTGTCCGGCCAGGCGTCCGGTTCCGGCATCATCCTCGACACCAGGCAGCGGTTCAAGACCATCGAGGTGCTCGACGACGGTAAGCGCGTGCGGGTGCAGCCAGGGGCGACGGTGGTGCAGGTCAACGCGCGACTCACCCGACTCGGCTACCGGCTCGGCCCGGACCCGGCGAGCGAGGTGGCGTGCACGATCGGCGGTGTGATCGCGAACAACTCCAGCGGTATGGCCTGCGGGATCGACGAGAACACCTACCGGACGCTGGAGTCGATGGTGTTCGTCCTCCCGTCCGGCACGACGATCGACACGGCCGATCCGACGGCCGACCGGCAGCTCCACGAAGCGGAACCGGAGCTCGCCGAGGGCATCGAGCGCCTGCAGCGCCGCGTGCGATCAAATCCGGCGTCGGTCGCATCCATCGAGCGCCAGTTCTCCCTGAAGAACACCATGGGGTACGGCATCAACGCGTTCCTCGACTTCGAGTCGCCCGTGGACGTCCTGCAGCACCTCATCATCGGCTCGGAGGGCACGCTGGCCTTCGTCGCCGAGGCGACCTTCCGCACCGTCCCCGTCCTCCCGCTGGTGTCGACGGCACTGGCCGTGTTCCCTTCCCTCGACGCGGCGACGCGTGCGCTGCCCGAGTTGGTCGCGTCCGGAGCCGCCACGCTCGAGCTCATGGACGCCACGTCCCTGACGGTCGGGCAGCGGCTCCCCGGCAGCCCGGCGGAGATCCAGGGGTTCACGCCGCAGGATCACGCGGCCCTCCTCGTCGAGTACCGCTCGGAGGACGCCGTCGAGCTCAGGGACCGCGCGACGGCGGGCGGCGTGCTCCTGAACGGTCTGGACGTGCACGCGCCGGTGGTGTTCTCGAGCGACGCGTCCCAGCGGTCACGCGCCTGGGCGCTCCGCAAGGGTCTCTACGCCTCGGTCGCGGGAGCGCGCCCCTCCGGCACCACGGCCCTCCTCGAGGACATCGTCGTCCCGACCGCGGCTCTCGCAGACACCTGCGCGAGCCTGCAGGAGCTCTTCGAGCAGCACGCCTATCGCGACTCGGTCATCTTCGGCCACGCGAAGGACGGCAACATCCACTTCATGCTGACCGACCGGTTCGAGGGCGACGCCGCGCTCGGCCGGTTCAACGGCTTCACCGAGCAGATGGTCGACCTCGTCCTCGACGCGGGCGGCAATCTGAAGGCCGAGCACGGCACGGGTCGCGCCATGGCACCGTACGTCCGCCGGCAGTACGGCGATGAGCTGTACGGGGTGATGCTCGAGCTGAAGCGGTTGGTCGACCCGGCCGGGGTGATGAACCCCGGCGTGCTGATCGACGAGGATCCCGAAGCGCACCTCCAGGGGATCAAGCTCCAGCCGACGGTCGAGGAGGAGGTCGATCGCTGCGTCGAGTGCGGGTACTGCGAACCCGTCTGCCCGAGTCGCGACCTGACGCTGACGCCGCGGCAGCGCATCGTCGTCCGCCGTGCCGAGGAGTCCGCTCGCGCCCGCGGGGACATCGCCCTCGCCGAGGAGCTCGCGGACGACTACGACTACGCCGGCGTGCAGACCTGCGCCGTCGACGGGATGTGCCAGACCGCGTGCCCGGTCCAGATCAACACGGGCGCGCTGGTCAAGCGCATCCGGCGCACGGAGGCGGCTCCGGTCGCCGCCGCGGGCTGGAAGGCGGCCGCCACCGGTTGGGGGCCGGTCACGCGGATCGGTTCGGTCGCACTCTCCGGCGCGAAGCTCCTGCCGGCTCCGGTGGTCGGTGCGGTGACCGACGTGGCCAGGGCCGTACTCGGTACCGACACCGTGCCGAAGTACTCAGGAGATCTGCCGGGCGGCGGACGCTCGCGGAAGGCACTCGGTCGGACGGTGGGTGCCGCTGACGGCCCGACCGTCGGCATCTACGTCCCGGCATGCGTGAACAGCATGTTCGGCGCGGCGGACGGCGGGGACGGCGTCATGGGCGCGTTCACCCGACTGCTCGAACGGGCGGGCCTGAGCATGGTCGTGCCCGACGGCGTCGAGTCGATCTGTTGCGGCACCCCGTGGTCGTCGAAGGGCTTCGCGTCCGGCGCTGCGGTGAACGAGCAGCGCACGGTCGAACGCATTCGAGCGGCCGTGGCCGACAGCGGCCTGGTGGTCGTCAGCGACGCGTCGAGCTGCACCGAGGGCTTCGCGAAGCTCCTCAGCGAGAGCGGCGTGGTCGTCGAGGACGCGGTGGCCTTCGCCGCCCGGGAGATCCTGCCTCGGGTCGACGTCTCAGCGCAGATCGAGCAACTCGTCCTGCACCCGACCTGCTCCTCACGGCAGATGGGCCTCGACCCGGATCTCGTGCGGATCGGCGAAGCCGTGGCCGAGCGCGTACACGTCCCGGACGACTGGGGCTGCTGCGCCTTCGCCGGCGACCGCGGCATGCTGCACCCCGAGCTGACGGCGTCCGCGACGAAAGCCGAGGCCGCCGAGGTCGCCGCCCTCGGTGCCGATGCGCACGCGTCGTGCAACCGCACCTGCGAACTCGGGATGACGCGTGCGACGGGCGAGGACTACCGCCACGTGCTCGAGCTGCTCGACGCCGCGTCGTCCGGCCCGGCCTAGGAGACACCGCGCCCCGCTGCCGTTCTGATCCCGAGTCGACGCCCTCGACCGCCCGTGCTCAGCGCGCCACGGCGAGACGGATGCCGAACCCGGTGATGGCGGTGCCGGCGACGACGTCGAGGGTCGTGGCGACCGCTCGTCGATTGAGCCACTGGCGGAATACCTGGGCGGTCAGGACGAGCGTCGTGAGCCACACCGATCCGAGGATGACGTGGACGCTGGTGAGCGCCATGCCCCAAGCGAGTTGCGGTGCATGCGACGGAATGAACTGGGGCAGCAGGGCGAGGTAGAACGCGCCCATCTTCGGGTTCAACAGATTGGTCGTCAGCCCCTGGACGAAGCCCGACACCACGCCGCCCGACGATTCGGTGTCCCGAGCGTCAGGCGCGATCGACCGCTTGCTCCGCAGCGCCGTCCACACCATGCGCCCACCGATCCAGACCAGGTAGGCGGCACCCGCGAGGCGAAGTGCGTCGTACGCGACCTCGGACGCGGTCAACAGCGCTGTCACCCCGATCGCGGTGAGGGCGCCCCAGACGAGCGTGCCGACTTGGATACCGGCGATCACGCCCCAGGCGCGCCGCTTGCCGGTGAAGGCGGCGGTGCGCAGGACGAGGGCCGTGTCCAGCCCAGGGGTGATCGTCAACAGACCGACGACCAGGGCGAACGACCAGAGGGTTTCCGCGGGAGGCATCACGGACTCCCACTCTATCGACGCGTTCCTCCTGATCTGACGAAGCGGGGGCGAGAACCGGCACCGGTCGGTCGCCACTCATCCACTCGATCAGGGCGCGACGATCCGGTCCAGCTCGGCGAGGTCCGCTTCGGCGAGCGTGAGCGCGGCGCCCGCGATGTTCTCGCGGAGATGGGCCACGGATGACGTGCCCGGGATCAGCAAGATGTTGGGTGAGCGCTGCAGCAGCCACGCCAACGCGACGGACATCGGCGAAGCGTTGAGTCGAGCTGCGACCGCGGTGAGCGCGTCGGACTGCAGCGGGCTGAACCCTCCGAGGGGGAAGAACGGGATGTAAGCGATCCCTTCGCCGGCGAGTCGGTCGATGAGCGCGTCGTCCCCTCGGTTGGCCAGGTTGTACGAGTTCTGCACCGACACGATCGGCGCGATCGCCTGCGCTTCCTCCACCTGCTCGGCGGTGGCGTTGCTCACGCCGAGGTGACGGATGAGTCCCTGTCGCTGCAGGTCGACCAGGGTCTCGAAGGCTTCCGTGACCGGCTCGGGAACTGGTCCGTTCGCATCACCCAGGCGGAGATGGACGAGGTCGAGGACGTCGACACCGAGCGTCTCGAGATTGTCGTCGATCTGCGCTTTGAGCTCATCGGGCTTCCGCGCTGCAGGCCAGCCGCCCTGCGCGTCACGGCGTCCGCCCGCCTTCGTCGCGATGAGCAGTTCTGCGGGATACGGGTGCAGGGCCTCGCGGATGAGTTCGTTGACGACGCGGGGCCCATAGGTCTCAGCGGTGTCGATGTGGGTGATGCCGACGCCGGCCGCTTCGCGGAGGACGGCGAGAGCCGCGTCATGGTCCTTCGGCGGGCCGACCACCGCGAGTTGCATGGCGCCGTAGCCGAAGCGGGAGACCGTGCGGTCGCCCAGGGTCCAGGTGCCGCCGGGGAGTTCCAGGGTGGTCGGGTTCATCGATGTGCCTTCCGGTAGGTGTCGGACGAAGTGTCGGCATCCACTCTGGGCGAGGCGCTACCCTTTCGGAAGGAGTTACCTGAAAGTGCGTTGATACCGAAAGCGAGACCATGGCCACCATCACCGCGGCAGATCAGCGGGCCGCGGCGAAGACGCAGTACAACGCGTTCCTCGCCGCCTGTCCGAGCCAGCAGCTCCTCGCGCAGGTGTCCGGGAAGTGGGTGGCTCTCGTGCTGTCGGCGCTCGGGAGCGGTCCGGACTGCGACGGCGAGCCGCGACCGATGCGGTATTCCGAGCTGGCGCGGACGCTCGCGGGTGTGAGCCCGAAGATGCTGTCGCAGACCCTGAAGTCGTTGGAACGCGACGGGCTCATCAGCCGGACGGCGACCGCGACGGTTCCCGTGACCGTGACGTACGACCTGACCGACCTCGGGCTCTCACTCCATGAAACCGTCCGGCAGCTCAAGGTGTGGTCCGAGCTGCACCGCGACGAGGTCTCGGCGCACCAAGCGCGGTTCGACGCCGGCCGGGTCCGCTGAATCGCGAGCCTCGGCACGGTTCGATCGGAACCTGAGACACCTCGTCCTCGACGCGCTCCCCGTCGCCCGGGCGCGTGAGCATGCCCCGCGCCCTGGCTCCGGAGAAACGGAACCAGGAACGCGGGGCTCATGCGGAACCGATCAGTGGCCGGGCCCACCGTAGGCGGCGTCGGCGACGAACCCGCAGGACGCCTCCCAGGTGCTCTGCTCCGACTCGGGGAAGGAGGAATCGTAGCCGGTGGCATCCAACTTCCACTGGTGGCTCTCCTCGGGAGACAGGCCGTCGGGCATCCCGGTCGCCTGCTGACCTTCGGGATACGGGTAGGCCTGGAGCGTCATGTCGACGGCGCCCACGAACTCGTGGCCGCGATCGGCCATGCACGAGCGCATCGCATCGATCCAGCCCTGGTACTGCGTCGCGAACGCCAGTGCCGTGGCACGCTCATCCTCGGTCGGCACGTAGGCCGCCTCGGCAGCAGCGGTCGCCGCGTCACGCTCCTCACGGCAAGGGACCGCGGCCGCCTGCCAGGCATCCTGGTCGGCCTCGCTCAGACCTGGCGGCATCCCGTCGAAGCTGGTGTCGTCGAACCCGAACCCCGCTTCGGTCATGCAGGACGCCATCGCGGCTTTACCAACCTCGAAGAATCGCTGCCAGAGGCCCTGCAGGTAGAACTCGTTGATGTGCGTGGACTCGGTGGGCGGCGTGGTCGCGGTCGGCGTCGCGGCCGGCGTCGCACTCTCGGTCGGCGTCGCGGTCGCCTCCGCCGGCGCCTCCGCGGAACTCGCCACGGCCTGCGCTGCCACGCCGCCGAGTCCACCGGCGACCACCAGTCCGGACGTGAGCAATACCAGCATCTTCTTGCGAATCATCGTCTCCCCAATGTTCGTTGAACGTGTTTATAGGAAGATAGCTTCCCCAAGCTGAAGTTGCAACCAGTCTGTGAGGCGGAACACGTCTCCCGGCCACTCGTCGAGCAGTGCAGCGGTGCCTCTACCCCGGGGTTCTGTGAGCATTCCTCGGAACGACAGTGGGCCGGTGCGCGGATGGCTCGGCCCGGATTGGGAAGCGATCCGGGCCTGACCGCGGACGGGCCCCGAGAGGTCTCCCGGGGCCCGTCATCGCACCGTGTGCGCTTACGCGACGCAGGACTTCAGTCCGTAAACGGAAGCAGCCAGGCCCACGTAGGCGACGACGCCGGTACCGGCCGTCTGGACGATGCCGTACGCCGACGCGCCGGTGCCGACGACGGCGACCAGGCAATCCATGTTGATGGCGTTCGGATCGGCGATGGTCCCGTGTCCGGTCAGCGCGATGGTTTCGATCTGCTTGCCGTTGATGTACTTCTGCAGGTACGAGCCCTTGCAGGTGCTCAGCGCCGCGCCCTTGGTCATGCTGTAGGTCGAGCCGTCGGTGCCGACGCAGACGTATTCGTACTGCCCAGCGGGTTCGGCGTTCGCGGCGCCCGCCGCGCCGACGGTCAGCCCCATCGCTGCGACCGCGGTGATCAGGATCCGAGAGAACTTCGTACGCATCAGAGATACTCCTTTGTCTCGTTTGTTTCCGAAGCCGACACCGTACCCACCCGTCGTCGCTTGAAGTCAAGGACGAAGGCGTGTTACTCGCGGGCGCGCGTCCCACTTCGACGATCCGCACGCCAGCCCGGCCCGATTGTGGCCACGGGACCGGTCGCTGGATCGGAGGCCGCACCATCGGCACCCACGTGAAGAACCTCTAGGCCGGTGACGACCAGTCCCGACACGGACGTTCGCGGTCGACGGCTCAGTGTTCGGCCGGTGGCGTGAGGTCGAGCGCATCGAGTTCGAGGACGAGTTCCATGCACCGCAGGCGTGCGCGGGAGAAGTCGTAAGGCATCATCCGGACGGCCTCGGTGAGGCTCGTCGAGCCGCAGGTCGAGCCTGCGCCGTCCTCGTCGTCGGGAAGGGGGTGCGACTCGTCCCACGCGTCGAAGCGGTCGTCGTCGGCCTGCGCCAGGCCGGAGTCCTCGATGACCGTGCGGAGGGCCGCCTCGAAGGCATGCCGTTCGGCGGCGACCTCCGCGACGCGGGGGTCGTCGACCGCGACCGTGTCGTCGAGCGCTGCTTCGGCGGCGTCGACCCGGTCGGACTCCTCCCGCAGCTCCGGGTGGGTGGCCAAGGCGATGAACCGCGACGCCTGGACGGAGGCGCCGAGCCCACCGAAGATCCGCTCGGTCACGAGCAGGGTGTCCAGGTCGTCCTGCCGCAGGGCGCCCACGGGCAGGTCTGTGAGGCGGTCGCTCACGACGTCGGAGAGCAGCCCCAACCTGCTGCCCTGCGCACGCATGCGCTGCACGGCGGTCCGCTGCTGCTCGAGTTCCGCCTGCCGAGCGACGAGGGAGCCCTCCAGGCGGTCCAGGATCCGCGCGACATCATCGTCGGTATCGGTGATGCCTTCCGCAAAGGCGTCGCGGATGTCGTCGAGGGCGATGCCGGCGTCCGCCATCCGACGGATCCAGAGCAGCCGGATCATCTCGTCGTAGCCGTAGCGGCGGCGACCGTCGCTCCCCCGCTCGGGCTCAGGGAGCAGACCGATCTGGTGGTAGTGACGGATCGCCCGTGGGGTGATGCCGACGAACGCGGCGGCGCCTCCGATGGTGACCTGGCGCGGCGGGGTGAAAGTCGAGAACATGTGGGGGCCTTCCTCGGTGGGCGGAATACGTCCACTGCACCACATGACGCTACGGCAGGTGCAAGTCGACCCACAGTCGTCCCCCGGGAGACGGATGTGCCTCAGTTGTGGTTCTCCTACGTTCGAGTGCACGAACAGGATGAAGCCGACCATGACCAGAGCAACGAGCCTGAACCTCTCCCAGGACCACATCGCCCGCCACTCGCGTCGAAGGTCCGTCGAGAGCGCGCATTCCGCTCGCCAAGGCGTGACGAACGAACCGAAGGCGCACGCTCGGCACAGGGCTGCACCCTGGGGCGCCGTGGTTACGCTGGCGATATGACCGATCGCGTCCTGCGGAACAGTGACCCGGGTGATCTTGACGCCGACGTGCGTGCCGAGCTGACGACCCGTCTCTCCGAGCTGCGAGGTCGGCAGCGCCTCGATGCCGTGGTCGAGGCCTCCCGCGCGGCGGTACTGGCGGCAGTGCCGAGGCTGCGTAGCGCACAGGCGCGTCTTGCTCGGGACAGCGGTGGCGACGTACGAAGAGCGTCCCGCACCCGCTGGGGCGCTCGCGACACGGCGACGGTGGTCGCGCTCCTGCTCGGGTTGCTTGCGGCCGGTCTCGTCCTACCGTCTCCCCGCAACGGCCGGCCGGCTCTCGGTGTCGACGAAGCGGCGATGTGGGTGGGGCTGTGCGCGATCCTCTCAGCGGTGATCTTCGGCCTCCTCGAACGGGGAAGACTCACGTCGTTCCTGCTCGGCGCACACACGCGCGGCGCGGCGCGGCTGTACGTGGTGGTCGGCGTCGTGTGGACGGTGGTCTTCGCCTACGTGGTGGTCAGCTGGGATGAGGTCGATCGGTACGAGCCCGCCCGGGCGATGACGGGCCTCGTGCTCCTCGGCACAGCTGTGGCCGGGATCGCTGCGCTGGCGGTGGTCGCTCGCCGCCGGGATCGCGTCGCGCTCGCTGATCCGATCACGGCGGCGAAGGACGAGTGGGGCAGGAGCCCGGGAGACGTCGATCCACTTCGGCAGTGGTGGGCTGCGCTCCCCAGCACGCTCACGCCGGCTGAGCGGCGTGCAGCGGATCGCGCCTACGGTGTGACGCTCGAGGTCTTGGACGGGGAGAGGATCCTCCGGGCTCGCGAAACACGGCGCCTCCGACGCAAGAATCCTGCCGCTGTCTGGCGCGGTGACGCAGGCTGATCGGGCGGCGCCGCGACCTCAACACGGGCGACGCGAGCCGAGGTCGTCGCACCACCCGGCCGTGCGCCGCGCAAATCGAGCGGACAGGCTCCGCTCCCCTCTGCAGATCAGGACCGGCCCCGCCTCCCCTCGTCGGTCCAGAGAGGGGAGGGCGCCTCACCTGACAGTGACGACCGGCGCATCAGGCTCGTTCCAGCGGAAAAGCACCAGATGCCAGAGCCCCGGCCGCTTGCGCGAGGGATCGATCAATCCGTTCGCGCCGCCGGCAAGGAGGCGGTCGCGGATGCTCCACGACGTCGGCGTGCCTCCGCCGGCGGCGATGTCCTGCCACGGGGCAGTCGCGTCAGCGAGGTCGATGCCTGCCGACTCCAGAGCCCGCGCGTCGCGCAGGTCAACGATGCCGGACGCCTCGACGTCGATCTCAACGATCTCGCGCACCCCCGCCCGAGCATCCTGGTGGGCGATCATCGCGGCCTCGACACCGTCGACGGACGAGCTCAGGTACAGCGTCGGCTCGTTCGCCCGCGAGTAGCGCCCAGCGGTGCGCGATCCGGCGATCGCGAACTCGCGGAAGCTCGGGTCGATCGCGCGATAGAACGTGCCGCGTACCGTTGGAGCGAAGGTCAGGTCGATACCGGTCACGGTGTCAGAGCGCAAACGGCCGGTAGGCGAGCGCGCGATCGATGATCTCGTCGGGCGAGAGCGCGGACGGCGGCCAGTAGATCAGGTCGGACACGCGCGGATCAGGCACGTTCGCACGAAGGACGTCGAGGAGCTGGTCCTGCTCGCCGTCGGTCCCTGTCGCGGCCTGGAGTCGGCGGACGATGTCGACGAGCTCCGCCCGTCTAGGTCCATTGAGATCGGCCATGACCACCATGGTAGATCGGCGGTGGCCGACGGGTCGGTGGCCGCCGGCAGTGCGCGTTCTACTTGCTGGAAGGCGCTGAGCCACGGAGACGCTCCTCGGGCCCGTCGTCGCAGTGCGACGAGCCAGTCGTCGAGAGTGCGCTTTCTGCTGCCTCGGGGGCGATGAGGGAACGGAACGGACGCTCTCGGTAAGGGGCTGCAGGGCCGCTATGGTCGTTCGAGGGAGGCGACGGATGAAGGCGTATGCGGCATTGTGGGGTTCGCTGCTCGGAGTCTTCCTCGCCTCGACGTTGGTCTCGGCGGCGATGATGGGACCCCCGGGCCGCCGGAACCAGTACCTCGACGCGATGACGGCGGTGGCGGTCGCCGGGCCGGCCACGATGGTCGCCTTGCTGGCTGGCGTCACGGTGGCGCTGCTCCCCGTGCCGACTCGACGGGCGTTCGCTCCGACCGCGGAGACGTTCTCCATCACCCTGCTCGTCATCGTCACCGCGGTCGCCCTCTATCGCGGAGCCGTGGGCGCTGACGACGATCGCCAACTCGACGCCGGAGCGGTCGGCGGATGGCTGTTCGGCGCCGTCGGGATCATGGTTCTGCTGACCGCGGTCGCGATCCGCGCCGACCGCAGGCGACGAGCCGACCGTCGTGCCACGTCGACGACCGCACGGCGGTCGTCGCGCCGCTGACCGCAGCGGCGC
This sequence comes from Plantibacter sp. H53, assembly GCF_001650455.1. Taxonomy (NCBI): domain Bacteria; kingdom Bacillati; phylum Actinomycetota; class Actinomycetes; order Micrococcales; family Microbacteriaceae; genus Plantibacter; species Plantibacter sp. H53. Next base: position 36,002 of record NZ_LWCT01000018.1, read on the forward strand.
GCGCACCGGGACGAGTGGGGCCGGAGCTCGCATGCGGTGCTTGCGCTCAATCGTCGTCTCGATCTCACTGGGGTTCCTCTGCCGAACGGGGCAAGCACGCTACTGAGCGGAACGACGCGATTGCGCCTTCTCGACTCGACCTGCGACATACAGCCGAGACAGAATCGCGATCGCGCCCACCGCGGTCCCGATCCAGGACACCCAACCGTGGTCCGTCATGAAGTTCGTGATCGGGTCGGGGAGGAACCGCAGCACGTTCGGGTTGCTGTTGTGCATAGTGAAGGAGACGGCGATCAGGATTCCGAGACCCGCGAGGACGGCGAGGGCGGCACTCAATTTCTTCATGGAATGAGAGGACACCGTGCCCTTGGGGCCGAGTCAAGTCATCCGTTCGCTTGACTCTGCCCCTGGGGCATCTGCTGGTATTGAGATCGAAGACGGGGAGAAATGTATGGCGTGGAGCACGCAACAGCTGGCCGACCTCGCCGGCACGACGGTGAAAACGGTCCGGCACTACCATCAGGTCGGGCTCCTCGATGAGCCGGAGCGCGCGCGCAATGGCTACAAGCAGTATCAGACCTCCCACCTGGTGCGACTCCTGCAGGTCAAGAGGATGAGCGATCTCGGCATCTCCCTCGCGCAGATCCGCGCGCTGGCCACGAGCACGCTCGACACGGACGCCTCCATCGCCGTCCTCGATGCCGAACTCGAGGCGAGCATCGAACGACTGCAGCGCGTGCGCGCGGAACTCGCCCTCCTCCTGCGATACCGCGCGCCTCTCGACACGCCCACACCGTTCGCGCACTCCGCCGACGGCCTCCCGGAGAAGTACCGCGGGCTGCTCACCGTGTACTCCCGCGTTCTGAACGAACCGGCGCTCCACGACACGAGCGATCTCCTGAACGAGCCGGATGAGGCGAGCGAACCGTTCGAATCCCTCACCGACGAATCGGACGACAGGGCCATCGATGATGTCGCACAGCTCCTCGCGGTGTCGATGGCGGCCCACCGCGAACGGTTCCCGTGGGCTTCCGATCTGCGATCGGCTCAGCGGACGAAGGGGAATCTCGCGCAGGAGGCACTCTCCTCCGCGGTCGTCGATGCCTTTAATCACGGCCAGCTGCGTGCTCTCGCGCGCGCGAACGAGATCGTCCGCAAGGCTGACACGGTGAACGATGAAACGCTGTGAACGATCCGCGTCACGGGCGCCACGGAGTTGACCCTGTCGTCAGGGCACAGTGTCCGATGACACCCATGAAGAACAACACATTCTCGGTGGCCTGACGGCTGTATCCGCGCTCAAGCGATCACCCGATTCGCCGAGAGGGCGCGTGATCATTCGAATCGGCGAGGCTTGACTCGGCCCCAAGGGCAGGCTGTCGACTGTCCGTGTCGTGAAGTGCGCGACACCGACAGGAGGGCTTTTCTGTGAACACCGACACCATGCCGACAGATCGTTCTCGCAGCGTCGGCTGGCCCGAACTCGCCGTCGCGGCGATCACCGCTGTCGTGCTGTACATCGGCGGCGGGCTTGGCCTCTACCTGCTCGAGCTCCCAGCCGCAGCATCGGGAGTCGCGCAGTTCGCACTCTCTGCCGCCGTCCCCGTGCTCGCGTTCGTCGCCGCGGTCCTCACTCGTCGGCGATCGCTGAGTGCATTCGGGTTCCGCCGGGTCGCCCCGAGGTGGTTGCTCCTCGCGGCGTTGCTGGGCCTCGTCGCGATGGGCCTCGCGTCGCTGCTGTCGATCTTCGTCCTCGATCCGCTCTTCCCTGACGACAACACGCAAGCGGACTACGACACCGCCGCGACCGCAGGCATCGCATTCTTCCTCGGAACGCTCGCCATGGGCGGAGTCATCGAACCGTTCGGCGAGGAGCTCCTCTTCCGCGGTGTCCTCGCGAGCTTTCTGAAGCGTTGGGGGCCATGGGTGATGATCATCGGATCGACCCTGGTGTTCGCACTCGCCCACGGCATCAACGTCGTCTTCTTCTCAGCCGTCTTCATGTCGGTCGTGAGCACCTACCTCTATTGGCGGACCGGATCGATCTGGACGAGTGTGATCGTCCACATCACCTACAACTCCGCCGCCCTCATCGCCAAAGGCTTCGGACTGTAAAACGGAGACAAATAGGAAGGCACCATCGCGCGATTTCCCCCGGCGTGGAATACCAGAGCGTCCTGACCGGCGATACACGCCGAATCGGTCGCGGGCTCATCATCTCCCGCTCGCCTTCCGCTTCCTGGGAGGCGCAGAGAGAGCCGGTTGCCACTCCGAGTGAGCCAGAGGGCTACATCCCCGGCGCCATGTCGGCGAAGCGGCTGAAGTGCCCGTGGAAGCCGACGGTGATCGTGCGCGTCGGGCCGTTCCGGTGCTTGGCGATGATCAGGTCGGCCTCGCCGGCTCGCGGGCTGTCCTTCTCGTAGGCGGACTCACGGTGCAGGAGCACCACCATGTCGGCGTCCTGCTCGATCGAGCCCGACTCACGGAGGTCGGACAGTGCCGGCATCTTGTCGGCCCGCTGCTCAGCACCACGGTTCAGCTGTGACAGCGCGATGACGGGGACCTGGAGCTCCTTCGCCATGAGCTTCAGCGCACGGGAGAACTCCGAGACCTCCTGCTGACGGCTCTCGACACGCTTACCGGACGTGAGCAGCTGCAGGTAGTCGATGACGACCATCTTGAGGCCCACACGCTGCTTGAGTCGACGGCACTTCGCCCGGATCTCCACGAGCGTCATGTTCGGGCTGTCGTCGATGTAGAGCGGAGCGTCGTTGATGCGCCCACGCACCTGCGCGATCTTCGTCCAGTCCTGTGAGTCGACGGTGCCCTTACGCATGAGCTGCAGCGGCACGGACGCCTCAGCACTCATGAGACGCATCGCGATCTCGCTACGACCCATCTCGAGCGAGAAGAAGATCGACGGCTGGTTGTAGTGCACGGACGCAGCGCGGGCGAAGTCGAGCGCGAGCGTGGACTTACCGATAGCGGGTCGGGCGGCGACGATGATGAGCTGACCCGGGTGCAGCCCGTTCGTCAGTTCGTCGAGCTCGCGGAAGCCCGTCGGCACGCCGGTCATGGAACCGTCGGTGTGCTTGGCGGCCTCGATCTCGTCGATCGCCGCACTCACCGCGTCGGTCAGCGGGACGTAGTCCTCGACCTCCTGGTTGCCGGAGACGGCGTAGATCTCGGCCTGAGCGGAGTTGACGAGCTCCACGGCCTCTCCCTCGGCCGCATACCCCATCTGCACGATGCGGGTGCCGGCCTCGACGAGACGACGCAGCAGTGCGCGCTCCGCGACGATGCGGGCGTAGTAGCCGGCGTTCGCCGCGGTCGGCACGAGACTCGTCAGCGTGTGGAGGTAGTCCGCGCCACCGGCACGGGACAGCTCGCCCGTCTTGACGAGCTCGTCGGTCACGGTGATGACGTCGGTGGGCTCACCGTGCGAGTACAGCGTCAGCAGGGCGTCGTAGATGACCTCGTGCTTGGGGATGTAGAAGTCCACACCACGGAGCGTCTCGACCACATCGGCGACCGCGTCCTTCGACAGCAGCATGCCGCCGAGCGCACTCTGCTCCGCGAGGAGGTCGTGCGGAGGGACCCGCTCGTTGCCGCGCGGCTCGTCGTATGAACCGCCGCCTTCGGAGCGGTTGAGGTGAGCGATCGACAAGTGGACATCCCTTCTCGATGTTGACTCGGGTGGTGCGGGTGGAGACGACTCAGGTGTAGCAGGAACGTGCGACACGCACGGGCCCTGCGGGGCGCCCGCAGGCTACGGACGAGGGCTGCTCAGCCTGCTCGCCCGGCTGTTCCGAGACGCCGATGACTCACGATAGGGCCACTCGTCTCCACAACCAACTCTGCCTGTGGATAACTCTGTGGAGAGATCGGGGGAAACGCCGCGTGTCGTGTGCACAAGCTGTGGGAAACCCTGTGGAGAGAGAAGTTTTTCCACCAGTCAATACTGTCCTGACCAGGAGATTCTGATTCCACAGGCTGTGTGTGGAAAGTTCTTTCGATCCTGTGTCGAACGTTGAGGAGAACGGGGGTCACCTGTGTACAACTTGCTTGACTCCGAGGGCGAAACGGGTGTAACACGCAGACGCCGAGACGACACTCCACCCCCGTTCTGGGCACAGAAAAACGCGATGGCGGCAGACCTCTCGGTCCACCGCCATCGCGCTCATCACGACGTGCATGAGGCGCCGGACCCGAGGGCCCGACACCGCACGGCGGGTACTACTTGGCCGCGACCACCTGAAGGGTGATCGTGGCGACGATCTCGTCGCGGAGGCTGATGGTGGCCTCGTGCTCGCCGACGTACTTGATCGGGGTGTGGATCTCGATCTTGCGCTTGTCGACCTCGCCCAGCCCAGCTTCCGCCACGGCCTTCGCGATGTCGGCAGGCTTCACGGAACCGAACAGACGGCCTTCGCCACCCGTCTTGACCGTGAGCTTGACCTTGGTGGCCTGGAGGCGAGCCTTCAGGTCCTGGGCCTCTTCGATCGTGGCGTGCTCGCGCGCAGCGCGGGCCGACTTGATCTGCTCGACCTGCTTCTCGCCACCGCGGGTCCACGGGGTCGCGAAACCCTGGGGCACGAGGAAGTTGCGGGCGTAGCCGTTCTTGACGTCGATGACGTCACCAGCGGAGCCGAGGCCGGAGACCTCGTGCGTCAGAATAACTTTCGACATGTGCGGCGCCTCCTAGCGGCCAGAGCCGGCGTAGGGCAGGAGCGCCATCTCGCGTGCGTTCTTGACCGCACGTGCGATGAGTCGCTGCTCCTGGACGTTGACACCGGTGATACGACGAGCACGGATCTTTCCCCGCTCGGAGATGAACTTGCGAAGCGTGGCGACATCCTTGTAATCGATGACACCGACGCGGATCGCCTTCGCGGGAGCGACGTTCTTGCCGCCCTTAGCACCGCGGGCAGGCTTGCGGCGGTCGCCGCTCGACTTTCCAGCCATGGTTGTTCCTTTGCGTGTGAATGGAGTGATCGGCTAACCGGCAGAACCGGACCGATCGAATCTGTTTAGAAGGGGGTCTCGTCGCTGTAGCTACCCGGAGTGTTCCAGGCATCTGCACCGCCGTTGCCGCCGGAAGCTGCGGGTGCGCTCTGAGCCCAGGGCTCGTTCTGCTGCACCTGCGGAGCTCCGCCGCCGCGCTGCTGACCACCGCCGCCGCCACCCGAGGGTGCACGGCTGATGGTCGCGGTCGCGTACCGGAGCGAAGGGCCGATCTCGTCGACTTCGAGTTCCATCGAAGTCCGCTTCTCGCCTTCCTTCGTCTCGTAGGAACGCTGCTTGAGACGCCCGGTCGCGATGACGCGGCTTCCCTTGGTGAGCGATCCGGCCACGTGCTCGGCGAATTCACGCCAAACGCTCGCGCGCAGGAACAGCGCTTCGCCATCCTTCCATTCGTTCGTCGCGCGATCGAAGTTGCGCGGCGTGGAAGCGATGGTGAAGTTGGCGACAGCCAGGCCGTTCTGCGTGAAACGCAGTTCCGGATCGCTGGTCAGGTTGCCCACCACGGTGATGACGGTCTCGCCGGCCATGAGCCCTAGGCTTCCTTGGTCTCAGCCGCAGCCGGAGCCGCGTCTGCCTTGGGAGCCGCGGCGACAGCAGCAGCGGGCTTGGCGGCAGCCTTGCGGGCGGCCTTCTCTTCGCTGCGCTTCGTCTCGGTGGCGACCTGAGCGATGGCCTCTTCGGCACGCAGCACCTTGGTGCGCATGACGGCCTCGGAGAGCTTCAGCTGACGGTCGAGCTCCTGCGTGGCAGTGCTCGTCGCAGTGAAGTCCACGACGGCGTAGATGCCTTCGGTCTTCTTGTTGATCTCGTAAGCGAGACGACGACGGCCCCAGATGTCGACCTTGTCGATGGTTCCACCATCGTTGCGGATGACGTTGAGGAACTTGTCGAGGCTCGGTGCAACCGTGCGCTCGTCAATCTCGGGGTCGAGGATGACCATGAGTTCGTACTGATGCGTCACTAACCCACCTCCTTCGGACTCGAACGGCCACAGACTTTCTGTGGCAGGAGGGTGTAAGCATCGTTGCGATCGGGCGAGAACAGAGCGGACGCACCCGGGCAACCTTCACAGCGTACCGGACGGGAGCCCGTACCGCCACCGCGGGCCTGTCGCGGAGCCGCCACGCATGGGATGCTGGACCCGATGAGCAGCCCAGCCAGCCGACAGCGCGCCGACCGACTGATCGGTCTCGACCTCGCGCGCTTCCTCGCCCTCATCGGCATGATGGCCACGCACGTGTGGGCGTTCGACATCGCCACCGGCGGGCACACGCCGATCACGGAGGTGTTGTCGGGCAAGGCCGCGGCCCTGTTCGCCGTGCTGGCCGGCATCGGGATCGTCCTCACGAGCCGCCGAGACCTCGCCGCCGGATCCCCCGCCGCGGCGCGCCTCAACCTCTTCGGCCGCGGCTTCGCCCTGCTCGTCCTCGGCCTCACCCTCGGCGTCCTGCCAGGCGGTATCTACGTGATCATCGCCTACTACGGCGTGACCTTCTGGCTCGCGATCCCGGCCGTCACGTGGCGTCCGCGCACGCTGTTGATCGTCGCGGCCGCCTGGGCGGTGGTCTGGCCGATCTGCTCGCAGGCGCTCCGCATGCCGCTCAGCGGCGTCGACTCCCCCGAGATCGGCAGTGCGTCCTGGTTCGACGTCTCGGGCGGTGGGTTCGCCCGAGGGTTGCTCCTCACCGGGGTGTACCCGGCGCTCACGTGGATCGTCTACGTCCTCGTCGGGATGGCGGTCGGTCGGCTGCTCATGGTCGCTCGGGCGAACGGGACCCTGCGACGGTTCGCACTGCAGCTCGCGGCGATCGGACTGGTCGTCGCGATCGCCGCGGACCGCCTCGCCGCCCTCCTGCTCGGTCCGGTCGGCGGTGTCCAGGGCATCGCGCGCGCCTGGACCGGCGGTCTCGAACCCGATCCGACGACGATCACCGCCGTCGAGGACGCCCTCGCCGAGGGGATGTACGGCACGAGCCCCACGGAGTCCTTCTGGTGGCTCGTCGCCCGCGCCCCGCACTCGGGTACCACGCTCGACCTCGTCTTCACGATCGGGATCGCGGCGGTCGTCATCGGCCTGTGCCTGGCACTCGGCACCGCCCTGAACCGCGGCTGGTCGCTCGCACTCCTGCCGGCGACCGGCGCCGGGGCCGCTCCGCTCACCGTCTACTCGGCGCACGTCTTCATGGCGTCGGTAGGCGCCTTGATCGCCGCGATCGCCGGGACGTACGCGGACACGGCGTGGCTCATCTCGAGCCCGCAGCTCTGGCTCATCCACGTCGCCGGCGCGCTCCTCCTCGGCTGGATCATCGCCCTCACCAAGCGTCGCGGTCCGCTCGAGACACTGGTCCACGCGGCCGGCCGGGCACTCACGGTCGCCGCGAACCGCCCTGGCCGGATGCCCGCGACGATGACGCCTGCGCCCGAGCCGCACGGAACACCCCACGTGCGATGACCGCACCGACGACACGAACCACGACGCTGGACACGCGACCACTCATCGAACGGATCGACCGACGCGCGCTTCGCGAGTACCGCACGGGCCTCCCGGGCGAGGTCCGTCCACCACTCATGGCGGCGATCTGGCCCGCCGTCGTGCTGGCGGTTCTGCCGACCTTCTTCCTCTCCGCCTGGTGGTTCGTACTCGAAGACGGCTCGATGCCGGATGAGCCATGGGACTGGTCGGCCCTGATCCTCCTGCCCTACCTCGCGCTGCCCGTCGGCATGCTCGTCCTGCTGGTGCGCACGGTCCGACGACGCAGCGGCGTGCATCAGTACCGGCTGGACCGATTCGCTCGGGCGAACGGCCTGGGCTACCGACCGTTCGCCATACCGGTGGCGTTGCCCGGCCTGATCTTCACGATGGGCGGGACGAGCGTGGTGAGGGACCTGCTGTGGCGGGACGGCAGGTCGCCGCTGTCCGTCGGGAACCTGCGCACGACCATCGGTTCGGGACGGAACCGCAAGGAGCATCGGTGGGGCTACGTGGCGCTCCGGCTGCCGGTGGCGCTCCCCCACATCGTCCTGGACGCCGTCGGTAACAACTCGCTCCTGCACCCCCGCCTGCCCGTCACCTACGCTAAGGACCAGCGGCTCTCACTCGAAGGCGACTTCGACCGCCACTTCGAGCTGTACTGCCCGCGTGGGTACGAGACCGACGCCCTCTACCTCTTCACACCCGACATCATGGCGCGGTTCATCGACACCGTCGCCGAACTCGATGTCGAGATCGTCGACGACCACCTCTTCCTGTACTCGCCCAAGGACCTTTCGACCCTCGACCCCGAGGTGTGGACGTGGCTGCTGTCGGTCGTCGACATCCTGGCGGAACGCATCGCGCAATGGGAGCGCTGGCGGGATCGCCGACTGGAACCGGTCGACGCGGCGACGATGGCGGCTTCGTTCCCACTGATCCGTCCGCCACGAGGAGTGGCACGGCAGGGAAGACGCCTGTCCCGTCGGACAGGATGGTGGTGGCTCATCGGTCTGGCCCTCGCCGTCTACGGCTGGTACCTCATCATCACCGACGCCGTCCGGGCGATCACCGGCGGCTGAGCCCACCCATCCCAGCTCGCGAACTGTCTCTTCGGAACAGTGCGGGCCACGCGCACCCGCATCAAGTGACAGTTCGCGGGCTAGGGGGCGAGGAAGGCCGCGGCGAGCATCGCCGCCGTCCCGCCGATGCAGATCGTGCCAATCGCGACGGCCCCGATGAAGATGCCGACGACGACGACCCAACCGGTGAGACAGCCGATCACCGCGCCGCCGGACTCGAGCAGGCTCGCGAGCGGTCGCTGGTCGTCCGGGGCCACCGCGTCACCGTCGGTCGGGCGGGTTCCGGTCGCCCAGGCGGGTCGGGTCGGGCGGTGGGATGGAGTGCATCAGCCCTCGAAAGGATGCGCCATGACCGTCGAACACGTCCAGACC
>NZ_LWCT01000019.1:0-33677 GCF_001650455.1 Plantibacter sp. H53
GGGGTGGCCGGTGTGAGATCGGCTCGCACCGCCGAGATGGCGGCTCGGATGGTCGTCGCGCGGGCCGCCGAGACAGCCCCGGACGCCTCCGCCTCAGCCAGCTTCGCTTCGAGTGCGTCGAGAGCGCTCAGTGCACCCGTCGTGTCGCCGGCGGCGGCCGCGTTCGCCACCCCGAGCACGCTGCTCTGCAACTGCTGACCGGTCGCGCGCTCGAGGTCGGCTGGCGCCCCGGCGCAACCGCTCAGCAGTGCGACGACGATGAGGGGTGTGGCGATCAACCCGAGTCCAGACCTCCGTCGGTGCCTCATGGCGTCACCTCCCGCATGAGTTCCCGCAGGTGCGTCGACAGCGGCTCGGGCAGGGTGGGCAGCGTCGGGGCGGGCGGCTGCGCCCGGGACACGAGGAACCAGACGACCGCGACGGTGATCACCAGCAGCACGGCCGCGAGGATCAGCCAGCGTCGAAGGCGCCGCGGCTGGCGCACTGCGGCCTGGCGCCGTGCACCGCCGTCGAGACGTCGCTCCGAGCGGCGAGCGCCGTCGAGCACCGCGGTCGGGCCGGTCTCGGCGGGCGTGTCCGCCGTCGGCGCGAGCGGTGTCGTCGCCGTCAGGAGCCCCGTCGATCCCTCCGGTGCGGTGGCGAGCGGTGTCGCCGAGTCGAGCCGTTCGGTCGCAGCCGTGGGTTCCGGGTCTGCGGTCACCAGCGGTGTCGAGGTCGCGACGGTCGCATCCGCCGGGTCCAGCGCGGGATCCATGCCACGGACGGCCACCGCCACCTCGAGGGCGGTGGGGCGCTGGGCCGGGTCGGACGCGGTCATCGCGGTGAGGAGCGACTTCCACTGGTACCCGAGCTCGCCGGGGATCGTCGGCGGCGCGTTCAGTCGCGCCATGAGGGAATCGTGCGTGGTGGTCTGCGGGTAGGCGCGGCGACCGGTCAGCGCTTCGAGGAGTACGAGTCCCAGCGCGTACACGTCGGCTGGCGTCGCCGGGTCCGCACCACGGACCAGCTCTGGGCTGAGATAGGCGACCGTGCCCATCAACGAGCCAGGCGCGGTCATCCGGGTGCTGTCGATGAGGTACGCGATGCCGAAGTCAGCAAGCTTCGCGCGATACTCCTGGTGGGGCAGGATCGTCGGTCGCAGCAACACGTTCGACGGTTTGATGTCGCGGTGGACGACCCGCGCCGCGTGCACGGTGTGGAGCGCCTCTGCGAGGTCGACGGCCATCGCGGCGACCTCGGACGACGGAAGCGGCGACCGGGCGATGCGTTGGGACAGCGTCGGACCGTCGACGTGCTCCATGACGAGGTACGAACCGTCGCCGGCGACGACCCTGGCATCGAACAGGGTGACGAGGGCGGGGTGGTTCAGCGACGCCAGCAGGCGCGAAGTGGTCCTGGCGCCGTCGGTCGCATCGGTCGTGCCCGGGCGGAACAGCTTGACCGCCACCTTGCGCCCGAGCACCTCGTCGGTCGCCAGATGGACGGTCGCCATCCCGCCGGCACCGATCGGTCGCTCGAGTCGGTACCGACCATCCAGGAGCTCGCCGGTGCGAGGCGGCGCGGTAGCCGGGTCGGTCATGGGTGGCGCGGTCGGTCCGGTCGTCAGAGGACGGGGCCGTCGTTGTCGGTCGTGCTTCGGCGGGTGACGCGCTCGCCGCTACCGGGGTCAACGGCTGAGCGCGTGGTCGAGGAGACCTGTCGACGGCGGAGCACGAGCACGAGCGAGATGAGGAACACCACTGCGCCGGCGGCCATGAGGATGTACCCGATGAGCGTGAGGTCCACAGCGGGGACGTCGACGTTCACGGCGAAGGCGAGGATGGCGCCGATGACGATCAGGGCGATTCCGGTTCCGAGACCCATGAGTAGCTCCTCTTCTCGACGACCGTGAGTTCGAGCGGATCGCTCAAGGGGTGTTCACGGACGACTCAGCCTATTATTGAGTCAATCACGGTTGAGTCAACGGGGGTTGTGTCGGTGGAGTCGCTGGCGGTAAGGGCGTCCAAGTTCGCCGCGCTCTCGGAGCCGGCGCGGCTGCGCATCGTGGACCTCCTGGCGCTCGGTGACCTCTCACCGACCGAGATCCAGCTCGCCCTCGGGATCGGGTCGAACCTCGTCTCCCACCACCTCAGCGTCCTCCAGCGAGCGGGGATCCTCTCGCGCTCGCGATCCGAGTCCGATGGACGCCGCAACTACGTGCGGCTCGTCCCGGGGGCGTTCGACCGCCTCGCGCCCGAACCGATCAGCGCCCCGGCGCGGGTCGTCTTCGTCTGCACGGCGAACTCGGCGCGGTCGCAGATGGCGGAGGCGCTCTGGCAGGACCGCAGCGACATCCCCGTCGCATCGGCGGGTAGTCGGCCAGCGAGCGAGGTCAACCCGGGCGCGGTTCGGGCCGCGGCGCGCCATGGCGTCCGGATCCGTCCGAGGGTCCCACGCGCGACCTCGGAGGTCCTCCGGCACGGCGACTTCGTCATCACCGTGTGCAACCGGGCACACGAGGAACTCGAGGGGATGGACGACCTGCACTGGTCGATCCCCGACCCTGCCGCGCCTGCGACGGACGAGGCGTTCGACCAAGCGTTCCGGGACATCCGTCTGCGCGTCGACGAGTTCGTCAGTCGGCTGGCGCCGGCCGTCGGGTAGGAGCGGGCGTGAAGTAGTCCGGAGCGATGTGAGGCGAACATTCACCGGCGGGTGTGCTCGTTCTTGGTCGTCATCTTGCCTTGCGAGGCGTCACGCCAAGCCAGGAACTGAGTTCGGCTTGGGTAGCAGAGGGGTCTTCGATGAGCCCGTTCTGATACGCGTTGGTGTAGACCCAATCGCGGATCGCCAGGGAGGCCTGCTCAGTTGTCAACGAAGGACGCACGATCCCGAGTCGGTTGAGCGTTCGGAGAATATACATCGCATGTGGTCGCAGTACCAGTTGCGCTCGAGCCTGCGCGCGCTCGCGCGCCGCTCTCGAGAGGACCTCGATCTGAGTGATACTTAACCGCTCGGCGCCCTCAGTGTTTTCGCTGGCCACTGCTTCAACAACTGCGGCGATCGCCTGCTGTACGCGCGGTCCCGAGATCACAGGAAGTCCCTTGTCGAAGGTTCGCAGGAGTCTCACCACGTCCGGTGCTCCCCCGGAGACATTCCAGCCCACTGCAAAGTCTTCTGGAACCGGAGCGCCAACCGGATGAACGTAGCCTGGGGCCGGCCCAGTGATCGCGGCGAGTGGAACCGCCACCTCCAGAAGCTTCTTGAAGCCGCCAAACTCAGACCAAACTTTAGTTATCTCGTTGCCGAAAACTTCCGTTAGTCTTTGTGAGACAAGCGCTAGCGGCGTGGGATCTGTTAGGTTGCTCACTTGTCGGCGAGTCTCCTCGACGAGTAGATTGCGGATTTCGCTTGGGGGTTGTTCGGAAGCGGCGCCTGAGACGTCTGCCTGGACTTCCCCCTCGTTGGAATCACCAACCGCGATCTTCAAAGTACTGCTTCCGGTGTTCACGAAAGCGGTCTCCTCGCCTGGGGACGGGTCCTCAACCACGCGCTGCGACTCGATATCCAGGCCAGTGCGCAAGTCCTGTGCGATGTTATCGACTGCTTCGAGGAGCTCGGCCATGCGCAGCGACATCGTGACAATCCAGGGAGGGACGGTCGAACCTGGCTTGTAAGTATCCTCGTGGGTCAATTCGCCCCAGCCGTCTTGTAAAAGGGTTCGCGCCTGAACTTCCACTCTCATCCGAATAACGCCGGATGCTTGAGTCACGGGCACCACCAAATTCACGTGGTATGCACGGTATCCGGACTCTTTCGGATTTTCGAAGTAGTTTCTATGTGAATCGCTTTGGATTGACAGCGAATTTGTCTCGCCGTCATCGATTGACAGCTCCCCCATAATCTCCTGGAGCGTCGTGATGTCTGACAGGTTGTTGCAAATAAGTCGAATTCCGACAAGGTCGTCGATTATGCCGGGAATACCATCATAATCCGTGAATTTCTCTCTGTACTTATCCCGAGTTAGTTTCGAATATGTTCTCTGCGGACTTTTGATTCGGCTCGTCGAGATCCGAAATCGACCTCGATCTACTCCTTGCACTTTGCTATCTAAGAGTTCGTTTATCAAACGAACTGCCGCGCTTCGAGCAGGTTCCAGATACCTGGTCTCGGCGACCGCATGCCAGCGCGCGTACGCTTCATAAGAGAGTTGCGGGGTGCTCCCCGGTTGCTTTTCACTCATGCTGCCCCCAAGGTATGTGTTCTGCAATGATGTCTGGATCCTCGAAAGTTCGCAATGGACCTGGAGATACTGGCGTGCAGACATCGTCTGCGCGCCTTTGAAGGCACTGAGTGCCTCGATTTCAATGCCTATGTCGCTCGTTAGTCGAGCACTGAGCATGACTTGTGGATCTGACATGTGCGGATGTGGCCTAGTGCACGGAAGACCTCCGGTCCTTGCCGTAGCCATTTGCAGGAGCTTGTGGCTCACTCGTGGCTATCGCGGGCTACGGGTGCGCGAAAGCCTGAACCGACCTCATCCGGCGTCGGGCAGGAGTTCCGGGCACTCGCCGCCGGGGACGGTCGCCAACTCGAAGTGCCAGATCTCGTTCGCGTAGGTCTGGCAGAGGCCGTAGTCGGCGCCGTGCTCGATGAGCCAGTAGTCCGCGTCCGTCGCGCCGATGTCGACGGCCGCCCCGCGTGTGTGCGAGGAGCCCTCGGGCGTGGCGACGTACTGCCGGGCGGCCGCCTCACTGCCGTACTGGAGGATCGCCTCGTCGAGCAGGTGCTGCTGGTACGCCGTGCTCCGCCAGCCGGAGCTCACGTACAGCGTGATGTCGTCCTTCGCCGCCGCGTCGGTCGCCTGCTGGACGGCTTCCAGGAGGTCCGCATCGAGGTTCGCGATGGCCGGGAGATCGGTGTCGTAGGCCGAGTACCGGTTCTCCTCCAGCACACCGTCGTCGGCCCCGAACGCGCCATCCGTCGTGGTCGCGGTTCCGGCATGCGCGTCTCCGGACGGCCGCTCGGCCAGCGCAGTGATCCCGCGGGTGATGGTCGGCGCGACGCCCGTGCACGCCACCAGGGCGATCGCGGCGGTGAGGGCGACGGCCGTGGCGGCGAGGATGACGACGGCTCGGTCGGAGCCTCTGCGGGCGACGGTGCTCCGTCGGCCCGGGCGCCGGTGCGGCTGGTGCTGGATGTCGTGCTGCATGATTCCTCCTCGGTCGGTCGTCGGTGTTCGGCACGCGACGACCGGGCCCCCAGTCCAGCTCGTCAACGGTTGCGCGGGCGTCGGACGATCACCAGACGGTTCCGAAACACGGTGCCGCCTACGATCGACACGACGCCCATCGCGGGCGCCGGAGTGACGCCATCGACGCGTCGTCCGTCCCGAACACCGGAGGTCCCATGCGTGTCCTGATCGCCGAGGACGAGCAGTACCTCGCCGAGAGCATCCTCGAGGGCCTGCAGCACGAGGGGCTCGCCGCCGACCTCGTATTCGACGGTGACACCGCGCTCGAGCGGCTCGCCGTCAACGCCTACGACGTCGTCGTCCTCGACCGCGACCTCCCTGGCACGCACGGCGACGACGTGTGCCGCTGGATCATCGCCCAGGAGCTGCCCTGCCGGGTGCTCATGCTCACCGCGGCCGCCGACCTCGACGACAAGGAGAGCGGCTTCGAGATCGGCGCCGACGACTACCTGACCAAGCCGTTCGAGCTGCGTGAGCTCGTCCTCCGGCTCCGGTCGCTGGCGCGTCGACCCAAGGCGTCGCTCCCGCCCGTCCTCGAATACGCCGGTGTCCGGCTCGACCCGTTCCGCCGCGAGGTGTACCGCAACGGCCGGTACGTGCGCCTGGCGAAGAAGCAGTTCGCGGTGCTGGAGATCCTGCTTGCGGCCAAGGGCGGCGTCGTGAGTGCCGAAGAGCTCCTCGAGCGCGCTTGGGACGAGCACGCCGACCCGTTCACGAACGCGGTGCGGGTGACGATGTCGACGCTCCGGAAGGTGCTCGGCGAGCCGTGGATCATCCACACCGTGCCGGCCGTCGGCTACCGGGTCTTGCCGCCGGGTGAGGGCCCCGCTGAGACGAGCGGCGCAGACGCCGACGACGAGGACGAGGACGACGAGGTGGGCGCATGACCGCCGCTCCGGCCGGCGGCGACGACGCCCGGCCGACGTGGATGACCGCTCGCGTCAAACTCACCGCCACCTATGCCGCCTTCACCGTCGTGACGGGACTCATCGCGCTCATCGTCATCAACGTGATCATCTGGCGGTTCCCCGACTACCCGCTCGCGCTGGCGAGCGATCCGAGGCAGTTGTCCGGCATCACGCGCGGTGAGATCCGCGATTCGCTCATCAACTACTCGATGCTCGCGCTCCTCGCGATGGCCGTGATCGGCACCGGGGTCGGCTGGATCGTGGCCGGACGGGTGCTGCGGCCGCTGCGGGACCTCAACGCGGCCGTTCGAGCGGCGGCGGAGGGCTCGCTCGACCACCGCATCGCGATGACGGGTCGCCGCGACGAGTTCCGCGAGCTCGCCGACCGTTTCGACGACATGCTCGCACGCCTCGAGCAGTCGTTCCTGACGCAGAAGCGGTTCGCGGCCAACGCCTCGCACGAACTGCGGACACCGCTCGCGACGATGAAGATGCTCATCGAGGTCGCCCAGGCCGACCCGGAGGGCCGTGACGTCGACCGAGCGTTGCGGCGGCTGCACGAGACGAACGAGCGGGGGATCGCGATCGTCGAGGCGCTCCTGCAGCTGAACCAGCTCGACCGCCGACCACTCGTCACCTCGCCCGTCGACCTGGCGGCGGTGGCCCGCGACGCGTCGCAGCTCATCTCGCCGGAGGCCGCGGACGCCGGGGTCACGATCTCGTCGACCGTCCGGAGCGCATCCGTGCGCGGTAACCGCGTGCTCCTCCAACAGCTGTTGACGAACCTGCTGTCGAACGCCGTGCGATACAACAGCGGCCCGGACGGGTGGGTTTCGGTGTGGGTCGGACCCGACCCGCAGGCGCCGGGACGCGCCGTCGTCGTGGTCAGCAACTCGGGGCCGCTGCTCGACGAGGCCGAGGTGGCGCGGTTCGTGGAGCCCTTCGACCGGCGGGACGCGCGGATGGCGCGGGCTGCCGGTCGCGATCGGGGGAACGGTCTCGGGCTGACCCTGGGTGCCCGCATCGTCGAGCTGCACGGTGGGTCGCTGCGGCTCGCACCGCTGCCGGCGGGCGGGCTCGAGGCGACGGTGCTGTTGCCGGCTCACGACGCCGACCAGGCCGGAGCCTGACCGCGGAACGAGGGAACCCGGAACGATGGAACGGCCGACCGATCACGGGATCGGTCGGCCGCTCAGGCTGGTGTGCCGGTCACTGCACGGCGCAGGCCCTGGCCTCATCGAACAGGTCCTCCGGCAGGTCCCACGCTCCGTTCGCATCGGGGTCCGGGACGTCGAACCCCTGGTCACGCAGGCACTGGGCGCGGAGCCGGAGCTCGTCGGAGATCTCGGCCTTGCTGGGCTGGTCGGGGTTCACCGGCGGCGGGCCGAGTTCGTCGGCGCAGGCGTCGTAGGCCGTGTTCATCGCCTCGCCACCGTCGAGGGTGATCGCGGTACCGGGTTCCGGGTCCGGGACGTCGAACCCCTGGTCGCGCAGGCAGCCCGCGAGGGAGATCGTGTAGTCGTCGAACGCCTCGGCGTACGAATCGGCGGTCGAGGGCGATGCACCGCTCGACGGGGCCTCCGCGGATCCGGAGCAGGCGGTGAGCCCGAGCATGAGGGCGAGGACGGGGACGGCGAAGCCGATGGCTGTGGGTCGGCGCATGGGTGGTCCTTTCTGACGGGCGACCGGTGTCGGTCACCTGGCCATCCCATCAACCGGCCTGTTCCGTCCTCGTCTCCCGATCACCAGACGTCCCCAACACCCCGCCCCTGCCCGCGAACTGTCACCAACGGCTCGTCGGGGCGCCCCGGACTGGCAGCACGTGACAGTTCGCGGGCAGGGGAGGGTCAGTTCATGCGTGTGACGATCCAGACGATCAGCGTTCCGAGGACGAAGGCGATGGGGATCCACCTCCCGGATCGTCGCAACCTGCGGCCGGATGACGCGACACCCGGCGGCGGGGTGAGCAGCCCGATCGCGGGTGGGCCGGCCTGAGCGCCGGGTGCAAGCGGGTGCTCCGGAGCTCCGGACGTCTGCGGTTGCAAGCGGTCGTCCCGCCACCGAGCCCACTGGTCCAACTTCGTCATCAGCGCGTCGACGATGCCGAACAGCCAGGCCCAGGTGTCGGGATCGAGGGTCGACACCTCCCGTTTCGTGTACAGGAACAGCCAGTCGTCGATGATCTCCACGTCGAGCTCGGCGGCGTGGTCGATGAACCTCGCCATGATGTCCGGCGTGAACAGGTACAGCGCGTCCCGTTCGTAACCAGCGGGGCAGTAGAGCGTGAAGTGCCGGTCGAAGTCGCCTTCCAGGGAGAGTCGCTGGGCCCGTTGGAACGCTGCCGGGAGGTTCGAGCCGAACCCGTTGTTGCCGATCGCATCGAGCACGATGTTCGGCAGGGGGACGTCGAGCTTCATCGCGACGTATCCCCAGTGGTGCGTGGTCGAACTCTTGCCGTGGCGGACGGTGTAGCGGTAGTTCCCGAACTCCACGGCGCGGGGACGACCACCCCGCAGCACGTCGGTCGACTGCCGCGACGATCCGATCCCGAAGATCATGCCGGGGAACGGAGGGTAGCTGAGGTCTGCGGTGTAGGTCATCCCGTTGGCCGCGGCGAATCGGGAGAGGCGGAAGCGCTTGATGCGCCTCGTACGCCAGGAGAGGACTGCGAACACCGCGACGGCGGCGGCCGCGAGGAGCCCGATCCCGAGCAGCGGCGTCGGGCCGGAGCCGCCTCGTGAGGGCGAGGGCAGCGTTCCCAACAGGACGAACCCGGCGACGGTGACCACGACGATCGCCGCGAGCAGGCCGATGAACAGCCGGGCGGACGGCGCGCGATGGAACGAGGGCGCTTTCGCCATGGCGTCACGGTCGATGGGGTCGATGAGCGCGCGGGTGTCGATCGTGCCGTCCATCCCCTCACGCTACCTGCCCGCGAACGGTCACCAACGGCCAGTCCGAGCGGCCCGGACGAGCAGCACGTGACAGTTCGCGGGCAGGGGGAGGGGACTACATCGAGCGGCGGAGCCAGCTTTCGACGCCGGAGACATGGACCGTCACAAGAGCACGGGTGAGTTCGGTGTCGCGCTTCTCGAGGGCGTCGACGATCGCGTGGTGCTCCTGCAGGGTGCGGGCGACGGCCTTCTCCTCGGTGAGGCCGCGCCAGATGCGGGCCCGGACCGTCTTGCTGCCGAGCGCGGCGAGCAGACTCGCGAGGTAGGCGTTGCCACTCAGCTCGATCACGCGGGCGTGGAACTGCAGGTCGTGCGCGACGAGGTCCTCGACCGTCGTGGACTCGTCGACCTCGTCGACCATGCTGCGCAGCTCCGCGATCCGCTCGTCGTCGAGGTGCTGGATGGCCATCACCGACGCGGAGGGTTCGAGGATGCGGCGCACCTCGAACATCTCGATGAGGGAGGCGTCGGCGTGCATGTCGATGACGAACGACATCGCCTCGTGCAACAGACTCGGCTCCAGCGTCGTGACGTAGGTGCCGTCGCCGCGGCGGACGTCGAGCACGCGGATGAGCTCCAACGCCTTCACCGCCTCGCGGAGGGAGCTGCGGGAGAGTCCCAGGGTCTCGCTGAGCTCCTTCTCCGGAGGGAGGCGCTGACCGGGGGTGAGGTCGCCGGCGACGATCATCGCCTGGATCCGCGCGATCGCCTCGTCCGTGACTGCCATGCGACCCCCTGCTCGAGCGAGACGGTCACGTGGAACACCGCCTCGCGCCATGATACATCCGACGTTTCCGCGGGCCGCGCCCCGACCTGCCTCCACGCACCGCCGACACCTGGCACCTTGTGTTACGTCAGGTTGAGCGCCCTCTCGCGGCCCGTCCGATCACTCCCTACTGTTGCTGCAACCCGACGTCCCGGTGCGCCCCGACCGCACCGACAGCGGACGCCGGCACGCTCCACCACCCCCTGCACCGTCCCGCACCCCACCGTCATCTGGAGTCCCCATGCGTCGTCGATCGCGCCTCGCGCTGTCTCTTGTCACCCTGGCCGTCGTGGCCGGCCTCGCCACCGGCTGTTCCCTGAAGCAGTCCTCGTCCAGCGAGTCGACGAGCGGCGCCGCTGCCAGCTCCGCCGCCTCCGACGTCGACGTCCCCTCGCTCGAGGGCAAGACCGTCGGCGTCGCCGCCAAGGACGTCGTCCGCGACTTCGGCCGCCTCACCTACCAGGGTGTGCAGGACCGCCTGGAGGAGCTCGGCGCCAAGGTCGTCGCCACCCAGGCCGACGCACAGGACGACAAGCACCTGGCCAACGTCGAGAACCTCGTCTCGCAGAAGGTCGACGCGATCGTCGTCATCCTCGGTGACGCGACCACGCTCGCCCCGGCCCTGCAGCAGGCGAAGGACGCCGGCATCCCGGTCTTCACGATCGACCACGCCAGCGAGAACTCGGTGAACAACATCGGTTCCGACAACTGGCAGATCGGCTCCACCCTCGCCCGCACCCTCGCCGAGGACATCGGCGGGAAGGGCAAGGTGCTCGTCTTCAACGGCTTCTACGACGTCACCCCCTGCCAGATCCGCTACGACGAGTTCAAGCTCGTGCTGAAGAACTACCCGAACATCGAGATCATCGAGCCCGAGCTGCAGGACATCTACGAGGGCACCATCGAGGACGCCAAGCAGAAGACGAACGACGCGCTCACCCGCTACCCCAAGGGCGAGATCTCGGCCGTGTGGTCGTGCTGGGACCTCCCCGCGATCGGTGCCTCGCAGGCCATCGACGCGGCGGGCCGCGATGAGATCAAGGTCTACGGCGTCGACGCCGAGCCCGGAGCGCTCGACCTGATCCAGGACCCCGACTCGGTGTACCAGTTCACGGTCGCACAGCAGCCGACCCTGTTCGGGACGACGAGCGCGAACAACGTCGCCCTGTACCTCGGTGGCAAGCAGGACGAGGTGCCGCTGAGCACCTACCTCGACGCCGTGTTCATCGACAAGGCGAACGTCGCCGACGAGCGCAAGCGACTCGGCCTGGAATGACGCACGACACCTCGATCGACGGTCAGGCCGCCCAGCGCTC
This sequence comes from Plantibacter sp. H53, assembly GCF_001650455.1. Classification (NCBI taxonomy): domain Bacteria; kingdom Bacillati; phylum Actinomycetota; class Actinomycetes; order Micrococcales; family Microbacteriaceae; genus Plantibacter; species Plantibacter sp. H53. The sequence goes on from NZ_LWCT01000019.1 coordinate 11,178, forward strand.
GCTGGGCGGTCGGCCCGGTGCCGCCACGACCGAAGCCTCGGCTCCCGCCGTGAGCATGCGTGGCATCGCGAAGGACTTCGGCGGCGTCCGGGTGCTGGACGACGTCGACCTCGAGGTGCACTCCGGCGAGGTCGTCGCGCTCGTCGGCGAGAACGGCGCGGGCAAGTCGACGCTCATCAAGATCCTGACCGGCCTCTACACGGCGAGCGAGGGCGCCATCGAGATCGACGGCGAACCGGTCGTCATCCGCAACCCGGGTGACGCCGAACGCCTCGGTGTCCGCGTCATCCACCAGGACCGCCACCTGGCCGGTCGACTCACGGTCGCGGAGCAGCTCTTCCTCGGCTCGCGCACCGCGTTCCTCACCGGCCGGCAGCTCGACCGCCGCGCCGAGCGCGAGCTGCTCGACCTCGTCGGGCTGGACGTACCGGGCAAAACCCTCGTCGACGAGCTGAGCGTCGCCGAGCAGCAACTCCTGCAGCTCGCGATCGCGACGATCACGCGCCCGCGGGTGCTCGTGCTCGACGAACCCACCGCACCGCTCGCCGCCGGCGACGTCGAGCGGCTGTTCCGCACCGTCCGGACACTGCAGAGCCAGGGCGTCGCCGTCATCTACATCTCCCACTACCTGCAGGAGGTGCGCGACATCGCGTCCCGCGTCGTGGTCCTCCGCAACGGTGAACGCGTCGGCGCCCTCGACCTCGCCGATCCCGACGCGACCCTCGACGCCATCGTCCAGCTCATGGTGGGGCGGAGCGTCGAGGAGTTCGGCGACCGCGAACGGATCGTCGCCGACGCCGGCGCCGAACCGGTGCTCGCGATCGACGGACTGACGGTCCCCGAACGCCTGCACGGCGTCTCGATCGCCGTCCGTCCGGGCGAGATCGTGGGCGTCACGGGCCTCGTCGGCTCGGGCCTCGAAGAACTGGCCGACGCGGTCACCGGCTTGCGTGCGCACGGCGGAACCGTGCGGCTCGGCCGGGCGTCGATCCGCTCGCCGCGCGCCTTCGTCCGGGCGGGTGGGGCGTACGTCCCGGCGAACCGTCACCGCGACGGCATCCTGAACCGTCAGTCCGTCCGCGAGAACCTCACGCTCGCCGCGCTCGACCGCATCACCGGGCTCGGCGGGATCCTACGGGGTCGACGCGAGCGGGAGATCGCCGCAGACCTCGTCACGAGACTCGACGTCCGGCCCGCGAACGACACCGCGGTGGCCGGGAGCCTCTCCGGCGGCAACCAGCAGAAGGTCGTGCTCGGTCGGTGGCTCGCGGCCGGGTCGACGGTGTTCGTGCTCGACCAGCCGACCTCCGGCGTCGACATCGGGTCGCGTCAGCAGATCTACGCGGAGATCGACGCGCTCGTCGCGCAAGGCGCCGGCGTCCTGCTCGTGAGCGTCGACCTCGAGGAACTGATCGGGCTCGCCGACCGCGTCCTCGTGCTGTACCGCGGGACGATCCGGACGGAGCTGCCCCGATCGCAGGCGACCGCCGACACGATCCTCGCCTGGTCGACGGGCGCCGCCTCGTCGTCCGCCGACGCCTCGACCGGCTCCGAGACCGAGCCGTCACCCACCCGAGGAGCCTCCGCATGACCGCGCTCTCCGCTCCACCCGCTGCGCCCTCGGCTGCGGCGGAGTCCACGACGAAGCGTCGTCCGGTCTCCCGGTTGGGACTCATCGGCTACGCGATCGTCGTCATCGAGGTCGTCGTCTTCGCGGTCGCCTCGCCCGGCTTCCTCGACCCGGCCAACCTCGCGACGATCCTCACCCAGTCCGCGGTCTACGCGATCGCGGCCTTCGGCCTGTCCATCGTCGTCGTCACGGGTGGTGAGGACGTCGTCCGCGGCGGCATCGACCTCTCCATCGGCGCCGTCCTCGGCTTCTCCGGCGCGCTCGTCGCGGTGCTCCTGCAGGCCGAGCTCGGTCTGCCGCTCGCGCTGCTCATCGGGCTCGGAGCCACGGCGGTCATCGGGCTCGTGAACGGTCTCGTCGTCGTCGCCGGGATCCGCCCGCTCCTCGTCACCCTCGCGATGATGAGCATCGTCACGAGTCTCACGATCGTCATCACGAACAACGTCAAGGTGCCCGTCTCCGACGCCGGGCTGGTCTGGCTGCGGAGCGGACATGTCGTCGGTGTCCCTGCCGCGGTCGTCGTGCTGCTCGTCGTCTTCGCGGTCGCCGCCTTCGCCACCGGGCGGACCAGCTGGGGCGTGAAGAACGCCGCGGTCGGGCAGAACCCGACGGCCGCGCGGGTGGCCGGGATCGACGTCAACCGCCACATCGTCGTCAGCTACGTCCTCGCGGCGGTCCTCGCCGGGATCGCTGGCGTCCTCATGACCAGTCGGTTGTCCGCTGCCCTGCCGGGGATCGGCGAGCAGTCGCTCATCGACATCCTCCTCGCGACATTCCTGTCCATCGCGTTCTCCCGTCGGCTCGTCGTCACGATCACGGGGACCCTGTTCAGTGCCGTGTTCGTCGCGATCCTCACCAACGGCTTCAGTCAGCTCGGCGTCCCGAGCCAGTGGATCGGCATCACCAAGGGTGTGCTGATCCTGCTGGTCCTCGCGGTCGCCGCGATCCGCGAACGGAGCGTCAAGCGATGAGTGTCGACACACGCGCACAGTCCTCCGCCACCAGTGGCCTCTCCGTCCCGAACGCCGGGTCGGCTGGTCCGGGAGGAGGCGGCGGCGGCAAGCGTCCCGGTGGCCCGCTCGCGAGTCTGACGGTCCGAGGCCTCGGTGCCGCGGTCCCGCAAGCGCTCGCCCCCGCCGTGCTGGCCGTGCTGCTCATCGTGTTCGCAGTGCTGTCGCCGTCGTTCCTCACCGCCGACAACCTGCTCGGGGTGCTCAACCAGAACGCGCTGCTCCTCCTCGCGGCCGTCGCGATGACGGTCGTCGTCCGCGCCGGTGGCATCGACCTCTCGATCGGTGTCGCCATCGACCTCGCGGCGCTCACCGCGTCGGCGCTCCTGGCCGACGACTACGTGGCCTGGGTGGCGATCGTCGGCGGTCTGGTCGTCGGTCTGCTCGTCGGGGCCGTGAACGCGTTCCTCATCGTGGTGCTGCGCATCCGACCGTTCCTCGCGACGCTGAGCGTCTGGTTCATCGGTGGTGGCGTGCAGCAGGTCGCGACCGACGGCGGGTCGCCCATCTATCTGTCGCGGAGCAGCGTGCCGGACGAGTTCGCGTGGTTGGGTGCCGGCACCGTGCTCGGCGTCGCCGCACCGATCGTCGTCGCCGTGCTCGTGCTGATCATCGTCTGGGCTGCGCTCGAACGGAGTCGCTGGGGTCGGGTGCTGACCGCGGCGGGGGAGCAGCCGACGGCGACCCGGATCTCCGGGCGGTTGGCTGGGACGTCGATGGCGACGGCGTTCATCTTCGCCGCCGGGATCGCGGCCATCGCCGGGCTGATCCTGGCCTCGCGGAGCCAGGGCTTCGTCGCCAACAGCGGCCAGCTCTACGTGCTCGACTCCATCGGTGCGGTGTTCATCGGGACGACGCTGAGTCGGACCGGGCGGCCGAACCTCGTCGGAACGCTCGTCGGTGTGCTCATCTTCGCGCTGCTGACGAACGGGATGAACCTCGTCGGGCTGTCCTTCTACTGGCAGGGTCTCGCCCGCGGCGTCGTCCTGATCCTGATCCTGCTCCTCGGCGTCCTCCTGGCGAGCGACCGGTCCCGCAAACCCCTCACCTGACGCCCACCCGACCCTCGCTGTAGTGGTGTGGTTGCGCCAGCGCGGTGCGCTGACGCGAGCGCGCCCCACACACGTGAGCGCGGGTCTCTGGAGACCCGCGCTCACGTGTGTGACCCGCGGCGGGGCCCAGCGCACCGCGCTGGCATCGGGTCCCCCTGAGCGGGCCTCACCCCGCGCTCGGACCAGCGCGGTGCGCTGACGCGAGGAGGAACGACTCGGCGTTGGCGCGCCCCGCACGCGTGAGCGCGGGTCTCTGGAGACCCGCGCTCACGTCCATGCCCCGCGGTGACGTCAGCGCACCGCGCTGGCATCACCCGAAGGGACGGATCAGACTCGGAGGTCGAGCCAGGCGACCTGCTCCGGGGTCAGCTTCAGGGACAGGGCGTCGGTCGACGAACGCGTCTCCTCGATGGACCGCGGCCCGATGAGGGCGAAGGTCGGGAAGTCCTGCGCCAGCACGTAGGCCAGGGCGATCGCGGTCGGCGCGACACCCAGCTCGGTGCCGAGCTGACGGGCACGGGCCAAGCGCTCGAAGTTGTCGTCGCTGTAGTAGCAGCGCACGAGATCCGGGTCCGACAGGTCCTCGGGCTCGGCACGCCCGGTGAAGAAGCCGCGCGCCTGCGACGACCACGGCAGCAGCGGCGTCTTCGTCTCCTCGAGCCAGGCGCGGCTCGTCGGATCCGTCACCTCCACGCACCCGGCCCACGGTACGTCGAGTGCGCGGGCGAGACCGAAGTGGTTGCTCAGCGCCGCGAAGCCCCGCTTCCCGTTCGCCGCCGCATAGGCGTTCGCCTCCTCGAACCGCTCGATCGACCAGTTGGAGCCACCGAACGCACGGATGCGACCGGCCTCGGCGTGCTCGTTCAGCACGTCGACGAACTCGCCCACCGGCACCTCGACGTTGTCGCGGTGCATCAGGTACAGGTCGAGGTGGTCGGTGCCGAGCCGGTCGAGGCTCTCGAACAGCTGACGCGAGATCGACTCCGGGTCGCAGTACGGCGTGTGTGCACCCTTGCCGATCACCACGACGTCGTCCCGGAGGCCACGGTTGGCGAGCCAGCGTCCGAGCAGCTGTTCCTGCAGGCCGTCGCCGTACAGCCAGGCCGTGTCGAAGGCGTTGCCGCCGCGCTCGAAGAAGTCGTCGAACATCGCCGACGCGTGCGACAGGGTCTGCTGGTTGTCGACACCCATCACGAGCCGGGAGATGTCGTGGTCGATGCCCGCGATGCGGCCGGTCGGCATCGGGAGTTCGGCGCGCACGGCGAGCGGCCGGCCGGAACCGGTCGGGATGTCGGTGTCGATCGACTCGAACGGGTACTCGAGGCCGACCGCCTCGCGCCAGCGGTCGAGGGTCGCCGCGTTGCCGAGCGAGTCCGCCCAGCGCATCTGCGGTGCCTGACCGGCGTCGGCGAACGCAGCGACCGCGTCGGCCTGGATCGCGTACTGCGGCGCCCCGGGGATGTGGATCGACTCCGTGCCCGAGATGGTGCGGACCTCGATCGTCGACCCGTCCTCGACCGACGGCAACCACGGGTCGGACACGATGATCTGGCCCGTCGAACCCGTGACGACGACGCGGTTGTCGTCCTGCATGCGCACGCCGCTCGTGACGTGCGCCGTGATGCCTGACGGGAACACGAGCGACGCGCTGGCCCACTCGTCGACGCCGGTCGAGCCGATGGTGCCGTTCCCGGTGACCTCCGTCGGGTCGGCGAACGGTGCACCCACGGCGGCACCGGCGACGAGCCTCGCGATGGAGACCGGGTAGCCACCGACGTCGAGGATCCCGCCGCCCGCCAGCTCCGGGTTCATGAGTCGGTGCTCGGCCGGGAGGTCCGCGGCGAACGCGAACGACGCCTCGATGTGCTCGACCTCGCCGATGGCGCCGGACGACACGAGTTCGACGAGCTTGGCGGTCTGCGGGTGGAAGCGGTACATGAACGCCTCGGCGAGGTACACGCCGGCACGACGGGCGGCCTCGATCGCGAGCATCGCACCGGCGCGGTTGACCGAGAGCGGCTTCTCGCTGACGATGTGCTTGCCCGCTTCCGCCGCTTCGATCACCAGCCGGACGTGTTCCGTGTGCGGGGTCGCGATGTAGACCGCGTCGACGCCGGGGTCGGCCAGCAACTCGGCGACGGAGCCGTACCCGCGGACGGGAGCCGTGCCGTCCCCGAAGCGCTCGCCGAACTCCTCGGCACGCGACGCGTCGCGACTGGCGACGGCGGCGAGTCGACCGGTGCGACTCGCGTGCAGCTCGGTCGCGAACCGTTCGGCGATCGTTCCGGGTCCGATGATGCCCCAGGCGACGTGTTCCATATGGTGGTGCTCCTCAACGTTGATCGGCGGTGCGATGGTCTGTGGTGAACGTCACCGTGAACGTTCACGGTGTGAGCGTATCAGTACGATGTGACCATGACCAGGCCCCGCGACGATCACGCTCCAGCGCGAGCGACGATCATCGACGTCGCCCGGGTCGCCGGTGTCTCCCGCCAGACCGTGACCCGAGCGCTCAACGGGATGCGCGACGTCAGCGACGCCACCAGGCAACGGGTCGTCGAGGTCGCAGCCTCGCTCAACTACCGACCGAACCGCGCTGCGCAGCACCTGGTGAGCGGCCGGACGACGACGCTCGGACTGGTCGTCGACGACCTGCGGAACCCCTACTACCCGGAGCTCGCGGCCGCCCTCGTGCAGCAGGCCGCAGAGCGCGGATGGACCGTGTTGGTCGCCGAGGTCGGGGGAGCGGCGAACGCATCGGGCGACCGACCCGCCGCAGCGGATCGCGGACCGGACCTCCCCGACGCGGAACGTGCGCAGCTCGCCGAACTCGCGCGGCAGGTCGATGCGGTCGTCGGGCGCAACGGCGCCGACCACGGAGCACTCCAGGGCGCCTTCGCCACCATCCCGTTCGTCTCCCTCGGCGACCATCGGCCAGAGGAGTCCGAGGCCGGAGCGGACCCGTCCGACGCCCAGCCCGCGCTGCAGGTGGCGGGCGTCGACATCGACTTCGAGGACGGCATCCGACAGGCGCTCGCCCACTTCGTCGCGACCGGGCGCCGGTCGATCGCCATGATCGACGCCTCGGCGGAACCGTCCGGACGTCGTCTCGCGTACCGCGCGTTCCTCAAGGAACACGGCCTGCCGTGGTCGGAGGCGTCGGAGACCTGGGCGGAGGACACCCACCAGGGCGGGGTCTCGGCCGCCCTGCGGTGCCGCGCCGCGATGCCCGACGTCGACGCCGTACTCGTCTTCAACGACGTCATGGCGGTCGGCGTGCTCAAGGGCCTCGCCCGTGCCGGGGTCGGCGTGCCGGAGGACGTCGCCGTCATCGGCATCGACGGACTCGACCTCGGTCGCTTCGTCACCCCTGAGCTGACTAGCGTCGCCGTCGACAAGGGTGACATCGCACGGCACAGCCTGGAGTTGCTCGACGGCATGATGTCCGGCACGCTCCCGCTTTCGGGGCCGTCCGTCCGACGCTCGGTGGGTGTCTCGCTCGTCGTCCGCGAGTCCGCCTGAGCTGATCCACTGAGCCACTCCGCCTCAGCCGCACCGGCCCCGTCGTCCGGACGGTCGCGGACGACACGGCAGACTGGTCACATGTCTGAACTCCTCGCCCTCTGTCGCGTCGAAGCCCTCCGGGTGGACGACGGGTCGATCGGTGTCACCGCGATCGACAAGCGCCCGGTCGACGAGCCGCTGCACGTGCGGCCGATGGGGCTCTACGGCGACGTGCAGGCCGATCGCAAACACCACGGCGGCCTGACGAAGGCGCTCTACGCCTACGCCGAGGAGGACGCGCGGTTCTGGGAGGGCGAGCTCGGTCGGGAGATCACGCCGGGGCTGTTCGGGGAGAACCTCCGTACGCAGGGGCTCGACGTGAACGGTGCCGAGATCGGTGAACGCTGGCGGATCGGCGACACCCTCGTCGTCGAGGTGACCTGTCCGCGCACCCCGTGCGGCACCTTCCAGCGGCGCCTGGGCGAGCCACGGTGGGTGAAGCGCTTCGCCGACGCCGCACGGCCCGGCGCCTACCTCAAGGTGGTCAAGAGCGGGACGGTGCAGGCGGGCGACCCGATCGAGATCGTCCGACAGCCCGGCCACGGCGTGACCATCGCCTCCTGGTTCGCCGCGGCGGACGAGGCGCAGGCCGTCACCCTCGAGCAGTCGGAGCGGTCCGGCGCCGTGGTGCTGGCCCCCGAGATCCATGAGTCGATCAAGCAGCTCCGCCGCAAGCCGACCGTCTGAGCTTCGCCGTCGCGTCCTCGCACCTGTGCGACCGCTGAGTGCAAGCCCCGCCCGGAACAGTCCGGAAGCGGACGCTGTTGCATACCATGGAGCCGAAGACCGGAGCACGCGGGGACCCCGCACGGTGCTCGGCACGAAGGAGGAGTCACGATGAGTGCAGCAGACGAGCAGAGCACGACGACCGAGCGCGCGGTGCTGGCCGGCGGATGCTTCTGGGGCATGGAGGACCTCGTCCGGAAGATGCCGGGCGTGAAGTCGACGCGCGTGGGCTACAGCGGTGGCGATGTCGCCAACGCGACCTACCGCAACCACGGCACCCACGCGGAGGCCCTCGAGGTCGTCTTCGACCCGAGCAAGCTGTCCTTCCGCGAGCTGTTGGAGTTCTTCTTCCAGATCCACGACCCGTCGACCAAGAACCGCCAGGGCAACGACGTCGGCCTGAGCTACCGCTCGGCGATCTTCTTCACCTCGCCCGAGCAGGAGCGCGTCGCGCGCGACACGATCGCCGACGTCGACGCCTCAGGGCTCTGGCCCGGCAAGGTCGTCACCGAGGTCGAGCCGGTCTCCGAGTTCTGGGAGGCCGAGCCGGAGCACCAGGACTACCTGGAGCGCATCCCGTGGGGCTATACCTGCCACTTCGTGCGCCCGGGCTGGAAGCTCCCGCGCCGCGCCGAGGTCGCGGAGCAGGCCACCGCGTAAGTATCTTCGCAGCGCCCGTCACCTCGGTGTCGGGCGCTGTGCTGTGCGTGGACCGGCGGGCTCAGACCGGCAGACTCAGACGCCGTCGGCGCGCGAGGAGTTGACGGCGTCCGAGGCCAGTCGTGGCGCGAATCGCGGGTCGAACTGCAGCGGTGGATCGTCGGGTGACGCGAGCGACGGTTTGCCGAGGCGAACCCACTCGAGGTACTGGAGGTAGGGGTCGGACCCGGCATCGACCGGCGCATCGACGATGCGCTTGCGTCCCCACGGCCACTTCCACCCCACGATCAGCATCCTACGGACGGTTCCTGAGGATCCGCGGACCATCACGGCACGATCTCGCAACGATGCCATCGCCTCGTGCTCGTTTCGTCGGACGGATAGGGGAGTTGTCCATCCCGCGGCCGTGCTGTCATGATGAAGCACGGCGGTGATAGCTAGACAGTCGAGATACTTCGACGGTTGTCCGGACCCGGTCGTCGCACCCGCCGAGAGAGGTCGTTCCATGGGCTCCACCGGTAGCGAGACGTCTGAACTCCGCCGTGCGTGGGTGGAGCAGCTCACGGCAGACCGCTTCGGCGTCTTCGTGGGCGACCGGCGCGTCGGGTTCATCGACGTGGACTGGCCACTGCACGTGGCCCTGCGCGGAACCGACTACGAGACGGCGGTCGAGGTCGATCGCGCGATCCGGTTCGATCAGGCGCTGCGTGCCGTCCTCGCCGCCTGAGTGGCCTCCGGTGTCCGGCGGCTATGATCGCAGCACGATTCGGGTGGACGATAGTCGTTCGGGCCCGCGAGGCGGAGGGGGACTGGCATGACCGACTCCTTCAGTGCCGAGCCGTGGGCATCCGGCCTCCCGGTCCTCGAGCTGCCGATGTTCCCACTCGGCTCCGTGCTGTTCCCACACATGCCGCTCGCCCTGCGGCTCTTCGAGGAGCGCTACCTCACCATGTTGGCGCACCTGCTCGAGGCCGAGGACCCGGCGTTCGGCGTCGTGCTCATCGAGCGTGGCCGTGAGACGGGAGGCGGTGAGCACCGCTTCCGCACCGGGACCGTGGCGGAGATCGTCGAGGTCGACGGCGGCGAGGGCTTCGTTGCGGTGATCGCCGAGGGCGGTCAGCGCTTCGAGGTGACCGACTGGCTGCCGGACGACCCGTATCCACGCGCTGAGATCCGAACGCTCGACGACCTGGAGTGGGACGCGCGCTGGGAGCCGCTGCGGGATGAGACCGAGGCGGCGGTGCGGCGTTCGCTCGCGGTGGCCAGCGAGTTCAGTGAGCAGCAGTGGGCCTCGGTCGTGGAGCTCGCCGACGACCCGCTGGAGTCGTCCTGGCAGCTGGCGGGCATCGCGCCGGTGAGCGAGATCGACCAGATGCGGTTCCTGTCGGCCGGTTCGCTCGAAGAGCTGCTGGTCGGCGTGCGCGATCGCGCCACCGAGGCCGGCGAGGCCTTCATCGCGGGTGGCATCGCCGACGCGGACGACGAGGACTGGGACATCCTCGGCGACTGAGCCCCGACGCCGCGCCTCGACAGGCTCGGTGACCGGAGTGGTCGTGACCGGGTGCACTCGGTGACCGGTTGGATTCGGTCCCCGGAAGCTCGCCTCCCGCTCCACCATTCACTGACCCTCCCCTCCGCCGGTCACTGAGCTTCCCTTCCGCCGGTCACTGAGCCTGTCGAAGTGCCCTTGCGCATTCGTGGAAACGCTTTACTATTTCCTATAGGATCTTTTTGACCGGGAGCACCAGCCCCGAGCAGTCCCTGAGCGCAATGGAGCATCATGACGGATACGACCGCGACCGCGTCGACCCCCCGATGGACCGCCGACACCTGGCCCATCGCCACCTGCCTGCACGGCATCCCACCCGTCGACCGCAACGGCGTCTCCCTGCACGACGCGGAACCCGAAGCGTGGGACGACCTCTTCGCGCAGGTCGCCGGCGTCGGGTTCACCCTCGCCGAACTGCCCGACAGCCATGTCCGGCCCGCCGACCTCGAACCGTCTCGTCGCGACGAGTTCCTCGCCATCGCGAAGTCGCACGGCGTCGGCGTCCCGTCCGTCCACCTGCAGCGGCAGAGCGTGATCATGCCGGGCCACGAGGAGCGCAACCTCGAGTACGCGCACCGCACGATCGACGCCGCGGCGGAGTGGGGGATGCAGGTCTTCTCCACCGGCCTGCACCAACCGTTCAACGACGCGCAGCGCAAGGCGCTGTGGTTCTGGACCGCGCAGGGCCCGAAGGACCCCGACGACCCCGAGGTCTGGAACGCCGCCGTCAGCCGCATCCGCGAGCTCGGCAAGCACGCGGCCGACGTGGGCCTGCCGCTCGCACTCGAGCTCTACGAGGACACCTACCTCGGCACCGCCGACAGCGCGGTCCGGTTCGTGGAGGAGGTCGGGCTCGACAACGTCGGCCTGAACCCCGACGTCGCGAACCTCATCCGCCTGCACCGCCCGGTGGAGGACTGGCGCGAGCTGTTCGCCAAGACCCTGCCCTACGCCAACTACATGCACGTGAAGAACTACACCCGCGACGAGGCGGCCGACGGCAGCTGGGCGACGTCCGTGCCCTCCACCATGGAGGCCGGGCTCATCAACTACCGCCAGGTCTTCCGCGACGCCGTCGAGCTCGGCTTCAACGGCATCATCCTGGCCGAGCACTACGGCGGCGACAGCCTCGGCATGTGCTCCACCAACCAGAAGTACATCAGGACCCTGCTGCCGCAGGCCTGATCCAGACGACCACAGGAGAGCCTCATCATGACCACACACACCATCGCCGTCGTCGGATCGGGGTACATGGGCGGCGGCATCGCCCAGGTGCTCGCGCTGTCCGGCGCCACCGTCCGCATCGCCGACATCTCCGAGGAGATCGCGCGCAAGAACTACGACCGCCTCATCGCCGAGGCCGAGCAGTTCGTCGCCGACGGACTCTTCCCGGCCGATGCCGTGGAGCGGATCCGCGCCAACGTCTCGCCCGCCGCGTCCATCGAGGAGGCGGTCACCGGAGCCGACTTCATCGAGGAGGCCGTCCCCGAGAAGATCGAGATCAAGCACGAGACCCTCCGTCGCATCAGCGCCGCAGCCTCACCCGACGCCATCATCGGCTCGAACACCTCGACCATCCTCATCGGTTCACTCGCCGAGGCCGTCACGAACCCGGAGCGGTTCCTCGGCGTCCACTTCTCGAACCCTGCCCCGTTCATCCCCGGCGTCGAACTCATCCCGCACGAGACCACAGCCGATGCGGCGATCGCCACCGTCGAGGAGATCGTCGCGGCGACCGGCAAGGAGACCGCCCGCGTCAAAGACGCCACGGGCTTCGTGCTCAACCGCCTGCAGTACGCGCTGTTCCACGAGGCGACGCAGCTCGTCGAGGAGGGCGTCGCGACGCCCGAGGACATCGACACGATCGTCCGCACCACCTTCGGCTTCCGGCTCCCCGTCTTCGGTCCCTTCGCGATCGCCGACATGGCCGGACTCGACGTGTACTCGTTCTGCTACGCCTCGCTCCAGACCCGGTGGCCCGAGCGGTTCGCCACACCGGACTCCCTCAAGGAGCTCGTCGACGCCGGCAAGTTCGGCACCAAGTCGGGTGCCGGCTACCTCGACGTCCCGGCCGACCGCACCCCCGAGCTGATCGCTTACCGCAACAAGGCGTACGTCGCGATCAAGCGGCTCATGGACGAGCTCGGCCCCGCACCCATCAACTGAGCGCGGCGCCGACCGAACGCAACGTCCGACTCGATCGGACACCGACTTCACCACTCCCACGCAGAAAGGCCGGCCATGACCGCCACCACCTTCCCCGAATCCAAGACCGTCGTCCTCACCGGCGCAGCCTCCCCGCGCGGCATCGGTCGCGCCTCAGCCCATCACCTCGCCGAACTCGGCTGGAACATCGGGATCATCGATCTCGACGAGGCTGCGGCGCAGGCGGTCGCCGCCGAGATCGCGGAGCAGCACGGGGTGCAGGCGGCCGGCGCCGGCGCGAACGTCGCCGACGAGGCGCAGGTGCGTGCCGCGTTCGACGCGCTCGAGGCCGCCCTCCCACAGCTCGTCGCCCTCGTGAACCTCGCGGGCGTCGCCTCACCGGTGCCCTACCTCGAGGTGAGCGCCGACGAGTGGCAGCGCGTCATCGACATCAACCTCAACGGCGTCCACTACACGACCCGCCGTGCGGTCGAGTCGATGGTGTCGAACGGCGTCGGTCGTGTCGTCAGCCTGTCGTCCGTCTCCGCCCAGCGTGGCGGCGGCACCTTCAGCAAGACGGCCTACTCAGCGGCGAAGGCCGGCGTGATCGGCTTCACCCGCAGCGTCGCCCGCGAGCTCGGCCACGACGGCATCACGGTCAACGCCATCTCGCCCGGACCCATCGACACCGACATCATGGGCGGCACCCTCACCGAGGAGCGCAAGACGGCCATGGCCGCCGACGGCGTCCTGCCGCGCATCGGCACCCCGCGCGACATCGCGGCCGCCATCGCCTACCTCATCAGTGAGGACGCCGGCTTCGTCACCGGTCAGACGCTGAACGTCGACGGCGGCCTCTACATGCACTGATCCACCACACGCACCACGAGCGAACGGAGCAGCACCATGCAGCACCTCACCGGTCAGTGGACCAAATCCCGGTTGATCTTCCTCGGTCTCGGCGTCGTCTTCGTCGGCATCGGCCTCTGGATGATCATCCCCTCGATGGTCTCCTGACCACCGCCAGCAGCAGCAGTAACGCCAGTAGCACCCACCCGCACCAGTCATCTCAAAGTAGAGTGTCTTGTCCACACCCAATCCGCCGGCGATCGGATCGACCAACGATCCGGCGCTGAAGTCGGCGATCCGCAAGGCGTCGAAGCACCTCATGCCGATGCTCGTCATCCTGTACTTCGTCGCGTTCCTGGACCGCACGAACGTCGGCTTCGCCGAGGAGGCGCTCAGCGTCGACCGCGGCATCTCGAACGGTGCCTTCGCCCTCGGTGCCGGCATCTTCTTCATCGGCTACGCGATCTTCGAGATCCCGAGCAACCTGCTGCTGAAGAAGTTCGGCGCCCGGTTCTGGCTCGCCCGCATCGCAGTGACCTGGGGCATCGTCGCCGCCCTGTTCGCCTTCACGACGAACGACACGATGTTCATCGTCCTGCGCTTCCTGCTCGGCGTGACCGAGGCCGGGCTCTTCCCCGGCGTCATCATGTTCCTGTCGGAGTGGTTCCCGAACAAGGTCCGCGTCCAGATGTTCTCGATCTTCTATCTGGCACAGCCCTTCTCGCAGATGCTCGGCGCGCCGCTGAGCGGTGGCCTCATCAGCTTCGGTGACGCCCTGACCCCGTGGCACGGCTGGCAGGTGATGTTCTTCGCCGAGGGCATGCTCGCGGTCCTCGCCGGTTTCGCCGCGCTCTACTTCCTCACCAACTCGCCGCAACAGGCGAAATGGCTGGACCAACAGGAGAAGGACTCGTTGACGGCCGCGATGGAACGCGAGGACACCGTCCGGCAGTCGGACGGCCCGACCGGTATCGCGAAGGCGATGACGAGTTGGAAGGTGTGGTACTTCACCATCATCTACTTCTGCCTGCAGATCGCGGTGTACGGCACGACGTTCTACCTCCCGCAGCAAGTGTCGAACCTCATCGGCCAGGACGTCGGCTGGCAGGTCGGTCTCGTGGCGGCCATCCCGTGGCTCGTGGGTCTGTTCGCCTGCTACTACGTGGGGCGGAACGCGAACACGGTCGTCCGGCGCCGCACCTGGGGCACGTGGTTCTACATCTCCACCGGCGTGTTCATCCTGGCCTCGGCCTGGGCGGGTGCGAACAACCAGCCGATCCTCGGCATCCTGTTCATCACCATCGCGGTGGCGAGCTTCCTCTCGGTCGGGCCGATCACGTGGGCCTACCCGACGGCGTTCCTCACCGGAACGGCTGCGGCGGCGGGCATCGGCCTGATCAACTCGCTCGGTAACCTCGGCGGCTTCGTCGCCCCGATCATGCGCACCGGGATCAACGAGAGCGTGCCGACCGACAGCGGCGTGTGGGGCGTGGTCTCGCTCGGCGTGTTCGCCTTCCTCGCGGCCGCGATGCTCTACTGCACCCGGTTCTTCCGGGGGGCGAAGGCGGACGAGCTGCTCGAGACGACGGCGACCCGCACGGCGCACTAGTCACGACGCAACTCCCGGACGGGGTCGATCGCTCAGGCGGTCGGCCCCGTTCTGCGCCCTTCGACAGGCTCAGGGACCGGAGGAGGGCGGCTCAGTGCTCGGCGTCGGTGCGAGCGCGGGTGCGCACGAGCTCGATGTGCGAGCGCATGGCCGCCGCGGCGGCCTCGGAGCCGTCGGAGAACGCATCGAGGATGGCTCGGTGCTCGACGACGGCCTGGTCGGCGTCGGTGACACCCGTCTCGACCGTCTGGCGCATGCGGTGAACGCGGGTGGAGATGCCCTCGGACATGTCGAGGAGGAAGGGGTTGCGGGTGCCCTCGAAGATGAGGTGGTGGAAGTTCCAGTCCACCGCGAAGTACTCGCGGAGGAGTGCGACGGGGATCTCGCCGGCCGACGCCGCGGCGCGCACCCTGGCGGTCATCTCGACGTGCTGCGCGAGGGCGACCTCGAGGGCCGGGACGAGCTCGTCGGCGTGGGCGGCGGCCAGCGCGGTGGCGCCGCTCTCGAGCACGATGCGGGCGTCGAACAGCGACTCGAGCTGGTCGTCGGCGAGCGGCGGTGCCACCCGGTAGCCCTTGTGGGTGACGCGGGTGACGAGCCCGGTGCGTTCCAACTGGACGAGTGCCTCACGGACGGGCGTGGGTGAGACGTCGAGGTCGCGGGCGATGGCGTCGATGGACAGCCGGGCGCCCGGTTCGATGCCGGAGCTGAGCAGCATGTCGAGCACCAGCTCGTAGACGCGGTCGCGCAGACCACGGCGCTCGAGCGAGGAGGAGGCGCCGAGCGGGAACACGGCATCAACCACGGCAGGCTCCGAAGGGTGTGCTCGAGGCGTCGTCACGGAGGGGGACCTCCGGTCGAGCGGCCGCGATGATCGTCGATGACCAGTTTACGGGGCCTCCGGCTGTCATCGCGGCAGGTCGGAGCCCGCGCGGTCGAGACCGGCCACCTCGTCGAGCACCAGCGCGAGGGCTGCCGGATCGTGGGCGAAGCGGCCGAGGAAGACCCCGTCGACCGCGTCGCCGATCGTGGTGAGCAGGCCGGGTCCGGCGCTCCCGCCGTAGATGACGGCCGAGGAGGTGTCGACCACACCCCTCGTGTCGAGGACGTCGAGGTGACCACGCAGCCGGAGGCACACCGCGCGGATGTGGGCTGGACTCGCGGCCTCGGAGGCACCGATGGCCCAGTGCGGTTCGTAGGCGACGATGACGCGGCCCACGAACCCGGCGGCGACCGCCCCCGCCAGGGCGTCGTCGAGCTGTGCGACGCACTCCACGGCCGCCGTCTCGGCGTCTCCGCGCTCGGCCTCTCCGATGCACAGCACCGGCGCGAGCCCGTTGCGGAGCGCGGCGGTCGTCTTCGCGCGGACGACGTCGGGCGTTTCGCCGAACAGTCGGCGTCGCTCCGCGTGTCCGACCTCGACGACCTCGCAGCCGACCTCGCGGAGCTCCGCACCGCTCACCTCGCCGGTGAACGCCCCGGTGTCCTCGGTCGCGAGGTCCTGAGCCCCCACGGACGCGACGCCGTGGAGCCGCTCGACCGCCCCGGTCACCGAGAGGTATCCGGGGATGACGAACAGCTCAGCCGCGCCGGATCGGAGTGCGTGGTGCTCGGCCGACACCCCCGCGACGACCGAGCACCAGTCGAGCGTCTGCGCGTGCCCGAAGTACATCTTCAGGCTCACGCCGACGAGTCTGGGACGCCCTGACATCAGGACGCTTCGTATGCGCTGATCTCCTGCACCTTGTCGTTCGACGCGCTCGACGCGTCGAACTCGTAGGTGAGCCACTCGCGCACGTTGCGGCGGGCGAGTTCGATGCCGACGACGCGCTGGCCCATGCAGAGCACCTGGGCGTCGTTCGACAGCACCCCGCGTTCGACGGAGAATCCGTCGTGCGCGGTGACGGCTCGGATGCCCTGGACCTTGTTCGCCGCGATCGCGACACCGAGGCCCGTGCCGCAGATGAGCAGCGCGCGGTCGGCCTCGCCGCGGGCGACGATCTCGGCCGCGGTCACCGCGACGGTCGGGTAGTTGGTGTGGCCGTCGGCGTCGACCCCGACGTCGATCACGGAGGCGACCAGATCGCTCGCCTCGAGGTCGCGCTTGAGGATCTCCTTGTAGTCGTAACCGGCGTCATCGGAGCCGATGACGATTCGCCAGGTGCGGGTCATGGTGTGCCTTTCGTTGTTGGAGCGGGGCCCGTCGACAGGCTCAGGGACCGGTGCAGGGGTAGCTTCAGGGAGCGGGTTGTGTGTCGGTGGATCGGGCGTCAGCGCTCGGCGAGGAGGGTGCCGACACGCTCGACGATGAGGGCGAGCGAGACGGCTCCGGGGTCCTCGACACCGACGGCCTTCGAGCCGTGCGAGCGGGCGCGGCCCATGCCGGGCATGAGAGCGGCCGTCTCGTGGGCCGCGGTGGTGGCCGCTGCCGCCGCCGTGGTCCAGGCGGTGGAGAGGTCGTCGCCGGCGGCGACGCGCTCGGCCAGCGTGTCGGCGAACGGGACCAGGGCGTCGACGAGCGTCTTGTCGCCGACGGACGCCTTGCCGTAGCGCATGACGGCGTCCTTGGCGGCGGTCACGCCCTCGCTCACAGCGGTGGCGGTCGGGCGCTCGGCGTCGCCGAGGCGCTCGCCGAGGGTGCGGAGCATGACGCCCCACAGTGCACCCGAGGTGCCACCGGCGCGGTCGGACCAGGCGTCGCCCGCGCGGTCGAGGAGGGTCGCCACGCCGGCACCGGCCTCGCGCAGTCGCCCGGCCTCGGCGGCGGCGGCGGTCGCCCCGCGGTCCATGCCGATGCCGTGGTCGCCGTCGCCGACGATGGCGTCGAGGCGTCCCAGCTCGTCCGCGTGCTCCGCGAGGAGTTCGTGGATCGCGGTGATCGCGTCGGCGACGACCGCCGCCGACTCCTGGGACTCGGGCGAGGCGTCCGGGACCTGGAAGGCGACGTCCTCGGTGTCGTCGGCGGCCACGGTCTCGAGCGCGCCGGTGTCGACGGCACCCGTGCGGAACGCGGGCGTGTCCGCAGCGGCACTCCACAGTCGCTCCAGCTCCTCGTCCACCCAGAGCAGGGTGAGCGAGACGCCGGCCATGTCGAAGCTCGTGCAGAACTCCCCGACCTGCGGGTCGACGAGGGTGATCCCGGCGTCCTCCAGCAGGGAGGCGATGCGGTCGTAGACGACGAACAGCTCTTCGGACTTCACGGAGCCGAGGCCGTTGAGGATCGGGACGACACGCGCTCCCTTCGGGGTGACGCCCTCCGGGATCTCGGCCTCGGCCAGGAGGTGGTGCACGAACAGCTCCGCCAGTTCGTCCGCGGAGGGGATGTCGGTCTCGTCGATGCCGGGCTCGCCGTGGATGCCGAGCCCGACGGCCATGCGTCCCTCCGGCACGGAGAACAGCGGTTCGTCGGCACCGGGCAGCGTGCACCCGGAGAACGCGACACCCATCGAACGGGTCCGGGCATTGGCCAGGACCGCCACGCGCTCGACGTCGTCGATGGAGTACCCACCAGCGGCAGCGCCGCCCGCGACCTTGAAGACGGTGAGGTCGCCCGCGATCCCGCGTCGCTTCTCGAGTTCGGTGGGCGGTGCGCTGAAGATGTCGTCGGTCACGGTGACGGTGCGGCAGTCGATGCCGTCGGCACGCACGGCGTCCTGGGCGGCGGTGAAGTGCAGGACGTCGCCGGCGTAGTTGCCGTAGCTGAGGAGGACACCCCGTCCCTGCTCGCTCGCGCGGACGACGCTCTCCACCTGGTGCGCGGACGGCGAGGCGAAGAGGTTGCCCATGGCCGCGCCGTGGGCGAGTCCTGGGCCGACGAGGCCGGCGAAGGCGGGGTAGTGGCCGGATCCGCCACCGATCACGAGGGCGACCTCCGGTTCCGCGGACTTCGTGGAGCGCGACACCCCGCCGGAGACCTTGCGTACCCAGCGTCCGTTGGCGCGGACGAAGCCGTCCACCATCTCATCCGCGAAGTCGGCCGGTCGGTTCCAGAGCCTGGTCATCTGCATCTCCTCGTCATCGAGTCCGTCGATCCGGCGCAAGCCGGCACATCGCGATAATCCTATAGGATATTGGAACCGACCGGAACCCTGGGCTGCGCACAACTCAGGAGACCGCAGGCGGGTCGGCACCGTCAGGCGGCGGCCGGAGACGACGCGCCGGGGAGCACCTGAGTTGTGGACGTGTGACTCGAGGGGCACACGTCGCCGGCGTCCCGACGGCTGAACCTGCCGAGGCTCGAGTGGGGGAGACTCGGCCCCGGCAGGTTCGGCGATCGGGACGCCGGCGATCAGCGACGCGTGGCGGTCGACTCCGTGTGCGCGGATTCGACGCGTTCCGCACGGCGTGCCGCGAGGAGCGAGGGCGTGATCGCGAAGGTGATGCTCGATGAGCGGCGCGGAGCGGTCGCCCGCAGGAAGCCGAGCCGCTCGGCCAGGGCGATGGACCTGGTGTTCTCCGGCTCGATGACCGCCGTCACGGTCTTCGCCCCGACCTCGCGGAACGCCAGGTCGATCATGGCGGCCGAGGCCTCGCTCGCGAGACCGCGTCCGCCGACGGCGGGGTCGAGGACCCATCCGATCTCGACCGAGCGCTCGGCGGGCTGGACGTCGCGGAGGTGCAGGGAGACGTCGCCGACGAGCCGTCCGTCGTGCTCGACGGCCAGGGCGAGGAAGTCGCCCGACTGCCAGAGGCGGCTGTGCCGGACGCGGTGGCGCAGGTGCTCGCGGGACGCCTCCCGGTCGCGGACGGGCCACGGCAGGTGCTCGACGACCTCGGGCGTGGACTGGATGCGGTACCAGGCCTCGGCGTCCTCCAACCGGTGGCGACGCAGGACGAGGCGGCCGGTGCTGATCGGGTGCGCGTCGACCGGAGCCTCGATCCGCGGCCCGCGGAGGAAGCGAGGACGTGAGACGCCTGCCGGGAACAGGGGACGCAGAGCCCGGACCGCGGCGGCGAGGCCGCTCCGGATCCGGTCCGCGGGCTCGGCCGTCGCTCCGGCCGTCCGGCGACGGCGGGGGGCGAACGACGTGCCCAGGGGCTCTGCTCGGGTCATGCCCTCCACGGTAGGCACCGCACCCATGGGCTCGGCCTGAAAAGATATGAGGCCTCTATGAATCGCCCGTCGCTCCCGCGCCTCGCAGCTCGACGACGGATAATCGACCCATGCCCTCCGACCTGCCAACGCAGATCGTCGACTCGGGGCGCCGCCGGGCGGTCCTCGCCAAGCTACCGCGGATGTACCGGGCCGACGGTTCACCCATCCGCGTCCTCCTCGTCGACGACGAAGCGGTCCTGACCGACCTCGTGAGCCTGGCCCTCGGCTATGAGGGGTGGGTCGTGGACGTCGCCACCAACGGTCGCGAGGCTGTCCAGCGCTACCGCACGGAACGTCCGGACGTCGTCGTCCTCGACATCATGCTGCCCGACATGGACGGGCTGAGCGTCCTCCGCCAGCTCCGCAGCTTCTCGCAGGGGGAGCCGGAATCGGGCACCCCGACCCTGTTCCTCACCGCACGCGACTCGGTGGACGACCGCATCATGGGACTCACCGCGGGCGGCGACGACTACATGACGAAGCCGTTCTCGCTCGAGGAGCTCGTGGCCCGCCTCCGTGGTCTCCTCCGCCGCACCGCGCACGTCGTGTCCGACGACGACTCCCGCATCACGATCGGCGGGCTCTTCCTCGACGAGCGCAGCTACGAGGTCAGCCGCGACGGCGAGCCGGTGGCGCTCACGACGACGGAGTTCGAGCTGCTCCGCTACTTCATGCGCAACCCGAAGCGCGTGCTGAGTCGCGCCCAGATCCTCGACCGCGTGTGGAACTACGACTTCGCCGGCAAGGCGAGCATCGTCGACCTCTACGTCTCCTATCTCCGCAAGAAGATCGACGCCGACCGGGCGCCGATGATCCACACCGTCCGCGGTGTCGGATACGTGCTGCGGCCGGTCGAATGAGCACCGCTTCGGTTCCGACTGCGGGGGTGCCGACGCCTCGGGCGGACCGGCGGCACCCGTGGACGCTCCAGCGACGGCTGGTGACGGGCATCGCCGCGGTCATCGCCGCGGTCCTCGCGGTGTCGGGCATCCTCACGATCGTCACGGTCGAAGCGTCGGTCACCGCCGTCGTCGACACCCAGCTCACGGGATCGATGGAGGCCTTCGAACACTCCGTGGTGAAGTTCCACGATCAGCAGGCCGGTGGGGGAGCCGTGGTGGACCCCGATGCCACCCGCGGCGAGCCCGGTTACGTCAAGCCGTTCGTGGACTACGTCGGCCATGGTCCCGGCACGCTCATCGCGCTCGTCGCTGACGGTGCGGTCGTCGACTCCGCGCGCTTCACCCAGTCCAACGCGACGGCGCTCGACGTGCGGACGAAGGCGCTCATCGAGGAGGCCGTCACGGCCGACGGCTCCGAGCGACAGAACATCGAGTTGGGATCGCTCGGCGGGTACCGGCTCGAGTTCCTCGACCACGGCGACGGCGAGACCCTCGTGGCCGGCGTCTCGCTCGCCACCCCGCGAGCGGCCGTGCAGCAGGAGGCGATCGTCATCGCGATCCTCGCCGTGCTCGCGCTCGCGGTCACCATCATCGGGGCGATCATCGTGGTACGCCTCGGGCTCCGACCATTGTCCCGCGTGGCCGCCGCCGCCGAGGAGGTGTCCACGCTGCAACTCGAGCGCGGTGACACCGGGATCGACGTGCGGGTCGATCAGGCCGACACCGACCCTCGGACGGAGATCGGCAAGGTCGGCGAGGCGCTCAACGGCCTCATCGACCACGTCGACCGCGCACTCGCCGTCCGAGCCGCGACCGACAAGCGCATGCGTCGGTTCGTCACCGACGCGAGCCACGAACTCCGGACGCCGCTCGCCGCGATCCAGGGCTACGCCGAGCTCACCCGTCAGGACAGTGAGAGTCTCCCGCCCATGACGGAGCACGCGCTCGCCCGCATCGAGTCGGAGGCGACCCGGATGAGTTCGCTCGTCAGCGAGTTGCTCCTGTTGGCGCGTCTCGACGAGGGCCAGGACCTGCACCTCGACGACGTCGACCTGAGCGACCTCGTCGCCGCCGCCGTGAGCGACGCGGCGGTCTCGGCGCCGGCGCACCACTGGTCGGTCGACGTGCCGGAGCGCGCGATCGTCGTGCGCGGCGACCGCGAGCGCCTGCATCAGCTCGTCGTGAACCTGCTGTCGAACGCCGCCGTGCACACCCCGGCCGGCACCTCCGTGGTCACCCGCATCAGCGCACCGAAGAGTCCCGACGAGCCGCAGCGCGCCTCGCTGACGATCGCCGACGACGGACCCGGCATCGACGAGGCCTTCCTCCCCGAACTCTTCGACCGGTTCGCCCGGGCCGACTCGTCGCGCTCGCGTGCGGCCGGCAGCACGGGCCTCGGGCTGGCGATCGCCCTGTCGATCGCCGAGGGCCACGAGGGCTCGATCGAGGTCGCCTCGTCCTCCGCCGGCACGACGTTCACGGTGACGCTGCCGTGGTCGGGTCCGTCCGAGGAGCACCCCGCGGTCCGCCCGGCGGCCGACGGCACCGGCTCGCTGCCGGAGACGGTCACCTCGACGCGAGGCTGATCGCACGACCGCGGTCGTCGAGTTCCATCCGGTCACCGAGCGCGATCCGCTCACCGAGCTTGTCGAGGTGCCCTTCGACAGGCTCAGGGACCGGAAGGGGTGGCTCAGGGACCGGACCGGGAG
>NZ_LWCT01000020.1:0-31141 GCF_001650455.1 Plantibacter sp. H53
GCCGTGTCGCCACCGCTGACGCGGCGGTGCACCCGGGGGCGGCGGGCCCCGCGCGGGCAGCCGCGTCAGCGGTGGCGACACGGCGGCGCAGAAGGCGCTCAACGCCGAGGCACCGAGGATCCCGAACCTCGGCAAGCGCATCGTCGCGCTGTTCGTGCCGTTCCGCGCCAAGATCATCCTCACGATGGTGCTCGTCGTCATCGGTGCCGCCCTCGCGGTGCTCCCACCGCTGCTCGTCAAGCAGGCGTTCGACGTCGGCCTGTTCCCGACCGACGGTGGCAGCCCGAACCTGGTCGCCCTCGCGGAGATCGTCGGCGCGATGGTGGCGCTGTTCATCATCGCGGCGCTGCTCGGCGTCTGGCAGACCTACCTCACGGCGACCGTCGGCAACAGCGTCACGGGCGCCCTGCGCATCAAGCTGTTCTCGCAATTGCAGGCGATGGAGCTGAGCTTCTTCACCCGCACCAAGACGGGCATCATCCAGTCGCGCCTCCAGAACGACGTCGGTGGCGTCGCGAACGTCCTCACCAACACCGTCTCGAGCGTGCTCGGCAACACCGTGACGGTCATCTCCGCGCTCGTCGCCATGCTCATCCTCAACTGGCAGCTGACGATCGTCGCCCTCATCCTCATGCCGATCCTCGTGATCGCGCAGCGCCGCGTCGGTCAGGTCCGGGCGCGGATCGCGACGAAGACGCAGGAGTCGTTGTCGGAGATGACCGCGATCACGCAGGAGGCTCTGAGCGTCTCCGGCGTGCTCCTCGCGAAGAGCTTCAACCGCCAGGACACCGAGGTCGAGCGCTACAGCGCCGAGAACCGTACCCAGATCCGCCTCCAGGTCAGCCAGGCGATGAGCGGACAGTGGTTCTTCGCGATGGTGAACATCTTCCTGTCGTCGATCCCTGCGATCGTCTACCTCGTGGCCGGCTGGCTCATCACCGGTGGGGCCGCGGACGTCACCGCCGGCTCGATCGTCGCCTTCACCACCATCCAGGCCCGCCTGCTGTTCCCGCTCATGGGCGTCATGCGGGTCGCCCTCGACCTGCAGACCTCCGGAGCCCTCTTCGCGCGGATCTTCGAGTACCTCGACCTCAAGCCCGCGATCGCCGACCGTCCCGGGGCCGCACCGCTCCCGAGCGTCGCACCGCAGATCCGCTTCGACGACGTCACCTTCCGGTACGCCGACGCCCAGGACGACTCGACCCCCACCCTCGACGGGGTCTCCTTCACGATCGAACCCGGACAGTTCGCCGCGTTCGTCGGACCTTCAGGAGCGGGCAAGACGACCATCTCCTACCTCATCCCGCGCTTCCAGGAGGTGTCGGGCGGCCGGGTCATGGTGGCGGGGGCCGACGTCCGCGACGTCACCCAGGAGTCCCTCGTCTCCCGCATCGGCATCGTCAGCCAGGAGACCTACCTCTTCCACGCGACGATCGCCGAGAACCTCCGCTACGCCAAGCCCGACGCGACCCTCGACGAGCTCGAGGCCGCCTGCCGCGCCGCGAACATCCACGAGACGATCGCTCGGTTCGAGGACGGCTACGACACGCTCGTCGGGGAACGCGGCTACCGCTTGTCCGGCGGCGAGAAGCAGCGCATCGCCATCGCGCGCGTGCTGCTGAAGGACCCCGAGGTGCTCATCCTCGACGAGGCGACGAGCGCCCTCGACACGATCTCCGAACGGGTCGTCCAGGTCGCCCTCGACGACGCGACCCGCGGACGCACGACGGTGTCGATCGCACACCGCCTGTCGACCGTCGTGCACGCCGACGTCATCTTCGTGCTCGATCGCGGGCGCATCGTGGAGCGCGGCACCCACCAGGACCTGCTCGCCGCCGGCGGCGTGTACGCGACGCTCTACGCGCAGCAGGCCGTGACCGTCTGAGCGGTCCAGCCCATTGTGGGCGCGTGACACGTGTGGCTAGAGTGAGCGCCATCGTGACCCCCGAAGGAGGGGGACGCCCGCGCACCGCCGGATCGAGTAGGGGACTCGTCGATGACCGCAGCTGTGAACGCACCATCCGGACCCCCGTCAGGTGACGGCACTCCGCCCGTGGACGCCTCCACGACGGGTCCTCCGATCCCTCCCGCGCCGTCCTCGGTCGCGCGGTCCCGTAGGCTCGGGCGTCGTCGCTTCGGCCGCCCCGGCTTCAGCATCCAGTCGAAACTCCTGGTGATGCTGCTGCTCGTCAGCGTGGGGGCGTCGGTGGTGACCGGCATCGTCGGGTACCTCTCCGGCAGTGAATCCCTCCGACAGGCGTCGTTCGAGCGACTGACCGAGTTGCGCGAGTCGCGTGCCCGCGAGATCACCAACTACTACCGCCAGACGGCGGACTCGCTCGTCGTCTACACCCGTGGCACGACCGTCGTCGATGCGATGAACCGGTACCACGACGCGTTCCAGGAGCTCGAGGAGCAGCCGGTCGAGCCGGCGCGAGCTGCGGAGGTCGACCGTTTCTACACGGACACCTTCGTCCCCGCGCTCAACGAACGGACCGGCGACACGGCGGATCCAGAGGCCTTCATCCCGACGAACCCGGCCCAGACCTACCTACAGTCGGTCTACACGCCCACCGATCTCGACTACGACCAGGCGATCACGGTCGACGACGCCGGTGACGGGAGCTCGTGGTCGGCCGTCAACGCGACCTACAACGACTACTTCCGCGAGATCATCAACCGGTTCGGCTACGAGGACGCCCTCCTCATCGACGACGAGGGTGACGTCGTCTACAGCGCGTTCAAGGGACCGGACCTCGGGACCAACGTGCTGACGGGCCCGTACCAGGGTGGCGTCCTCGGCGACGGGTTCACGAAGGCCCTGCGGTCCAACGCGGTCGACTACACGGGCATCACCGACTTCGAGCGGTACCAGCCCTCGCTCAACGTCCCCACGCAGTGGATCTTCTCACCGGTGGGGCAGGATGGCCGCATCGACGGTGTCCTGGCGCTGCAGGTGCCCATCGAGCAGATCAACTCGATCATGACGAGTGGCGGGGAATGGAAGCAGGACGGCCTGGGCGAGACCGGCGAGACCTACCTCGCCGGACCCGATCAGCTGATGCGCTCGACGTCCCGACTGCTCATCGAGGACCCGAAGGCGTATCTCAAGCAGTCCGTCGCGGCCGGCACGCCACCGCAGGACGCGCAGCGCGCGGTCGACGTCAAGGGCACGATCGAGATCCAGCCGACCCGCACCCAGTCCGTGGAGCGGGCGCTCGCCGGGGAGACCGGCACGCTCATCGGTCGTGGTTACCTCGGTGGGGAGAACCTGACGGCGTACACACCACTCGACATCGACGGGCTCCAGTGGGTGCTCGTCGCGCGGATCGACGCGTCGGAGGCCTTCGCGCCGGTCACCGACTTCACGCGCAACCTCATCATCTCCGTGCTGGCGATCGTGGTCGTCGTGTCGTTGCTCTCGCTGTTGCTGGCGCAGGTGTTCGCACGCCCGGTGCGGTCCCTCGTCGGCGCGGTGCGGCGCGTGGCCGCCGGTGACTACAGCGTCGAGGTACCGGGAAACAGGCGTGACGAGTTCGGCGACCTGGGCGCGGCCTTCAACGACATGAGTCGCAGCCTCCGGGTGAAGCAGGAACTCATCGACGAGCAGCGCGCCGAGAACGAGAAGCTCCTGCTGACGCTCATGCCGGCCACGGTGGCGAAACGCTACAAGGAGGGCGAGGAGACCATCTCGGAGGTCCACCAGGACGTGTCGGTCATCTTCGCGGACCTCGTCGGGTTCGACGACCTCACCCGAGGCCTCGACCCGGAGCGCGAGCTGTCGATGCTCAACGCCCTCGTCCGCAGCTTCGACGAGGCTGCGGAGCGACTCGGTATCGAGCAGGTGCGGACGCTGCGGGAGGGCTACCTCGCGAGCTGTGGCCTCATCGTGCCCCGCGTCGACAACGTCCGCAGGACCCTCGACTTCGCGCTGGAGATGCGCACGATCGTCGAACGCTTCAACGCGCAACACCAGGCCGACCTGACGCTCCGGATCGGCGTGGACACGGGTGTCGTGACGAGTGGCCTCGTCGGTCGCACGAGTCTCGCCTACGACATGTGGGGTGACGCGGTCAGCCTCGCCAACCAGGTCCAGTCGGTCTCCGGTCGGGCCGGGATCTTCGTCAGCCAGCGGGTGCGTGACCGCATGCAGGACACCGTCACCTTCGAGGCCGCCGGCACCGTGGAGACGCGCGGGGGTCCGCAGGCCGTCTGGCAGGTCGTGGCAGGGACGACATCATGACGCAGGTGTGGCAGGAGGCGTGGTTCCCCTGGGCCATCGCGCTCGCGGTCGGTGTCCCGGTCTTCCTCATCGTCCTCACCGAGGTGCTGGGCGCACTGACCCGGCGCGGGAACGCCGCGGCCAAGCCGGTACGACTCATGCGGAACTACGTCGTGCCGGTCGGCGCGGTGTTCGCACTCCTGGTGTTCGCTTCGCTGCGGGCGGACGACCTCATCTGGGTCCGGATCGTCGGAACGGTCCTCGGGTTCCTCGTGATCCTGCTCATCCTGTCGGCGTTCAACGTGGCGCTCTTCGCCAACGCGGAGGAGGGCTCGTGGCGTGACCGCATCCCGTCGATCTTCGTGGACCTCGCTCGGCTCGCGCTGATCCTCATCGGACTCGCCATCCTGTTCTCGTGGGTGTGGGGCGCCGACATCGGCGGCCTGGTCACCGCGCTCGGCGTCACCTCGATCGTGATCGGCCTCGCCCTCCAGAACGCGGTCGGCGGGGTCATCTCCGGACTGCTGCTGCTGTTCGAACAGCCCTTCAAACTGGGGGACTGGTTGGACACCGGGAATGTCCGTGGTCGCGTGGTCGAGGTCAATTGGCGTGCGGTGCACCTCGACACCGGCAACGGTATCCAGATCGTGCCGAACTCGTCGCTCGCCGGGTCGTCGTTCACGAACCTGAGTCAGCCCGTCGGTGCCTACACCGCGAGCGTCGAAGTGACCTTCTCCACCGACGACCCGCCGGACGACGTGCTCCGGCTGCTCCGCGAGGTCGGCTCGGGCCTCCCGATGCTCGAGCCGGGGGACGTGGTGTCCGCGTCCTACCTCGGTGCCGCGCGGTTCGCCGTCACCCTCCCCGTGTCCGGGCCGTCCACCGCCGACGCCGCCGTCGCCCTGTTCCGCGCCTGGCTCTGGTACGCCTCGCGGCGCCGCGGTCTCGCGCTCGACGGTGACAGCACCGACCCGATCGCGACGCCGGAGCGCTTGCGGAGCGCCATCGCCGCCTTGGCACCGACCCTCCACGCGCGGGAGGAGGACTACGACGACCTCGCCAGGACCTGCGCACTCGAACGGTACGGGCCGGGGGAGACCATCCAGCAGGCGGGCACGATCCCCGGCGCGATGCGGTTCCTCGTCGAGGGCGGCGTCCATCTCGCCGTGCCGACGACGGACGGGCTCATCACCTTCCAACGACTCGGCGTCGGCGACTTCATCGGTCAGACGGCGCTGACGAGGGAGGTCGCCATGGCCGCCGCGATCGCCGACGGCACGACCCTGGTCCTGCGGATGCCGCTGTCCACCATCGACCAGCTCGTGCGGAGCAAGCCTCGGCTGGCGCAGGAGATCGGCGCCTCCATCGACAACAAGCATCGGCAGGCGCAGGCGGCGCTCGCCGAGGCGGGGATCGTCCGCGGTACGATCGGCCGGTAGCCGCCAGCCGTCCCAGTCGAGCGAGGAACCGATGCCGAACCCCGATCGACCGTCCGGGTCGCGGCCGTCTCCCGCCGGCGAGTCCGTGACGGAGCGGATCCGCGCGGCGATCTACGACGGGACGCTCGCCTCGGGCGAGCTGCTCATCGAGGCGGAACTCCGGGAGTGGCTCGACGCTCCGAGCGAGGAGATCGCCGCAGCACTCCGGGAACTCGAACGCGTCGGACTGGTCGAGACGGCACCGCAGCGGCACACCCGTGTCGCGCAGCCACGCGCCGAGGACCGGACAGCCGTGCTGCAGACCCTCGGAGCGCTCGTCAGCGGCGTCGTCCGGGTCACCGTCCCGACCTTGACCGCGGGGCAACGGGCCGAACTCCTCGCCTTCGTCGAACACACGATGACGACCGTGGCGGCTGAGGACGCCGACGCGCACGGCCGCTGCGTCTGGGGGCTCGTCGACCGGTTCCTGAAACACTGCGAGAACCCGGTCCTCGTCTCCGCGACGAAGGACGTGATCGGCGCACTGATCTACCGTGTCTCGGCCACGCGCTCCGCGGCGACGGTCGACTGGTCGGATCTGCGCGTCGGGTACCCGCACCTCCGATCCGCCCTCGCCGCCGGTGACGCCGTCGGGGCCGAACTCGCGATCGAGCACATCTTCCGGCTTCAGGTTCCGCTCCACGACCTGGAGGTGCACTGAGCGTCGGCGCCATGCTGACCTCGGGGCTGTCGCCGGTGGGACGCGGGGCAATAGTCTGCTGATGACGCGGTGCTCGCCAGAGCTCCGCGTCCACGTCGTCACCTCGAACGAGAAGAGCCCAGATGTCCTCCCCGGAAGTCCCACCCTCCGTCGAACCGACCACCGCGTCGCAACTCCTCGCAGAGCTGGCCGGCACCTTCCTGCTCGTCTTCGGTCTCGTCGGGACGGCGACCTTCTCCGCCTTCTTCGGCGAGGAGACGTCGAACCCCCTGGGTGTCGGCTTCCTCGGGGTGGCGATCGCCCTCGGCCTCTCGGTGACCATCGCCGCCTACGCGTTCGGCCCCGTCTCCGGCGGGCACTTCAACCCGGCGGTGACGCTCGGGCTGGCCGCCGCCGGTCGGTTCCCCTGGCGAGCGACGTGGACGTTCATCCTCGCGCAGCTCGTCGGAGCCTTCCTCGGCGCACTGGCGGTCTTCGGCCTCGCGGCCGGCGGCCCGGCAGGATTCCTCGACAAGGCCGTCGCAAGCGGCTTCGTCTCGAACGGCTTCGGTGAGCTCTCGCCCGGCGGATTCGGACTCGTCTCGGCGATCGTGATCGAGGTCGTCATCACCGCACTGTTCCTCTACGTCATCCTGGGTGTCACGCACACGCGGGCCGCCGCTGGTTTCGCGCCGATCGCCATCGGCGGCGCCCTCACGCTGTTCCTGTTGATCGCGATCCCGATCGACAACGGCTCGATCAACCCGGCGCGCTCCATCGCGACCGCCATCTTCGGCGGGGGCGACTGGCTCGCGCAGGTCTGGGTCTTCATCGTGTTCCCGATCATCGGCGCGCTGATCGCCGGATTCAGCTACCGGATCCTGTTCGAGGGGACCCGCCCGGCGGGTTCCCGGCCGGTTGCGAACCGCAGCTGAGTCGTCTGAGCGTCGCCCGCACCCCGTCCGCCCTTGCTGGACGGGGTGCGTCGTTTCGGGGCGGCACCCCGCGAACGCGGGCAACCCGCATTGGGGGACGCGCTTTCCACGGGCACCGAGCATGCTTGAGGTTCGAGCGCCGGAACCTTGGAGGGGCGATGACGATGACCGAACGCGACGCCCCCACGACCGCGTGGGTGGGTCCGCCGCAGGATGGCGGCAGCATGCCCGAGGCGCCACTCCCGCCGGACGTCGCCTGGGAGCTCCTCCGGGAGGCGTTGGTCGAGGATTTCATCGACGACCTCCCGCGTCCGGTCCGGACGGCGGAACTCGCGGCGCGGCTCCATGTGAGCCGAGCGTCCCTCATGACCAACATCCGTCGCGGCAATGTCGTCGCGAACCGTCGCGCCGGCCGATGGGAGATCGACACCGTCGCCAGCCGCACCTACCTGCGGTCGGCCATCCTCAGCCTCGGTGAACGTCGTCGCGCGCTGAGCGGTGTCGATGAGGACCGCTCCGCGACCGTGCAACTGACCCTCAGCGGCCGCGCGTCAGAAGTGCTCTCGGACCTCATGCAGGACACGCACCTGTCCGCTCCGGAACTCGTGGCCATCGCGCTCGACCGGTTCCGGAGCAACCCCGTCGACGGCGGCGTCGAGGGCCGCTGACCGGCACGGAGCGACGATCGACCGCAGACCGCCGCAGACGCGAACGGCCAGGGTCCCGTCGGGACCCGGCCGTCACGCGTCTCGAGCCGGGGACTACTCGTTCCCGACGGCCTTGTCAGCGGCGTCGCGAGCGCTGTCGATCTGCCCGTCGAACTTGCCGCCGGTGACCTTCTTGGCCGCGTCGGCCACGGTGCCGAGGAGCTTGTCGCTGATGTCCTCGGCCTGCTCGCTCTTCAGGGCGTCCTTGACCTTGTTGTCGTTCAGGAATTCCTGAGCCTTCTTGGTGATGTCGTCCAGTGCCATCCGTCGCTCCTGTTCATCGGGCCCGTTCGGGCGTCGGGATCATTCTTCGCCGTCAGTCGGTGTTCTGGCTAGCCCCTTGTCGGAGCCCGCAGGTCGTCCGGGCGGTCGACGGGGCGTCAGCCGGCGAGGTCGACCGGTCCGCCCCGGTCGTCGAGCATGCCGGTCATGAGCTCGATCTCCGCCTGCTGGCTCGCGATCACCGCGCGCGTGAAGGCCAGCGCGGTCGCGTTCGTGGTCCGCGGCTGCAGCGCCTCGGCCATCTCGACCGCGCCGCGGTGATGGGCGATCATCAGGGTCAGGAACACCCGCTCGGCCTGGACCCCGGACGCCGCCGTCAGCTGGTCGATCTGGGCGGGTGTGGCGAGGCCCGGCATCGGATCGCCCGGGGTGTGGGTGGACCCGGGGGTCGCCGAGTCGCCGCCGTGCGCATGGCCGCTCGCACCCGAGAGCGTGGGGAGCGTCATCCACGTCATGTCCGGCTGCCGTGAGCCCTGCGGCAGGTTCCACTGGACGAGCCAGTCGTACAACTGCCCGGACTGCTGCGCCTGGGTGGTCGCGATGTCGTACGCGAGGGTGCGCACGTCGACCGCGTCCGTCCGGTCGCGGATGATCATGGCGAGTTCCACGCCCTGATTGTGGTGCACCTGCATGTCGCGCGAGAAGCCCGCTTCGGCACTCGTCGAGGTGGGCGTCGGGTCGGCGAGCGTGCTGAGCCGGCCGACCGAGAAACCAATCGCCGCAGCGACCATGATCGCGACGACGGCCATCGCGGCGATGACGACGCGGGTCCGGCTGGAGCCGTCCGGGGAGCCCTGCGCCTCCCAGGCGGCGAGTTCCTCGTCGGTCACACCGCCGTCGGCCGGTTCACCGGTCGCCGGGGCATCGTGGGTGCTCGCCGGGGTCAACGGATCAGACCTTGCCGGGACCGTCGATCGCGCCCGTGCAGGCCGCGCCGGGCTCCGGGACGTTGTTGCTCTTCCAGAACTCCTCGAAGAAGTCGGCGATGCGCGCGTCGCTCGCGTTGTTGACCTGCAGCTGGGAGTTCCAGCCGCTCAGCACGATCGGGGAGGGGAGGTCGGACTTCGGCGACAGGATGACGTACGTGGTGGGGAGCAACTCCTTGAGCTTCGTGAGCTCCGCGTCGCTGAGGGACGGGTCGTAGGTGACCCAGATCGCACCGTGCTCGAGGGAGTGGACCGCGTTCTCGTTGGTCTGCTCCTCGGTGTAGACGCCGCAGTTCAGCCAGTACTGGTTGTGCGGACCACCTGCCGGCGGGTTCTGCGGGTAGTCGACCGTGCCCTCGACGTGCTCCGAGGTGTTCTGGAACAGTTCCACGCCCGCGATGTCCTGGCCGGTGCCGGTGCCGCCGCCGGGATAGCTGGCGTTCTTGGGCAGGGTGAGGACGACACTCGTGATGAGGACGGCGATGACGGCCACGCCACCGACGACAGCGGCCCAGATCCCGATGCGGCGGTTGCGGTTCTTCCGCTTCTGCGCCTGCTTGAACGCCGCGACCTTGGCCTGACGCTGGGCTTCGCGCTCCTGCTTCACGCTCTGCTGCTTGACGGCGGGCGGGACGGGGGTGTTCTTGGGGCGATCTGCTGCAGGGGTCACGGGGGCCTCTCGAAAAGTTGTATGCGTAACTATCGAACCAGATGTGCTTCCGGGGGTCGTTCCGGCGCCTGGCGATGCGCAGTCGATTCTCAGCCTCATCCAAGCAGACGGCGGTTGAAACCAAGAGTTAGACTCATCTAACAAATGTAGCTCGGTGTTGCTAACATGGCCGACGTGACCACCGACCTCGCTGCTCCGACGACCCGTGCGCCCCGCGGACCGCGACTCCTGTTCCTGCTCGGACCCGCTTTCGTGGCGGCGATCGCCTACGTCGATCCCGGGAACGTCGCGGCGAACCTCACGGCGGGAGCCCAGTACGGCTACCTGCTGGTGTGGGTGCTCGTCGCCGCGAACGCGATGGCCGTGCTCGTCCAGTACCTCTCCGCCAAGCTCGGCCTCGTCACCGGGCAGAGCCTGCCCGAGTTGCTCGGCTCGCGACTGCGAACCGGGCCGCGTCGGCTCTACTGGGCGCAGGCGGAGCTCGTCGCCGCCGCGACCGACCTCGCCGAGGTGATCGGCGGCGCCGTGGCGCTCCACCTGCTGTTCGGGATCCCGCTCGTGCTCGGCGGCGTCATCGTGGGGGTCTTCTCGATCGTGCTCCTCGCCGTGCAGAACTGGTACGGCCAGCGGCACTTCGAGTTCGCCATCCTGACGCTCCTCGCCGTCATCGCCGTCGGCTTCCTCGCCGGCCTGTTCGTCAGTCCCGTCGACTGGGGTGCCGCGGCCGGAGGCCTCGTGCCACGGTTCGAGGGCACGGCGACGGTCCTGCTCGCCGCGAGCATGCTCGGCGCGACGGTCATGCCGCACGCGATCTACCTCCACTCCTCGCTCAGCAGGGACCGGCACGGCGTCCAGACGAGTGACGGTGCCATCCGTCGGCTCATCGTGGCGACCCGCTGGGACGTCGCGGCGGCACTCGTCCTCGCCGGAGCGGTGAACATCGCGATGCTGCTGCTCGCGGCCGCATCGCTCGGCGGTGTCGACGGGACGGACTCGATCGAGGGCGCGCACGCGGCGATCACCGCCGCGCTCGGGCCCGTCATCGGCGTGATCTTCGCCATCGGGCTGCTCGCCTCCGGGCTCGCCTCGACCTCGGTGGGCGCCTACGCGGGAGCGGCGATCATGGGCGGGCTCCTCAAGGTGCGCATCCCGTTGCTCGCCCGACGGGTGATCACCCTCATCCCGGCGCTCGTCATCCTGGCGGCGGGTATCGACCCGACCACCGCGCTCGTGCTGAGCCAGGTGTTCCTCAGCCTCGGCATCCCCTTCGCGCTCATCCCGCTCGTGCGCTACACGGGCGACCGGCGGATCATGGGTGTCCATGTCGACCAGCTCGCCACCCGGGTGTTCGCCTGGGTCGTGGTCGCGCTCATCGTCTCGCTGAACGTCGCGCTCATCGTGCTGACCTTCTTCGGGTGATCCGCCCGGCGGTTCATCCGCCCGAAGACGGGCGAGTCGAGCTGCCGGCGATCAGGCGACGACCGTCACCCAGACGGCATCGGCGGCGAGGCGACCGAGCGTGAGGCGCGTGCCGGTCGCGGTGAGCCGGAGTTCGAGTTCGCCCGCGAACGCACGGTGGTCGTCGACGCTCAGTTCGGTGTCGAGGACGATGCCGAGGCTGCTCAGGTGTCGGAGGGTCTCCGGGTCGGCGTCCGAGATGCGGCACACCGTCAACGGGCTGTCGGACGGAGCCTCGTTCAACCGGACCGCGTCCGGGCGGTGCGGGGTGCCGTCGGCGGAGGGGATCGGGTCGCCGTGCGGATCGCGGATCGGGTGGCCGAGCGCGGCGTCGATGCGCTCGATCATCGTGTCGCTCGCCGCGTGCTCGAGGATCTC
Source organism: Plantibacter sp. H53 (assembly GCF_001650455.1). NCBI lineage: Bacteria > Bacillati > Actinomycetota > Actinomycetes > Micrococcales > Microbacteriaceae > Plantibacter > Plantibacter sp. H53. The sequence continues at coordinate 11,697 of NZ_LWCT01000020.1, forward strand.
CGCCTCGTCGTGGACCTCGTCCCAGCCGTAGCCGAGCATCTCGACGAGGAAGGTCTCGATGAGTCGGTGCCGCCGCACCATCGCGACCGCGTGCGCCTGCCCGGCGGGGGTGAGCTCGATGCTGCCGTAGGGCTCGTGCACGACGAGTCCCTGGGCGGCGAGTCGCTTCACCGCGTCGGAAGCGGTCGCGGGACGGACACCCATGCGATCCGCGAGCAGCTTGACGGTGGCCGACTCGTCGGCCCACTCGGAGGTCGTCCAGATCGTCTTGAGGTAGTCCTGGGAGACGGCGGAGAGGCCGGAGACGGTCATGCCTCCAGTCTAGGGAGCGCGGTGCGCGTCCATCATGCGTCCTTCGGCAGGCCACCGGGTGTTCACGCCCGCCTGGCAGAATGGGCACCGGCACCCCCGAACGGGGCACCCGACTGCTACGGTCGAGTCCTCGCACCCGCGAACACCGATCCATCCGACGAGAAGGGCCACGTGATGTCCCAGGCGCTGCGCACCTCGACCGCACGGCTCGGATCCGGCGCGCGTGCCACGCTCGAACTCGTCGCCGCCGCCATGGCGGGCGAAGGCCACCTGGAGGCACCCGGGGCGGACGGGACACCCCCTCGTCGCCCGGCCGAGCTCGCGCTACGCCGACTCCCGGCGCTCCTCGCGGTGCTGCTGCTCGCCGCGGTCGTGCTCGCGGTCATCGGTGTCCTCATGGTGCTGACCCTCGCCGTCCGGCTGGTGGTCTCTGCTGTCTCGGCACTCGGTCCGCGGCAGCGACTCGTCGTGATCCACTGACGCCGGATCGGCCCCGTCATCCGGCTGCGTTCCCTGCACTCGCCGGGTAGGGTGGTCTGCATGCGTCTCCGCCTGTCGTGTTCCTGCTGTCCCCGCTGAACCGTCCCTGCCCGGGATGCCGCCTCAGCCGCCCCAGCCATCCGGTGACGCACGCGAGAGTCGTGCGGTGACGCACCACAGGAACAGATTGCAGACATGAACTACGCAGACTCCGTGCTCGATCTCATCGGGAACACGCCCCTCGTCAAGCTCAACCGGGTCACCGAGGGCATCGCGGCCACCGTGCTCGTCAAGGTGGAGTACCTCAACCCGGGCGGCTCCTCGAAGGACCGCATCGCCACGCGTATCATCGACGCCGCCGAGGCGTCGGGCGACCTCAAGCCGGGCGGCACGATCGTCGAGCCGACCTCCGGCAACACCGGCGTCGGCCTCGCCCTCGTCGCCCAGCAGCGCGGGTACCGCTGCGTGTTCGTCCTGCCCGACAAGGTCGGCGAGGACAAGCGGAACGTGCTCACCGCCTACGGTGCGGAGATCGTCGTGACGCCGACCTCGGTCGCTCCCGACAGCCCCGACTCCTACTACAGCGTGTCCGACCGCCTCACCGCCGAGATCCCGGGGGCGTTCAAGCCCAACCAGTACGCGAACCCGAACGGGCCGCGCAGCCACTACGAGTCGACCGGTCCCGAGATCTGGCGCGACACCGAGGGCGAGATCACCCACTTCGTCGCGGGCGTCGGCACCGGAGGCACCATCTCCGGGACGGGCAAGTACCTCAAGGAGGTCTCCGAGGGCGGCGTGCGCATCATCGGTGCAGACCCGGAGGGCTCGGTCTACTCCGGCGGCACCGGTCGCCCGTACCTCGTCGAGGGCGTCGGCGAGGACTTCTGGCCGACCGCCTACGACCCCTCCATCCCCGACGAGATCATCGCCGTCACCGACGCCGAGTCGTTCGCGATGACGCGTCGCCTCGCCCGCGAGGAGGGACTGCTCGTGGGCGGCTCCAGCGGCATGGCGGTCCAGGCCGCCCTCGTCGCGGCGCGCGACCTCCCGGCGTCGGCCGTGGTCGTCGTCCTCCTGCCCGACGGCGGGCGTGGCTACCTCGGCAAGATCTTCAACGACTCCTGGCTGCAGTCCTACGGCTTCAGCGAGGTCGCCGACGACCGCACCGTGGGCGACATCCTCCGCGGCAAGGGCTCGGAGATGCCGGACCTCGTGCACGTGCACCCGAGCGACACCGTCCGCGACGTCGTCGACATCATGACCGAGTACGGCGTCTCCCAGCTCCCGGTGCTGAGCGCCGAGCCGCCCGTGGTGATGGGCGAGGTCGTCGGTGCGATCGACGAGGCGAGCCTCATGGACGCCGTCTTCAGCGGCGCGGCCAAGATGAACGACGCCGCGAGCGCGTTCGTCGGCGACCCGCTGCCGCTCATCGGCCTCGGTGAGTCCATCCCGGCGGCGCGCGCGGCGCTCGGTTCCGCCCCGGCGTTCCTCGTCACCGACGGCGGCAAGCCGATCGGCGTCATCACGCGGCACGACCTCCTCACCTACCTGGCGGGTTGAGCGTGGGCGGCATGCAGGTCGTGTGGGCGGAGTCGGGGCGATGTCCCGACCACGCCCGACCCCGGTGACCGGGCCAGTCCGACCGGTCGCCCACCCGACACCTCCCCGAATCCTGAACCGAAAGAGTCACCCATGAGCAAGCACGACCACGGCTTCGCCACCCGCAGCATCCACGCCGGACAGGGGTTCGACCCCACCACCGGGGCGATCATCCCGCCGATCTACCAGACGTCGACCTTCGTCCAGGACGGCGTGGGTGGGCTCCGCGGCGGCTACGAGTACAGCCGCTCCGCCAACCCGACCCGCACGGCACTCGAGACGCAGCTCGCCGCCCTGGAAGGCGCGAAGCACGGCTTCTCCTTCGCCTCCGGCCTCGCCGCCGAGGACGCGCTCATCCGCACGGCGCTCCGCCCCGGCGACCACATCGTCATCGGCAACGACGTCTACGGCGGCACCTACCGGCTGATCAACCGGGTGCACGGCGCCTGGGGGATCGAGCACACGGTCGTGGACCTCGGCGACCTCGCGGCCGTCGAAGCGGCGATCATCCCGGGCCGCACGAAGCTGCTGTGGGTGGAGACGCCGAGCAACCCGCTCATGAAGATCAGCGACATCGCGGCCCTCGCAGCCCTCGCGCACCGCCACGAGGTGCTCTCCGTGGTGGACAACACCTTCGCCTCGCCGGCGTTGCAGCAGCCACTCTCGCTCGGGGCCGACATCGTCGTGCACTCGACGACCAAGTACCTCGGCGGACACTCCGACGTCCTCGGTGGCGCCATCATCATGAACGACGACGAGCTCGCCGAGCAGCTCGGCTTCGTCCAGTTCGCCGCCGGCGCGGTCTCGGCCCCGCTCGACGCGTGGCTCACGACGCGTGGCATCAAGACCCTCGCGGTGCGCATGCGTCAGCACAGCGCGAACGCGCAGGCGATCGCGGAGTTCCTCGACGGCCACGCCGCCGTCGAGCGCGTCTACTACCCGGGCCTCGAGAGCCACCCCGGTCACGAGCTCGCCGCCCGCCAGATGTCCGGCTTCGGCGGCATGCTGTCGCTCGCGCTCGTCGGTGGCCCGGCTGCAGCCACGCGCCTGGTCGAGAAGACGAAGCTGTTCGCACTCGCCGAGTCGCTCGGCGGCGTCGAGTCGCTCATCGGCCTGCCGGCGCAGATGACGCACGCCTCGGTGAAGGGCACGGAGCTGGCTGTCCCCGAGAACGTCGTCCGGCTGTCGGTCGGCATCGAGGACGTCGCCGACCTCATCGCCGACCTCGACCGCGCGCTCGCGAAGGTCCTGAAGGCGAGCGCCAAGCACTAGCGGGCCGTTCCGGCCCGTTCGCAATTCAGGACGGCTGCGGCGCGCCCTGCGCCCGAGCCCGTCGATCGGCGACGGCGCGCCGGGCACGTCCTGAATGGTGAACGGGCAGGGGTTCGTCAGCGCTTGACCTCAAGTCGCATTGAGGTTCTAGGCTCGAAATCGTGACCACAGCGACGACCCCCGAGCCCGCGACCGGAGCCGACCCGACACCCCGCGACCGCGGGATCTTCAGCCGCCGGTTCGTCCTCGTCACCATCGGTGCGTGCGCGCTCGTGTTCCTCGGCGCCTTCGAGTCCCTCGCCGTCACGACGATCATGCCGCTCGTGAGTGGCGAGCTCGGCGGCGAGCAGCTCTACGCGCTCGCCTTCGCCGGCCCGCTCGCCGTCAGCGTCATCGGCATGGTCGCCGCGGGCTCGGTCGCCGACCGCCTCGGTCCGGTCCAGCCGCTGCTCGCCTCCGTCGTCCTGTTCCTCGTCGGACTCCTCCTGGCCGGAACCGCGACCACCATGTGGGCCGTCGTCGCCGGACGCCTCGTCCAGAGCCTCGGTTCGGGAGCGATGACCGTCGCCCTGTACGTCCTCGTCGCCCGCATCTACCCACCGGCCCTGCACCCGCGGATCTTCGCAGGGTTCGCGGCCGCCTGGGTCGTCCCCTCCCTGATCGGGCCGTTCCTCGCCGGCGTGGTCGCCGAGCGGTTCAGCTGGCACTGGGTCTTCCTCGGCGTGGTCGGGCTCGTGGTCGTGGCGACGCTCCTCCTCCTGCCGGCGCTCCGGATGCTGCGCGCGTCCGCAACCGAACGCGCCGAGCGGCAGGCCGCCGAGCTGCAGTCGGCGGAGGACGGTGGCGAGGCAGCCGCCGTCGCGCGGACGGGCGCGGAGCTGCGTCGGCTCGGGTGGGCGGTGCTCGTCGCGGCCGCGGTCCTCGCGGTCAACCTCTCGACGGAGTTCTCGGGATGGACCGCGTGGGCGCTGCCGATCGTCGGCGCGGTCGTCGCGATCCTCGCCCTCCGACCACTCATCCCGCTCGGCACGCTCACCGCACGCCGAGGGCTCCCGACGGTCATCCTCGTGCGCGGACTGACCTCCGCCGCGTTCTTCGGTGCCGAGGTGTACGTGCCCTACCTGCTGACCCGCGAGCACGGGCTCACGCCGGCGCTCGCCGGACTCGCGCTCACCGGTGGAGCGATCGCGTGGTCGCTGTCGTCCTGGTTGCAGGGGCGCCTCGGGGACCGGCTGTCGAATGCGAACGCCGTGCAGATCGGGTCGTCGCTCGTCACGGTCGCCGTCGCGATCGCCCTGTCCGCCGCCCTCGTCGGCCTGCCGCCGGTGGTACCGATCGTCGCCTGGGTGGTGAGCGGCGGCGGGATGGGCCTCATGTTCCCGCGACTCAGCGTGATGACGCTCGCCTACTCCGACGAGCGCTCGCAGGGGTTCAACAGTGCGGCGATGTCGATCGGCGACGCGATCGGCGGTGCCCTCGCGCTCGCGGCGACCGGACTGGCGTTCACCGCGCTCGACGGCTCTCGTGTGTTCGCCGGACTGGGTTGGATCGCTCCCGGAGGGATCGCGTTCGCAGGATGCTTCGCGATCGCGCTGGTCCCCGGTGTCGCGGCGGTCGTCGTCGCGCGTCGGGTGAGCCGACCAGCGGAGCCAGGCGCGACCGGGTGAGCCGAGACACCGTCGCCTGGGTAGTGCTGCGGTGCGTGGGGGGTAGCGTCGCCCACGCATCGCTGCAGTGCCCAGGCGGCGCCGCGAGACACGGTGACAGCGTGCTCGGTATCGTTGATGACGATATGCCGGTATGCCGGGCGTCGGTGGCAGGTGCACCGAGGGGGCCTCGTGCGGATGAGGAGGATCGTGCAGGACTCGATGACCGCCTCCGCGGAACGGCCAGTTCGCCGGCCGCCGGCCTGGCCGCATCTCGTCGCACTCGTCATCGTCGCGGCGACGCTGGTCATCGGCCTGGTGGTGTATCCGTCTGCTCCTGATCCCATGCCGGTGCACTTCGACGCCGCGCTCCGGCCGGACGCCTGGGCGGACAAGCGTCTCGGCGGGTTCCTGCTCCCGGTCATCATCGCGGCCGCGGTCGTGGCGATCTTCTGGATCGTCGCCGCCTGCCTGCCGCTCGCCGGAACGACCCGATCGGACGGCGGCCCCCACCCATCGGCCACTGCATCCGTGTGGTCGACGCAACTGTCGCCTCGTCCTGAGGTGACGGCTGCCACGCTGGACGCCACCGTGCGACTGCTGGGGAATCTGACGATCGCGACCGCCGCGCTCATCGCCGTCGTCGCACTCATCACCTGGCTCGGGGTGCCCGCGTGGATGGCGCCCTGGCTGCTTCCGGTGCTGATGGCGGCGTTCTTCGGCTCGCTCGCCGTCTCGTGCCTTCGGGTGTTCCGGGCGCAGCGCGGTCTCGTTTGACGGCGCCAGCGTGCATGAGGGGTGCCGAAGCCGCGTACCCTTGATGCGTACGTCTCGGCTCGTCCCCCCAGTGACCCGCTCCTCGTGTCTCGGAGCCGGACTGCAGAAGGACTCTCTTGAGCGACGAATGCAAACACGGTTTCGACAACGGCCTCTGCGCGACCTGCTTCCCGCCGCCGCCCCGCGAGGTGCCGGTCGCTGAACCACCCGCTCCCAAGGTCCGTCGGTCGACGGTCGCTCCCTCGCTCCGCGAGCCGGCACCGACCCGCGTGCGGACCGCGGCCACCGCGAAGACGGTGACGAAGGCGGCGGCCGCGCTGCCCGTCGTGCGCGTCGGCGAGCAGCGGCTGTACCACGTCACGCACATCCGCAACCTCGAGCGCATCCTCGAGACCGGCAGCATCCTGCCGGTGGCGTCACCGGCGCTCCCCGACGGGCCGGTCGTCGACATCGCCGCCGCGAGCCACCGTGAAGCGAGACGCACGATGGTCCTCGCCGGCACCGACGACCTCACGCCGGCCGACTTCGTCCCGTTCTTCCTGACCCCGGACGCCGACCTCTGGGCAGGCATCCGCGCGGGCGAGCACGATGTCCGTCTGTCCGCCGAGGCGCTCGCGTCATCGGTCAACGACTACGTGGTCCTCGTCACCACCATCGACGGTGCTGCCGTGCACCCGGGCGAGTTCGACGCCGACACCGGTCGACCCTCCCGGGCACGCGTCGTGGTCGCCGACGGTGACGCGTCCCACGTGCTCACGAGCATCGGCGCCAACGCGATGACCGCCGACCGCATGGTGCAGCGCTTCGCGACCGACGAGGACCCCGCGGCCCTCCGACGCGCCGAGGTGCTCGTCGCCGACGCCGTCCCGTTCGACCGCATCACCGTGATCGGCGTCGCGACGGTCAACGTCCGCGAGCACGTCAAGCGACTCGTCGCCGGCGCCGGCCACCGCACCAAGGTCGCCGCCTACACCCCCTGGTTCCAGGAGCACGTCGCCGACTAGGCGAAGCCTCACCGCGTTCACAATTCAGGACGCACCCGGCGAGCCGACCCCACCTCCACACCGGTTGCGGGCGGCTCGCCGTGGCGTTCCTGAATTGCGAACAGGACAGGACCGGACGGGTCAGGCGCGCGGCGGGGTGCTCTCGCGGAGGAGGACCGTCGCGCCGACGGGTTCCGTCGTCGAGCTGTCCGTCGCCGGGTCCAACGCCAGCCGCACCGCGTGCTCACCGACCGCCTCGAGCGGCACGGCGACCGTGGTGAGCGCCGGGGTGACGTCGCGGGAGGTGGCGATGTCGTCGTACCCGGCGACCGCGAGGTCCTCGGGAAGTCGGAGTCCGGCCGCGCGGAACGCCGACATCGCGCCGATCGCCATCACGTCGTTGACGGCGAAGACCAGGTCGACGTCGTCGAGTCCCAGCTGCAGGAGCTCGGCCGCCCCCTGGCGCCCGCCGTCGCGGGTGAACTCTGCCCGGACGATCCTCGACGGGTGGATCGCGATGCCGTGTTCGGCCAGTCCCTCGGCGAACCCGCTCACGCGCTCCCGGGAGGTGAGCAGGCGATCGTCGCCGGCGATGACGGCGAAGCGGCGGTACCCGGCACCGACGAGCTCCCGGGCGAGCTCGCGGGCACCGGTCGCGTTGCCGAGCTGCACCGTTGCGAACGGGAGCGTCCGCTGCGAGACGAGGACGACGCGTCCGCCGGTGGACTCGTAGGCCGCGAGCTCATCCGACAGCCGGTGCTCCGACGCCACCCCGTCCCAGCGGCTGCCCGTCAGGATGATGGCGCGTGGCCGTTGTCCGCGGAGCACCCGCACGAGTTCGAGTTCGCGCTCGTGGTCGCGGTGCGTGACGGCCATGGTCGTGGCGATGCGTTGCTCGTCGGCCGCGCGGATGGCACCGGCCGCGATGGACGAGAAGTACGGGTCGGCGATGTCGCTGACGAGCAGTGAGATCGTCGACGACAGGCCCTTCGCGACGGCCTGAGCCGACAGGTTCGGCGTGTAATTCAGCCGGAGCGCGGCGTCGAGGACCCGCCGACGGAACGTCTCGTTGACCGTCCGGGTGCTCCCGTTGAGCGCGCGCGACGCGGTGGCGAGGGAGACCCCCGCCTCACGGGCGACGTCGTGCAGCGTCGGTGGGACCGGCGTCGACCGGTGCTCGTCGACCGACATGGCGCTCCTTCGTACTGGCGGCTGCTGAGACACACTCTGCCACAGGGCGGCCGCGGCGATCAGGGGTGGTGGATCGCGTCGTCGTCGTGGTCGAGGTGCGGGACGACCGTCGCCTGGAACGCGTCGATGGTGCGATCGACCACCTGCTGGAACGGGCTGTCCCAGATGTCCTGGTTGAAGAGCTCGACCTCGATGTCACCCGTGTACCCCGCCGCCTCGACGGCACGGGTGAGCGAGCCGAAGTCGACGACGCCGTCACCCGGATAGTGCCGGGAGAGGAGGACGTCCGCGGCGAGCGGTGTCGCCCAGTCGCACGCCTGGTAGCTGGAGATCCGACCGGTCGCACCAGCGCGGGCGATCTGCTCGAGCACCTGCGGGTCCCACCAGAGGTGGAAGGTGTCGACGACCACCCCGACGGCCTCCGGAGCGAACTGCTCGGCGATGTCGAGGGCCTGACCGAGGGTCGAGACGACCGCGCGGTCCGAGGCGTACATCGGATGCAACGGCTCGATGGCGAGCTGCACGCCGGACTCGAGGGCGTGGTCGGTGAGCTCACCGATCGCGTCGCGGACGAGTTCGCGGGCGCCGAGGAGGTCGCGGGACCCGGCCGGGAGGCCGCCGACCACGAGGACGAGGGCCGGAGCGCCGAGGGCGGCGGCCTCGTCGATCGCGGTCCGGTTGTCGTCGATCGACGTCCGGCGGTCCGGACCCTCGGGCATGGTGAAGAAGCCACCACGGCACAGGCTCGAGACGCGCAGCCCGCTGTCCGTGAGCAGGCTCGCCGAGGCTGCGACGCCGTACTCCTGCACCGGCTCGCGCCAGGCGCCGAAGCTCGTGACACCGGCTGCGGTGACGGCCGCGACCGCCTCCGGGAGGGTGGCGTACTTGATCGTGGCCTGGTTGACCGAGAGTCGCGGGTGCGGGGTGGTGCTGCCGCCCGCCGGTCCCTGAGTCTGCCCCGCCGGTCCCTGAGCTTGTCCCGCCGGTCCCTGACCCTGTCCCGCCGGTCCCTGAGCTTGTCGAAGGGCGGTGGTGCTCATCGGGTTCCTCCCGCAGCGGTCAGCGTGCCGACGACACCGGCCGTGCGCAGCAGGTCCGTCCAGCGCTCGGCGGCGAGTTCCGGGTGTTCGAGCGCGCCGGCCGCGTCGGCGAGGCGCACGATCTCCGACAGGTGCGGCAGGCTCCGGGCTGCGTGCAGGCCGCCGACCATCGAGAACGCCGGCTGGTGACCGTTCAACCAACTGAGGAAGGCGATACCCGTCTTGTAGTAGTAGGTCGGCGCGGCGAAGATCTGGCGTGACAGGGCCTCGGTCGGTCGGAGGATCCGCTCGTAGGCGGCCGGGTCGCCGGCGTCGAGCGCCTGGATCGCGGCGGAGGCGGCCGGGGCGATCGCGGTGAACGCCCCGAGCAGGGCGTCAGAGTGTCCGACGGCGTCACCGGCGATGAGATCGACGTAGTTGAAGTCGTCCCCGGTGAACATCGTCGTGCCGGCCGGAAGACGACGCCGGACGGCGATCTCCGCATCGGCGTCGAGAAGACTCATCTTGACTCCGGCGACGTGGTCGACGTGGTCGGTCATGATGCGCAGCAGGGTGTCCGAGGCTTCGGCGACGTCGCTTGCGCCGAAGTAGCCCTCGAGGCTCGGGTCGAACGCCGTGCCGAGCCAGTGCAGGACCACGGGCGCCTGCGCCGCCGACAGGACCCGGTCGTAGACGCGACGGTAGTCGTCGGCGGACTGTGCGGCCCTCGCAAGGTGTCGGCTGGCCATGATCACGGTCCCGGCGCCCGCGTCCTCCGCGAACGCGAGTTGTCCGAGGTAGGCGTCGGCGACCGTGTCGAGTGAGACGGTCTCGTCGCTGAGGTGGTCGGTGTTGACACCGACGACGAGCGCACCGCCGACGGAGGCGGCCTCCGCGGCGCTCCGGGTGATCAGCTCGCGCGTGGCGGTGGTGTCGAGTCCCATGTTCCGCTGGGCGGTGTCCATCGCGTCCGCCACGCCGAGGCCGTACGACCACACATGGTGGCGGTAGGCGAGCGTCGCGTCCCAGTCGAGCTCGGCCGGCGCACCCGGCACGTTCTCCGCCCAAGGCTTCGGGACGACGTGCGCGGCGGCGTAGGCGGTGCGGCTCGTCAGGGGAGTGGTCGGGCGCTCGGCCACGACGGGCTCGCGGAGCTCCAGCGCGGTGACCGTGCCGTCGGTCGAGAGCAGCGGGACGGACGTCATCGTGCGACCGAGGCCTCGAGCGATGCCAGCTCCTCGTCCGCGCCGGGGGTGTCGCTCGTGCCTCCAAGCGTCACCTCGGGCAGGTCGAGGCGGCGGCCGGTGCGCGAGCTCTCGAGGCCGAGCTCGGCGAGCAGGACGCCGCGCGCACCGGCGAGCAGGTCGTACTCGTAGGGGCCGTCCTCGACGACGTGGCGGAGGAACTCCTCCCACTGCGTCTTGAACCCGTTCTCGAACACGTCGTTCGTCGGCACGTCCTGCCAGTCGCCCGCGTAGTCGTGGTCGTCGGCGAGGTCGGGGTTCCACACCGGCTTCGGGGTGACGTTCCGCGGCTGCACCTTGCAGCCGAAGAGGCCCGCCACCGCGGAGCCATGCGTGCCGTCGACCTGGAACTGCACGAGCTCGTCGCGGTCGACGCGGACCGTCCAGCTGGAGTTGAGCTGGGCGATCACGCCGCCCTCGAGCTCGAAGACCCCGTAGGCGGCGTCGTCCGCGGTGGCCGCGTAGGCCTCGCCCCGCTCGTCGAAGCGTTCGGGGATGTGCGTCGTGGCCTTCGCGTACACGGACTCGACCCGACCGAAGAGGTTCTCGAGCACGTAGCTCCAGTGCGGGAACATGTCGACGACGATGCCGCCGCCGTCCTCGGCCCGGTAGTTCCAGCTCGGGCGCTGCGCCGGCTGCCAGTCGCCCTCGAATACCCAGTAGCCGAACTCGCCACGGACGGAGAGGATCCGACCGAAGAAGCCCGAGTCGATGAGGCGCTTGAGCTTGCGCAGCCCCGGCAGGTAGAGCTTGTCGTGCACGACGCCGTTCTTCACGCCCGCCTCGGCGGTGAGACGCGCGAGTTCCAACGCCTCCTCGAAGGACTCCGCCGTCGGCTTCTCCGTGTAGATGGTCTTGCCGGCCGCGATCGCCTTGCGCAGCGCTGTCGCGCGGGCCTTCGTGACGAGGAAGTCGGCGTAGACGTCCCAGCGGGGGTCGGCGAGGACCGCGTCGAGGTCGGTCGAGGTGTGCTCGATGCCGTGCCGTGTAGCGAGCTCGTCCAGGGTCGCCTGGTTGCGGCCGACGAGGATCAACTCGATCTGGCGGCGCGTGCCGTCGGACAGCTGCACGCCGCCCTGCTCCTGGATGGCCAGCAGCGACCGCACGAGGTGCTGCCGGTAGCCCATGCGCCCGGTGGCGCCGTTGACGATGATCCCGATGGTCTGCTCTGACACGGTGGCTCTTCCTCTGGTTCGTGTTCCGGTCCCGGCGGCCGCGGCTCGTCCGGAAAGCGTTTACCGGGTCACTGTAGAACGGCGTGCGGGGCCAAGGCAAGGGTTCGAACCGATTCGGTCACAGGTGATCACGGATCGAACACGGATGCGGATTGAATCGTTGCATCGTCCGATGAGGCCGTGATAGAACTTGATGCAGCTCAGCCGGGAAACGCTTTCCGGGAAGTCATCAACGACGATCGACAAGGAGGTCCGACGTGGTCCGTGCAACTCCAGGAGCGCCCAGGACGACACTCGCGAGGGGTGTTCGGTGAGCGCGCTCGGCGAGCTCCGCAAGCTCAGCGCCGGCAAACGCCCGCAGACGGCGGCCGAGAAGGCCTTCATCAAGAAGGACAACCGCCGCGACAACAAGGCCGCCTACCTGTTCCTCCTCCCGTGGCTCATCGGACTCGCCGTCATCACCGTCGGCCCGATGGTCGCCTCGCTCGCGCTGTCCTTCACGAAGTACAACCTGCTGCAGGCGCCGAAGTTCATCGGCGTCGACAACTTCATCCGCATGATGGGCGACGAGCGGCTCCACAACTCGCTCGGCGTCACCTTCGTGTACGTCTTCGTATCGGTGCCGCTCCAGCTCGCCGCGGCACTGGCACTGGCCGCCCTGCTCGACCGCGGTCTCCGTGGCCTCGCGATCTACCGGTCCGTGTACTACCTGCCGTCGCTCCTCGGCTCCTCCGTCGCCATCGCGGTGCTGTGGAAGCAGGTGTTCGGCGGCGAAGGCCTCGTGAACCAGTTCATCGCGATCTTCGGGATCGAGGGGCGCAGCTGGATCGCGGACCCCTCGACCGCCCTCTCGACCCTCATCACGCTCAACGTGTGGACCTTCGGCGCACCGATGGTGATCTTCCTCGCCGGTCTCCGCCAGATCCCCGTCATGTACCACGAGGCGGCGCAGATGGACGGCGCGACGAAGTGGCAGCGCTTCACCAAGATCACCCTGCCGCTGCTCACCCCGATCATCTTCTTCAACCTCGTGCTGCAGATCATCCACGCGTTCCAGGCCTTCACGCAGGCCTTCATCGTGTCGGGCGGAACGGGCGGCCCGGCCGACTCGACGCTGTTCTACACGCTGTACCTCTACAACCGCGGCTTCTCGAACTTCGACATGGGCTACGCCTCGGCCATGGCCTGGTTCCTGCTCCTCATCATCGGAGTCTTCACCGCGATCAACTTCTGGGCCTCGAAATACTGGGTGAACTACGATGACTGACACGCTGACCACACGGTCCATCACGACGGACAGCAAGAACCGCAGTCGCGAGGCCAAGGAGGCCGAACGCCAGTACCGCCGCGCTCGCGGCTGGTCGCCCTGGAAGTCGGTCCTGAAGCACATCGGCCTGATCCTCGTCGGCTTCATCATGCTCTACCCGGTGATCTGGCTCGTCGTCTCCTCGCTCCGCCCGACGGAGGAGATCTTCCGGAACCCCGGCATCGTCCTCGACAGCTTCGAGGTGAGCAACTACAGCGAGGGCTGGAACACCCTCTCGGAGCCGTTCCACGTCTTCCTGCTGAACTCCGTGCTCATCGTCCTCGGCTGCATCGTCGGCAACCTCGTGTCCTGCTCGATGGCCGCCTACGCCTTCGCCCGGCTGAAGTTCAGCGGTAAGCGCTGGTGGTTCGCGGCGATGCTCATGACGCTCATGCTGCCGATCCACGTCATCATCGTGCCGCAGTACATCATGTTCTCCCAGCTCGGCTTCGTGAACACGTACCTGCCGCTGATCCTGCCGAAGATCCTCGCGACCGACGCGTTCTTCGTCTTCCTCATGGTGCAGTTCATCCGCGGCATCCCGAAGGAACTCGACGAGGCGGCCCGCATCGACGGCTGCGGCCACCCCCGCATCTTCGGGGTCATCATCCTGCCGCTCATGGTGCCGGCGCTCGCGACGACCGCCATCTTCACCTTCATCTGGACCTGGAACGACTTCTTCAGTCAGCTCCTGTACCTGACGAAACCGGAGATGTACACGGTGCCGCTCGCACTCCGGGCGTTCATGGACGCACAATCGTCCACCTCGTGGGGGCCGATGTTCGCGATGAGTGTCGTCTCGCTCCTGCCGATCTTCCTCGTCTTCCTGTTCGGTCAGCGGTTCCTGTTGAAGGGCATCGCGACGACCGGCGGCAAGTGAGGCCCGACCCACCGACCAGCACCACCGCAGCACCCGCACCAGACCACCAGCACCAGACCCAGCACCACCGGATCCAGCAGCTCCGGATCCGGATCGATCGATTCGAAAGGGAACAGCATGAGCATCAGCAAGCACGGCAGAGCCGCCGGCTTCATCGCGACGGGAGCCGTCGCCGCCCTCCTCCTCGCCGGCTGCAGCGCCGGAGGCGACGCCGCCACCGAACTGTCCGACGAGCCCGTCACCCTCCGCTTCACCTGGTGGGGCAACGACGCCCGCACGGCGGCCACGCAGGAGGTCATCGCGGCCTTCGAGAAGGAACACCCGAACATCACCATCGAGCCGCAGTTCACGGACTGGGCCGGCTACTGGGACAAGCTCGCCACCGAGACGGCGGCGAACGACACCCCCGACATCATCCAGATGGACGAGAAGTACATCGCCACCTACGGCGACCGCGGCGCGCTCCTCGACCTCAACACCGTGACCGACCACCTCGACCTCGGAGACTTCCCCAAGGAGACGCTGACGTCCGGCACGGTCAACGACTCGCTCTACGGCATCCCCTCGGGGATCACGAGCTACTCCATCGTCGTGAACCCGAACCTGCTCGCCGCGGCCGGCATCGAGATGCCCGACGACGAGACCTGGACCTGGGACGACTTCACCGCGCTGAGCGAGCAGGTCTCGGCAGCCGGTGGCGGATCGGTCTACGGCTTCCAGCCCTTCGGCTTCGAGGACGGTGGCCTGAACAACTGGGCCCGTCAGCACGGCGACGAGCTGTACAACGACAAGGGCGAGGTGTCCATCAAGCCGGAGACGCTCGCCTCCTGGTGGACGTACCTGCTCGAGCTCGTGAACGAGGGTGCGACGCCGCCGGCGTCCGCGATCGTCGAGAAGCAGGCCGGTGGGCTCGCCGAATCCTTCACCGCGACCAACGCCGCGGCGTTCGCCCCCTGGTGGAACAGCCAGCTGACGGCCCTGACCGAGGCGAGCGGTTCGCCGCTCGAACTCCTCCGGATCCCGACCGTCGACGGTGGGGCCGACGAGTCGGCGTACTACAAGCCGTCGATGTACTGGTCGGCGTCCGCCCGGACCGAGCACCCCGCCGAGGCGGCGCTGTTCATCGACTTCCTCGCCAACAGCGAGACCGCGGCCGACTCGCTCCTCACCGAGCGCGGCGTCCCGGCCAACACGAAGATCCGCGAGTACATCACGCCGAAGCTGGCGGAGACCGACCAGGCGGTCGTCGAGTTCCTCGACGGGCTCGCCGACGACATCGGTGAGCCGCCGACCGTCACGCCCGCCGGTGGCAGCGCGATCGAGGCGCTCGTGAAGCAGTACACCGAGCAGGTCCTCTTCGGGAAGAACACGCCCGACCAGGCCGCCGAGGGGTTCATCAAGGACCTCAAGGCCGCGGTCGCAGCCGGCTGACCCGGCCACAGCCCCTCGACCGGCTCGGAGAACGACGTCCGTTCCCCGAGCCGGTCGACCGGCAGCTCCACCACCGCTTCATCCGAGGGGATCCCGTGACGACCGACCACCGCACCCGTCCGACCGGTCTCGCGCTGACGCACGAGGTCGGTTCGGCCGTCACCGTGCATCTCGACGGGATCGACATCCTGCGGTACACCTACCGTCCGGACACGGTCCAGCGCGAGTCGCCGAAGCCGTACCTCCACCCGGTGCGCACGGCAGGTGGCGCGCTCGTGACGCTGGCCAGACCGCACGACCACGTCTGGCACACCGGGATCGCGTGGGCCCTCCCGCACGTCGGCGACGACAACTTCTGGGGCGGCCCGACCTTCACCGGGACCGCCTACGAACAACTCGCGAACAACGGCCGCTCCGAGCATGTCGCGGTCACGGACGTCCGTGCCGACCCGGGCGAGGTGCGGTTCGCACACACGCTCGCCTGGATCACGGAGGACGGTCGGCACATCGTCGACGAGGAGCGCGCGCTCACGGTGCGACCGGCCGCCGGGGACTGGACGCTGACCTTCGAGACCCGGATGCGCAACGTCTCCGGCCGGGACCTGTCGATCGGGTCGCCCACGACGAAGGGTCGGGAGAACGCCGGCTACGGCGGACTCTTCTGGCGCGGCCCACGATCCTTCACCGGCGGCACCCTCCACGCCCCCGACGGGAGCGGCGGTGAGGAACTC
This sequence comes from Plantibacter sp. H53, assembly GCF_001650455.1. NCBI lineage: Bacteria > Bacillati > Actinomycetota > Actinomycetes > Micrococcales > Microbacteriaceae > Plantibacter > Plantibacter sp. H53. Next base: position 27,743 of record NZ_LWCT01000020.1, read on the forward strand.
CGCGGCACCCGCCACGCGTGGATGGGGTTCACCGGCCTCCACGACGGAACGGCCGCGGCGTCGAGCATCGTCATCGTCGATGACGTCCGGAACCCCGCGCACCCGCCGCAGTGGTTCGCGCGCACCGAGGAGTTCGCCGGACTCTGCCCGGCCCCCTTCTTCAGCGAGGAGCTGCCGTTCGAAGCCGACGAGACCCTCGAGTTCCGCTACGCCGTCGTCGTCGTCGACGGTGCAGCCGGTGACGGCCGGGCTGTGGCGCTCGCCGCATCCGGTCGCGACGCACTCGAACGCTCGCGTTCGGGCCGTTCCGATCACCACGACAGCGCGCCCATCGCAACGCCCGCCGCACCGACCCGGAAGGACCCACGCGCATGACCACGACCCGCGAACGCTACGCCCTCATCGGCACCGGACACCGCTCGCAGATGTACCTCGACGCCATCGTCGGCCCGCACGCCGACGTCGCCGAGCTCGTCGCCTGGAGCGACAGCAACCCCGGCCGGCTCGACCACTACGAGGGGATCCTCGCCGAGCAGGGTGTCCCGCTGCCGGCTCGATACGGCCCGGACGACGTCGAGCGGATGATCGCCGAGCAGCGCGTCGACCGGGTGATCGTGACGACCCCCGACTTCACCCATGCCGAGATCGTCTCACGCGCGCTCCTCGCCGGTGCCGACGTCGTCGTCGAGAAGCCGCTCACCATCGACCGCGAGGGCGTCGAGCGCATCGCGGCGGCCGTCGCCGAGAGCGGCCGGAACGTCGTCACGACCTTCAACTACCGCTACAGTCCGCGGAACTCGGAGCTGCGCCGCATCGTGCAGGACGGTGGGATCGGACGGGTGACGGGCGTGCACTTCGAGTGGGTGCTCGACACCGTGCACGGCGCCGACTACTTCCGCCGCTGGCACCGTGAGAAGGAGCATTCCGGCGGCCTCCTCATCCACAAGGCGTCGCACCACTTCGACCTCGTCAACTGGTGGATCGGGGCTCGGCCGGCCTCCGTCTACGCCACCGGCGGCCTCCGCTTCTACGGCGATGCCAACGCGGCCGAGCGCGGGCTCGCGGCGCGTCCGGGGCGTGGATCGGTGCCGGACGACGCCGAGGCGGCGGCTCGCGATCGCCCGAACGACCCGTTCGCCCTCGACCTGCGTGACGACCCGCGGCTCGAGTCGCTCTACCTGCGGGCCGAGCAGCACGACGGATACCTGCGCGACCGCGACGTCTTCTCGCCCGGAATCGACATCGAGGACAACCTGTCCGTCCTCGTCGAGTACGACGGGGGCGCCTCGCTCAGCTACTCCCTGAACGCCCACGCGCCGTGGGAGGGGTACCGCGTCTCCATCAACGGGACGGAGGGCAGGGTCGAGCTCGAGGTCGTGGAGCGCGCCGCCGTGCTCGTCGGGGCCGACGGGCGCGTCGTCCTCGACCCGAGCCTGAGCGGCGACGGCGAGACCGCGGACGGCGCCGCGTCCGTCGCGCCGGTGCGTTCGCGCGGAGAGCGCCTCGTGCTGCAACGCCACTGGGAGGAGGCCCGCGAGATCGAGATCCCCGAGGGCGTCGGCGGACACGGCGGCGGCGACGCGTTCCTGCTGCGGCACCTCTTCGACCGCGTCACCGAGGACGAACTGGGACGGCCTGCCGGCTACGACGACGGTGTGCGGGCGATCTCGGTCGGCATCGCCGGGAACGAGTCGCTGCTGACCGGGCGTCCGGTCGCGACGATCGCTCCGTGAGCTGCGGCCCGGAGGCCGGCTCCGGCGCCGACTCGGACGTCGGGTCGATCCCGGCCGCTGAGCGGGTGACCGAGGCCGCCCAGATCGCTGAGTCTGTCCCGGCCGCTGAGTCTGTCCCGGTCGCCGGACCCCTCCCGGTCACCGAGCCCGTTCCGGTCACTGAGCCTGTCGAAGTGCGCCCGACGACCGCCCCATCCTCGCCCGACGAGGGTGTCGACGTGCGCGCCAGGTCGTTCGCACCTCCACCCGGCCGCGACCCCGGTCTGCGGGCGCTCGCCGCCCGGTTCAGAGAGTCGATCCGGGGCATCAGTACCGCAGACGGATCGCTCGACACCACGCGCACGCGCCTCGCCGAAGTCCTCGGTGTGCTCCCGCGACCGGTGCAGCCCGAGCCGCCCGCGGAGCTCTCCCGCTGGACCCGTGACGGCGTCGACGGGGTCGAACTCCGCTGGTCGACCGGGTTCGGTGCACCGACGTCGGCGTGGCTCCTGCGTCCGGCCGGCGAGACGGGCCCGCTCACGGGCGCGCTGGCGCTGCACGACCATGGCGGCTTCACGCGCGTCGGACGGGAGAAGCTCGCGGACGGACCCGACGGTGTCCCTGCCACGACGTCCGTGTCACGGGAGGAGTTGCAGGCGTTCCGCGACCGCTACTACGGAGGCCGCGCCGTCGCGTCCGACCTCGCGCGCGACGGGTTCGCCGTGCTCGTGCACGACGCGTTCGGGTGGGGATCACGGCGGATCCCGGACGAGGCCGTCGCCGAACGCTTCCATCGGACCGTCGACCTGCAGCTCGCCGGCCGTCGGTTCGCGTCGGTGCAGCGCGGGGAGCAGCCCGCGGCGGTGTCGCCCGGACAGCGGTCCGAGCTTCTCGCAGGGGCCAACGAGCCGCAGCTCGCGAAGGAGCTGGGCGTCCTGGGCACGTCGCTCGCCGGTCTCGTCCTCCGCGACGACCTCATCGCGCTCGATCAGCTGGCGGCCGCGCCCGGGGTCCGTTCCGGAGCCGTCTCGTGCTTCGGTCTCTCCGGCGGCGGTGCCCGGGCCGTTCTGCTCGCAGCCATGGACGACCGGATCCGCGCTGCCGGCGTGGTCGCGATGATGTCGACGTTCGATGGGGTGCTCGACGGGCATGCCGATCAGCACTCGTGGACGTTCCTGTCATCAGGACTGTCACGGGTCGGCGACTGGCCGGAGCTCGCATCCCTGCGCCCCCGTTTGCCGCTCCTCGTCCAGTACGCCGAGCGCGACGAGCTCTTCGAGCCGGTCGGCATGCGTGATGCCCACGCGATGCTCACTGAGCGGTACCGGTCCGGTGGCGAGCGCTCGGCCTACACGGGCACGTTCCATGACGAACCGCACAGCTGGTCGACACCGATGCAGGCCGAGCTGCGCGCCTGGCTTGCCGCCGCCCTCGCCTGACCGGCCCTGGTCCCGTCCCCAACTCAGGAGATGTCCGGTGTGTCGTGCCCGGGCTGGGGCGGCGCRCCGGGGGAGTCCTGAGTTGGGGACGGTGGTTTCGGTGTTCGCAATTCAGGACGGGTGCGGCGTGTCGGGCCCGGGGCGGGTGCTGTGGCGTACGGCGCGCCGGGTGGGTCCTGAGTTGTGAACAGAGGTGGGTGTGGGTGGTGGGATGTCCCCTTCTCAGGAGATGTCCGGTGTGTCGGGGC
>NZ_LWCT01000021.1:0-26991 GCF_001650455.1 Plantibacter sp. H53
CGGGGGCGCCGCGCCGGGGAACTCCTGAGTCGGGGACGGAGACGACCGGGGCAGCCGACCGCGCGGGCGCGAGGAGGCCCTGCGTGCAACAATGAGCCAGCCCGTCCGGCGTCACCCGGCGGGCCCGACAGGCGAAGGGGAGCCGTGAGCGCGAGCGTGAAGGACGTCGCGGCGAGAGCCGGCGTCTCGGTCGGGACCGTCTCCAACGTGCTGAACCGCCCCGAGAAGGTCTCGCCCGTCACGGTCGACCGCGTCCACGCGGCGATCGACGAGCTCGGCTTCGTCCGGAACGACGCGGCCCGCCAGCTCCGGGCTGGTCGCAGCCGCAGTGTCGGCCTCGTCGTGCTCGACGTCGGCAACCCGTTCTTCACCGACGTCGCCCGCGGCGCCGAGGATCGAGCCGATGCCGAGGGATGGTCGGTCCTCCTCGGCAACAGCGACGAGAGCATCGACCGCGAGCGCGCCTACCTCGACCTCTTCGAGGAGCAGCGGGTCGCCGGCGTCCTGATCACGCCGCTCGGCGACGATCTCACCCGGCTCGGCCGGCTGCGCGACCGCGGGACGCCGACGGTCCTCGTCGACCGGCAGACCGATGACACGAGCTTCTCATCGGTCGCCGTCGACGACGTCGCGGGCGGACGGCTCGCGGTCGAGCACCTCATCGGACTCGGACGGCGTCGCATCGCGGTCGTGGGTGGTCCGTCTTCGCTCCGTCAGGTCGTCGATCGGCTCGCCGGTGCGCGCCAGGCGGTCGATGCAGCCGCGGCAGGTGGTGCCGAGGTCTCCCTCGAGGTCGTGGAGACCACCGCGTTGACGGTGCTGCAGGGACGTTCCGCGGGCGAGACCATCCGGAACCGTCCTCGCGACGAGTGGCCCGACGCGGTGTTCGCGGCCAACGACCTCCTCGCGATGGGGGTCCTGCAGGCGTTCAGCATGCTCGGTTCGGTGCGCGTGCCGGACGACATCGCGCTGATCGGGTACGACGACATCGACTTCGCGTCGGCGGCGGTCGTCCCACTGTCGTCGATCCGTCAGCCGAGCGCGCTCATCGGCCACACCGCCGTCGAGCTCCTGCTCCGTGAGGCGGACGCGGGCGCTCGACGCGTGCCCGAGCAGATCGTCTTCCAACCGGAGCTCGTCGTCCGGCAATCGACGGTCGGCGCCGACCCGGCCTGAGTCTGGTGCCACCCTGCGTCACGCCGGGTGGTCGGGGACCCACGGGTCGATGAGGCGGAGACCGACACCCGCGAAGTCGCGCGTGTTCCGCGTCGCGAGCGCGGCGTCGGAGGATCTCGCGATGGCCGCGATGATCGCATCCTGAGGTCCGATCGGGTTGCCGGAGCGGCGTCGCGTCGTCATGAGCTCCGCGTAGTCGAGCGCGGCTTCCGCAGAAAAAGGGAGGACGCGTCCTGCGAAGTCGGCATCGAGCACGGTCGCCACGGCCCCGACGAGCGCCGATCGGCGAGCGCCTGCAGGGAGGCGCAGGGCTCCTTCGAGGAGCTCGGCAGCGGTCATCGCCGTGAGGTGGAGGGCGGCCTCGTCCTGCCGATCGAGCCACCGGACCACCGTCGGGTCGGGCCGTGGTCTGAACAGTTCCGAGACGACGTTCGTGTCGAGGATGATCACCTCGGGGTCTGGTCATCCGCGTCGGCGCTCGCAGCGTCCTCGAACGGATTCGGTCGGACGGTCGTGGTGCGCTCGGGCAGTTCGATGACGAGTTCACCGTCGAGGTGGAGGTCGACGAAGCGCTGATGAATACGCTCCGCCAGCCCGGGTCGGTCGATGTCTGCGGCCGAGGCGGCGCGGAGGTCTTCAGGCGTCGTCGTCCTGACAGCCGCGGCGAGGATCGCCCGGATCTCCGCTTCCATGGATCGTCCGTGCAAGGCGCCGAGCTGTTGCAGACCGCGCTTCGTGTCGTCGTCGAGATTGCGGACGGTCACTGTGGGCATGTCGTCACCTCTCGTGGAAATGGAGTGCTAGCACGATGCTAGCAGGACAGTGGGTCCGGCTTCATCGGTCCTCCACAGGCCACGCCGAGCGGAGGTTCCTTTCAGGGAGGCCCACGTAGGGTGGCCGTTTCGCCTTCCTCGGATCGGGCAACCGGTCGACCGCGGTCATCGAGGGACGGCTCTGCCGAGGCGATGCTGCACCCACCGAGCATGAACCGAGCGCGCCCCCGACGCGACCGAGACCCAGGACGGTACCCCGCACATGACCAGCACCACCCCTGCGCGCGCCCTCGAGCGCCGCGACCCGAACACTCCGGCCGCGACCCCCGCGGCCCCCGGTCGGACCGGCGGCCGCCACGTGGCCCTCAGCCCGCGGGCCGCCCGTCGCGCGGCTCGCCTCGAGGACGCCAGCTGGACCGCCTCCGCCGAGGAGGAGCGACGTCACGTCGACCTCGTGCCCACCAAGCGGCACTCGGCCCCACGCGCCAAGAGCTCCTTCGCGAAGCGCGCCAAGCCGTTCGCCTCGTTCGGCGTGATGACGCTCGCCACCGGGCTCTTCGTGTCGGTGTCACTGCCGGCGGCCGCTGCCGGCGTCGACGTCGATGCGGCCACCGGTGGCGCGATCCCGTCTGCGGCGACGATGCAGTCGGTGTCGTACTCCGTGCCGTCGACCGCAACCGATGTGCCCTTCGTGCGCGACGGCTACGGCGCGACCAGCCAGGAGGAGGTCGACGCCGCCTCGGCCGCCGCCGCAGCTGCCGCAGCCGAGGCGGCCGCGAGTGCATCCGCCGCCTCCTCGCAGTCCGCGTCGGCTTCGGCCGGACGCACCTACGCGGCTCCAGCCGTCGCCCGATCCGGCGAGGCGATCCTCGCCTACGCGGCGCAGTTCGTCGGCGTCGTCCCCTACGGCAACGGCAACGACCCGTCCGACAGCTTCGCCTGCGACGGCTACGTGCAGTACGTCTTCGCGGCGTTCGGTGTGTCCCTGCCTCGCGGGGCCGGTGCGCAGGCCGCGTCGGGCGTGCAGATCTCGGCGTCGGAGGCCGTCGCCGGCGATCTGCTCTACTGGCCGGAAGGTCACATCGCGATCTACGACGGCGCGGGCGGCATGTACGACTCTCCCGACTGGGGTCGTTACGTCCAGCACCGTCTCTCGATCTGGGGCGACCCGGTCTACATTCGCATCCCGTAGACAGCCCCGTCGTCCACAACTCCTGCTCGACCGGCCCTCGGCCGGCAGCTCGGCCCGGTTCGCGCGGCCGTGTCTTCGGTGTGAGCCCATTGGGCAGGAGTTGTGCACGGGCGTGTCGGGGATAGCGTGGACAGATGACCGAGTTGCACGCGAGCCCGACCTCCGATGCGCCAGGTGCGGAGTCCTCTGCGACCCCGCCGCCGGCGGACGCACGTGCCTTCGAGACCTCCCTCGGCACGATCCTGGGGCGGGTCGACGGCGCGGTGGTACGAGCTCGCGGCATCCCGTACGCGCGTGCTGGTCGCTTCGAGGTGCCGGAGTCGACCGGTCTTCCCGTCGGCTCCGACGGCGAACCGCTGCCGTTCCGGGCCTTCGAGCGGGCGCCTGCTTCACCGCAGCGCTCCTCGCGGGTGCTCGAGGCCGTCCTCGAGGGCGCGGGTGAGGGGATGGTGGATTCGGAGGACTGTCAGGCGCTCTCGATCACGGTCCCTGCGGACGTGCGCCCGGACGAGTCGCTGCCGGTGATGGTGTGGATCCACGGTGGTGCCTACGTCACGGGTGCCGGCGACCTCGACGTCTACGATCCGATCAGCCTGGTCGTCGAGCAGCGGGTCATCGTGGTGTCGGTCACGTACCGGCTCGGGATCCTCGGCTTCCTCGGTGACGGTGAGACGCTGCCGGCGAACCTCGGCCTGCTGGACCTCGTCCTCGCGCTCCGGTGGATCCACGAGTACATCGGCGCGTTCGGTGGCGATCCGGCGTCGGTCACGCTGTTCGGGCAGTCGGCGGGCGGCGATGCGATCGCGCACCTCATGATCAGCGACGGCACCGCGGGACTCTTCCAGCGGGCCATCATCCAGAGCGCGCCCCTCGGTATCAGCAGTGGGCGCGCCAAGATGGCGAGCGCGATGATGCGGGCGGCGGGCAGCCCGACACGGGACACGCCGGTGGTCGAGTTGCTGGCGCTCGAGGAGCGGGTGGAGCGAGCCGCTCGTCGGTTCGGACTGCGCGGAGGCATGGCGTTCGGCACCCAGTACGGTCACGCGCCGCTTCCGGCGGAGGCCGACCGCGACGCCGCCTGGCGTGAGGCGGCGTCGCGCATCGACGTGCTCATCGGCTCGACGACGGAGGAGACCCGGCTGTACGTGCCGCTCATTCCGGCCTTCGCCCGCATGACCTCGGCGCCGCTCGTCGGTGACCCCATCCGGCGGGCGCTCGTCGGCGCGACCACGCACGTGACCTACACCCGCGACGCCCGGAAGTTCGTCGAACGGCATCGCGCGTCGGGCGGTCGAGCGACGCGGTACGAGCTCAGCTGGGCGCCGCCCGGTAGTCCCTACGGAGCGTCCCATGTCACCGATCTGCCGCTTCTCCTCGGGACCGAACGATCGTGGAGCCGGACGGCGCTCATCGGCTCGGCGACCTGGGAGGAGGTCGATCGACGCGGACGTTTCCTGCGTCAAATGTGGGCCGACTTCGCGCGTGACGGCGTCCTGGCCGCCGACGCGACCGCAGGCCTGAGCGACGTGGTGACGCTTGACCGCTGAGCGTACTTCCGGACGCTGATGCCCCGAATACCCCATCTGTGAACAGATGTAATTGTGTACACAGTTTGATACCATGGTGCGATGAACACGATCACCCACTCCCTCTCGACGCGAGATCTTCGTGAAGGCCTCGCAGACGTCTTCGGGCGAGTCGGCTATGCGCACGAGCGGATCGGTGTGACGAGGCACGGGAAGCTCGCCGCGGTGGTCATCAGTGTCGAGGACCTCGAACTGCTGGAGTCTTTCGAGGCGGCACGAGACGAGGCGGAGTTCCGGGCGGCTCGGGCTGAAGACGACGGAACCCGCGTTTCACTCGACGAGCTGCGCGCCGAGCTCGACGCTTGACGAGGTACGTGGTCGAGTTCACCTCCGCTGCCGCTCGTGAGGTCAGGAAGCTCGATCCCCAGTTGCGGCGACGGCTGCTCCTCGCCATCGGTGAGCTGGAGGCCGACCCCCGACCGACTGGTGTGCGCAAGCTGGTCGGGTTCGAGAACGCATGGCGGATTCGGGTCGGCGATTATCGCGTCCTCTACGAAATCCTGGACGGTGTCGTGCTGGTGACCGTGTTCCGGATCGCGCACCGTCGCGAGGTCTACGACCGCTGAGCGCGCGGTGGGTGGCTCCTCCTGGAGACCAGTGCCAGGCACGCGCGGGCATGTTCCCGGGCTCCATCGGGTGTCGGCGCAGCGGCCAGGCCGAGCAGCCTGCGTCGATGCGGTTCGCCGAGGAGCAGCGTGTAGAGCTGCTCCGCCCGCTCGCCGACGTGGCCGGAGAGGAACGCGATCGAGCGGGCCGGGCCGGCCGCGTAGAAACCGGCGGCGACCTCGGGGAAGCGCGGGGACTCCGCGATCACGAGTCGGTGCAGCGCGACCGAGACGTCCGAGTGCAGCGCGATGACCAGTCGGGTAGCCGCGTCCTCGAGAGGCTCCGCCTCGGAGCCTGGCTCGTCGGCCGCGAGGAGGTACCCGTGCTGGCGTTCGACCGCCGCGGTCAGCACGCCGGCGAGGTCACCGAACCAGGTGTAGATGGTCCGCTTCGTCACGCCGGCGTCGGCGGCGATCCCTTCGATCGTCGCACCGCCGTACCCGTGCTCGGTGAAGCGGCGGATGGCGGCGTCGAGGATCGCGTCCCGTCTGCGGTCGCGTTCGGCTGCCGTCGGACGACCAGGTCTCGATTCCATGCTCTAATGATACGGTAACGTCTCATTAAATGGAGAGGGTGGAGATGACGAAGATCCTGCATGTCGCGATCGTCGACGACTGGGAGGCCAGTCGGCCGTTCGGCGAGTACGAGGTGTCGACGCGAGCCGTGCCGTTCCTCGACGCCGGCTTCGTCCACGCGACGACCGCCGACCGGCTGCCCGAAGTGCTCGAGCGCGTCTACGGGTCGCTCCAGCTGCCGCTCGTGCTCATCGTGCTCGACGTGGAGGAGCTGCAGGCGACCGGCATCGAGGTGGTTCTGGAGCCGGAACCGCGCATCCTCGCGCCGCTGCCGACCGCCGGCCGGGCGATCACCGCCGAGCTCCCGCTCGAGCGCGACGCGGCCGGCGCCTGGCAGGTGCCGACAATGCTCGACGAGCTGTTGGCCTGAGCGAGGTGACCACAACTCCTGCGGATGGTCTGCCGTCGACCGTGGAGACAGCGCCTGGTGCGCATGTCAGCCTGCCGACGGGCGATCAGCAGGAGTTGTGAACCTCGGGGGCTACCCGAGCGCCGGCTTGATGTCCCTGACGATCGCCTCCAGGATGCGCGCGTTGAAGGCCACGCCGAGCTGGTTCGGGACGGTGACGAGGACGGTGTCGGCGGCCTGCACGGCGGCATCGGCCGCGAGCTCGGCGGCGATGACGTCGGGCTCGCCGATGAAGCTGCGGCCGAAGCGCGCGAGTCCGCCGTCGAGGTGTCCGACCTGGTCCTTCGAGTCGGCCTGGGCGCGCAGACCGAAGTAGCGGCGCGTCTCGTCGTCGATGAGCGGCAGGATGCTGCGGCTCACGGAGACCCGCGGCTGCCACTCGTGACCGGCTTCGGACCAGGCGTCGCGGAACATCTGGATCTGCTCCGCCTGCAGTTCGTCGAACGGCACCCCGGTGTCCTCGGTGAGGAGCGTCGACGACATGAGGTTCATGCCCTGCTCCGCCGTCCACACCGCGGTGGACCGCGAGCCGGCACCCCACCAGATGCGCTCGCCGAGCTCCGGCGACTGCGGCTGGATCGCGAGCAGGCCGTTGGTCCCCGTCATCTGCGGGTTCGCGCGGGCCACACCGGCTCCGGCGATGGCCGCCCGGAACACCTCGGTGTGCGAGCGGGCGATGTCCGCGTCGGTCTCGTCGTCGCCCGGAACGTAACCGAACGACTCCGACCCGCGGAGTGCCGTCTCGGGTGATCCCCGGCTCACGCCGAGCTGCAGTCGGCCGTCGCTGATGAGGTCGGTGGCCGCCGCCTCCTCGGCCATGTAGAGCGGGTTCTCGTAGCGCATGTCGATGACACCGGTGCCGAGCTCGATGGTCGAGGTCTTCGCCGCCATCGCCGCCAGCAGTGGGAACGGTGACGCGAGCTGCCGGGCGAAGTGGTGCACGCGCACGTAGGCACCGTCGACACCGACCTCCTCCGCCGCGACCGCGAGGTCGATGCTCTGCAGCAGTGCGTCACGTCCGGTGCGCACGCTGGAGCCCGGAACGTCTTGCCAGTGTCCGAAGGACAGGAACCCGATCTTCTTCACGCTGACTACAGCGTCGCGCGGAGCGGTTCTATTCCTCTGAATGGATCGTCCACCGTCCCGACCGTCACCTCGAAGCGGTGCGTACCGCTCGTCACCGACACCGGCTCGGCGCCCGGCAGGTCGACGACGGCCGTCGTCCCCGTGGGCACCTCGACCTCGACGTGCAGCGTGTCAGCCTCGATCCGCCAAACGATCGACGCCCGACCGTAGGGCGTCAGGTGCACGGCCGAGGCGTGGGTGAGCCCACCGCCGGGTCGGGGCCGGAACAGGATCGAGCGGTAGCCGGGTGCGGACGGAGCGATGCCGGCGACGACCCGGTGCAGCCAGTCGGCCACCGCTCCGAGCGCGTAGTGGTTGAACGAGGTCATCTGCCCCGGGTTCACGGTCCCGTCGGGCAACATGCTGTCCCAGCGCTCCCAGATCGTGGTCGCTCCCTGGCCCACCGCATACAGCCAGGACGGGCACTCGTCCTCGAGCAGCAGGTCGTAGGCGCGGTCGAGATGGCCCGACGTCGTCAGCGCGTCGCTGACGATCGGCGTCCCGACGAAGCCCGTCGCGATGCGGTTGCCGGCGGCGGCGACGAGGGCGCTCAACCGCTCGCCGGCACGGTCCACTGCTGCCGGGTCCGGCAGGAGCTCGAACGCGATCGCGAGCGAGTACGCGGTCTGCGCGTCACTGGTCATCAGCCCGTCTTCGCCGACGTACTCCGCGAGGAAAGCCCGGCGGGTCGCCTCAGCGAGCTCGGCGTAGTGCTCGGCGTCGTCGATGCGACCGAGCACGGCGGCCGTCTTCGCGAGGTGCGCCGTGGACCAGGCCGAGTAGGCGGTGGCGACGAGGTGGCGGTCGGTGAGCGACTCCGCCGGCCGATCCGGTGGTGCGGCCGGGTCGAGCCAGTCGCCGAGCTGGAACCCCTCGTTCCAGAGGTGGTCGGGGCCGGAGAGGCGGTGCACGAGGTCGACCCACCGCTTCGCGGTGTCGTACTGGGCCGCGAGGACGCCGATGTCGCCGAAGCGCTCGTAGAGCACCCACGGGGTGAGGACGGCGACGTCGCCCCACACGGCGCCGGGTCGGTTCGGCGTCCACTGGCCGTCGTCGGGGATGAACGGGACGTACCAGGGCACGGTGCCGTCCTCGTGCTGCTCGACCGCGACGTCCTGCAACCAGGAGCCGAGCATGCCCGACACGTCGTACAGGAACGAGGCGGTGCGCGCGAAGACCTGCAGGTCGCCGGTCCAGCCGACGCGCTCGTCCCGCTGCGGGCAGTCGGTGGGGAGGTCGACGAAGTTCCCACGCATGCTCCAGAGCACGTTCTCGTGCAGGCGGTCCACCCGCTCGTCGGAGCTCTCGAACCAGCCCGTCCGCTCGAGGTCGGAGTGGTAGACCCGCGCGACGACGTCGCCGTTCGCGACCGCCTCGTCGAGATCGCCCGGCCATCCGGTGATCTCCGCGTACCGGAAACCGTGGATCGTGAACCGCGGCTCCCACTCCTCCGCGGGACCGCCGTCCGCCGGAGCCGGGTGGCCGGCGAGGGTGTAGCTGTCGGTCGCCTTCGCCTCGCGGAGTGGGCGGGTGTAGATCTCGCCCTCCTGCATGACCTCCGCGGTCCGGATCACGACCATCTCGCCCGCCGGACCGGTGACCCGGATCCGCAGTCGACCGACGAGGTTCTGGCCGAGGTCGAGGATGCGCTTGCCGCTCGGGCTCGTGAGGACCGCGATCGGCGAGACCTCCTGCGTCGCGCGCACCGGGGGTCCCTGCGGTGCGACGAAGGTGGCCGGGTCGCGTGTGCCGATCCGTACGCCGGCCCACCCGCTGTCGTCGAAGCCGGGCCCCGACCATCCGGGGAGCTCCTCGCGGGCGTCGTAGTGCTCACCGTCGTAGTTGCCGGAGCTGACGATGGGGCCGAACGAGGCGCGCCAGTGCTCGTCGGTCGCGATGGTCTCGACGCGACCGTCCTCATAGCGGAGTTCGAGCTGGGCGATGAGCGAGAGGTCCGAGCCGAACAGGTTGCGGAAGCCACCGCGCCACCCCAGTCGACCCCGGTACCAGCCGTCGCCCATCCAGGAGCCGATCGCGTTGTCGCCGGGGTGCAGGAGCTCGGTGACATCGTGCGTCGCCGTGCGCAGTCGGCTCGCGTAGCTGGTCCAACCCGGCGCGAGCGCCTCGTCCCCGACGCGACGACCGTTGATCTCAGCCTCGTAGACACCGTGCGCTGTGAGGTACAACCGCGCCGACACGAGGTCGGCACCGACGGTGAAGCCCCGCCGCAACAGCGGTGGCCGACGTGTGTCGCTCTCCGGCTCCTCAGCCCAGTCGGCTGCGACCGGCACCGCGACCCAGTCGCCCGGTGCGAGCAGGCCGGCCTCGACCGTCGCCACCGGGCTCCAGTCGGCCACCTCGACCGCCTGGCCAGGGCCGCTGTCGGTGCCCCACACCCGTACGCGCACCGATGCCACCTCACGCGAGCGGAGCGGAGCGGCGGGCCAGGCGACGAGGACGGATTCACCGGTGGCGACCCGGCCCGTGGTCGTGACCCGTCCGTCGCGGGTGATCTCGATCTCGGCGGCGTGCTGCTCCCAGCCGGCGGGCGCCAGATTCGTCCAGCTCAGCCTCGGGGTGGCGTCGCCGATCCCTCGGGCCTCGCGGAGGTGCTCGAATCTGGGGGCGCTCGTGGTCACCATCGTGGCTGCTGGTCCTTTCGTCAGGCTGGGCGCGTCGCAGCTCGCTCGGCGGTCAACTCTGACACGTTTCAAAACCCGATGCTACAGCGTTCGCATGCGAGAAAGCGAGGAAGATCCAACTCTTCTTGACACGTTTCAAAACGTGGACCAGGATGGAGGCGCTGGCGGGGTCGAAGCGGATCCGTCAGGTGGGGCGCGCCGACACACGGCCGTCCTGCGCTCACGACGACGACGATGGAGAGCGACGATGACCGCACCCGAAGCACCAGCCAGACCGACCGTCGCCCTCGTCGGCACCCTCGATACGAAGGGCGCCGAGTACCGATGGGTCGCCGGCCGTCTCGGCGAACTGGGCGCGGACGTCGTGGTCGTCGACGCCGGAACGCGTGAGCCCCACGGGTACGACGCTGCCGTGGACCACCCGAACCACGAGGTGGCCGCCGCTGGCGGGACCGATCTCGACACGCTGCTCGCCGCGGATGACCGTGGAGCCGCCGTGAGTGCGATGGCGGAAGGTGCCGCGACGGTGATCGGCCGACTGCACGCCACCGGGCGGGTCGACGCCGTCCTGGCCCTCGGTGGCAGCGGCGGCTCGGCCATCGCCGCCCGGGTCTTCCGCGAACTGCCGATCGGGGCCCCGAAGCTCCTCGTGTCGACGATGGCGTCCGGGGACGTCGCGCCGTACGTCGGCGCGAACGACGTGACGCTCATGTACAGCGTGGTCGACATCGCCGGGATCAACCAGATCTCCCGTGCCGTCCTCGGGAATGCGGTGGCGGCCATCGCCGGCATGGCGGCGGCTGCGCAGGCGCGCGGTCCGGCCTCGTCCGCCGAGCGGACGGACCGCCCGCTCGTCGGGGCGTCGATGTTCGGGGTCACGACGCCGGCGGTCGACGTGGCCCGCGAGCGCCTCGACGAACTCGGCTACGAGGTCCTCGTCTTCCACGCCACCGGCTCGGGCGGGCGGGCCCTGGAATCGCTCGCCCGGAGCGGCATGCTCGCAGGGGTCCTCGATCTCACCACCACCGAACTCGCGGACGATCTCGTCGGCGGCGTGCTGACGGCGGGCCCAGACCGACTCACCGCGGCCGGCGCGGCAGGCGTCCCACAGCTCGTCAGCCTCGGTGCGCTCGACATGGTCAACTTCGGCCCTCGCGACACCGTGCCGGAGCGGTTCGCCGATCGCGACTTCTTCGTCCACAACGCGACGGTGACGCTCATGCGCACCACGGTCGACGAGAACCGCGAGCTGGGCGAGCGGATCGGGGCGAAGCTCAGCGGCGCCGAGGCCCCCACCGTGCTGCTGATCCCGCGCGGCGGCGTCTCGGCGCTCGACGCCGAGGGCTTGCCCTTCCGCGACGCGGAGGCGGATGCTGCACTCATGGAAGCCGTGCTCGCGGGTGTGCAGGGCAGCGCGGTCACGGTCGTCGACCGTCCGGAACATCTCAATGATCCGGTGTTCGCGGGGCTCGCCGCCGACACCCTCCACGCTGTGATCGAGCGAGGCGGCGACAGGAACCGCACCGACACCACGGAACAGGACTGACCATGGACAGGACCATCGCACTCGAACGACTTCGCGCCACCGTCGCGCGCGGCCAGGCCGTCATCGGCGCCGGGGCGGGCACCGGCATCTCGGCGAAGTCCGCGGAGGCGGGCGGCGTCGACCTCATCATCATCTACAACTCCGGCAGGTATCGGATGGCCGGTCGCGGCTCGCTGTCGGGCCTGCTCGCCTACGGGGACGCCAACCAGGTCGTCGTGGAGATGAGTCGGGAGGTGCTGCCGATCGTCCGCGACACCCCGGTGCTCGCCGGCGTGAACGGGACGGACCCGTTCCGGATCATGGAGCGCTTCCTCGACGAGCTCAAGACAATGGGGTTCACCGGCGTGCAGAACTTCCCGACCGTCGGGCTCTTCGACGGCGTCTTCCGCCAGAACCTCGAGGAGACGGGCATGGGCTACGACCTCGAGGTCGACATGATCCGCCTCGCCGCCGAGCGTGACCTCCTCACGGCCCCGTACGTCTTCGACGTCGAGTCGACGGTCGCGATGACCGAGGCGGGTGCTGACGTCCTCGTCCCGCACATGGGCCTCACGACGGCCGGCACGATCGGCGCGACCACGGCACTCTCGCTGGAGGAGTCGGCGCACCGGGTGCAGGAGATGCGCGACGCGGCCGTCGCGATCAACCCGGACGTCATCGTGCTGTGCCACGGCGGTCCGATCGCCGAACCGGAGGACGCCGCCTTCATCCTCGCCAACACGACGGGCGTCGCCGGGTTCTTCGGCGCGTCCTCGGCCGAACGCCTCCCGACCGAGCGGGCGATCAAACGCCAGATCGAAGACTTCAAGGCCATCCAGACCCGCTGACCGACGGCACGACCGACCACCCGACCACTCGACGAGGAGCATCCCATGACCGAACCAGCCATCACCCCCGCCACCGCCGGCCGTCGCCCCGACGAGGTCCCCACCCGGGTCTTCGACTGGGGCACCATCAAGTGGCTCGTCACCCCGCACCTCGACGAGGGCGCCGGACTCACGGTCGGCGAGGTCATCGTCTACCCCGGACAGGGCCACGCACCCCACCAGCACCCGGGCGAGGAGGAGGTCATCACGGTGATCTCCGGCGAGGGCGTGCAGACCGTCGGCGACGGTCCCGCGTTCCCGATCCGCGAGGGCGACGCCGTGTACATCCCGAAGGACACCGTGCACTCCACCTACAACACGACGTGGCGCCCGCTGCGACTGTCGGTCGTGTACACCCCTGGTGGCGCGGAGACGGGGCTCGACGGCTTGCCCGACGCGCGCATCCTCGACGCCGGAACGGCGCCGAGCTGGAAGCAGGACCGCTGATGCCGGTGATCGAACCGGGCTCCTGGGTGCATCCGGGTTCGAAGCCGGACTGGAGCGAGATCGGCACCATCGGGCGGTTCGCGGTGTCGGTCGACGGCGGACGGTTCGACCGGCACCACCACGACGACCACGAGATCTGGTTCATCACCGAGGGCAAGGGGAAGGTGCTCGTCGACGGTGGCGAGCGCTACGTGCAGTCGGGCGACATCGTGCTGACGCAGGCGGGCGACACCCACGACATCGTCGAGCTGTACGAGACGATCCGTGGCTTCTTCACGGAGACGGGACTCCCGGCCGGTGGGCGCGTCGGCCATCTGCACGCGAACGAGGAGGACGCAGCCGGGCACGTGGTGACCGCGCTCCCGCTGCCCGCCGACTTCCCGGCCCGAGCCTAGGATCGTCCGTATGCGCATCGCCGTCACCGGGAGTTCGGGCAAGCTCGGCTCCGCCACCGTCGAACGACTGCTGCGGGACGGCCACGACGTGCACGGACTCGACGTCGCGGGCACGGCCGGGCCGGGGTTCACCCGTGTGGACCTGACCGACTACGGGCAGACGATCGACAGCCTGCTCGGGGTGACGGCGAGGTTCGCAGGTCTCGACGCCGTGGTGCACCTGGCCGCGATCCCGGTGAACGGGCTCGTGCCGGATGCGGCGACGTTCCACAACAACCTGACCGTGTCGTTCAACGTGCTGCACGCGGCGCTGCGGGCGGGCATCCGGACGATCGTGACGGCGTCGAGCATCACGGCCATGGGATTCCCGTTCGAGGAGGCGCCCGAGTTCCTGCCGATCGACGAGACCGTCAGTCGCGCGAACAACACCTATGCGCTCGTAAAGGTCGCCGAGGAGGCGATGGCCGCACAGCTGGTGCGGTGGGCCGACGGGACGTCGATCACCGCGTTGCGGTTCACGAACGTCGTGGCGCCGGGGGAGTACGGCACGTTCGCGCGGGCGTCGGAGCCCGGGTACCGACGCGATCTCCTGTTCAGCTATGTCGACGCACGTGACGGTGCGCAGGCGGTCGCGCTGGCGCTGACCCGAGCGGAGCCCGGCTTCGAGGTCTTCGACGTGTGCGCCTCCGACAACGGGACGACCGTGCCGTCGGCGGAGCTCGCGGCGACGCACTTCCCCGGCGTCCCGCTGCGGGCGGGGCTCGGCGAGTTCGAAACGCTCATGTCCATCGACAAGGCCCGCACACGACTCGGTTTCGAGCCCGAGTACTCCTGGCGGGACGAGTTCGAGCGCGAGTAGGCAGTGCGGGGCTGATCGGCACGGAAACGAACGAGGCGCTGATCGGACGATCGACGGATGAGTGCACCCCGGTTCGCGCGAGCGCGATGCCGTTGACCGGCGACGGGGCATCCGAGGCCGGTCGGGCGTTCCTCCTCGCTGAGTACGGCACTGACGACGCGCTCGACGAGGCGACCCGGGTCGGCACGCCCAAAGTCGGCGCTGCACCCGAGAGTGGTACGAACGGTCGAGACCGGTCCGGGAACCCGCCGCGTCGCCTAGCGGACGCCGGCCTCGGCTTCGGCCAACGCCCGCACCTCGGCGACCTCGCGGATCTCGTCGGCACCGATGTTCGCCCCGAAGAGCTCGTGCCCCGGTTCGAGCACGACGCCAGCGCGCAGCGGCCCGATCTCGACCGGGTCGAACCCGAGGGCGTCCACCACGGCCGAGACGGCCGCCCGGTCCGCGGGGGCGTCGCCGGCGATCGCGATGCCCTTGCGGCCCGGTGCGCCGGTGGGACGTGGCTCCCCGTCGAGGTCGTGGTACCCCATGTGGTTGAACGCCTTCACGACCCGGGACTCCGGCAGGAAGGCGGCGACCAGCTCGCTCGTCGAGGTCTCCGGCGCACTGAGGTCCTCGCGGTGGCCGTCGACCTCCCACCAGTAGTTCATGGCGTCGATGACGAGTTTGCCGCGCAGCTCGTCGACGGGCACCGAGCGATGTTTGCCGAGGGGCAGCGCGAGGATGACGATGTCGGCCTGGGTCGCTGCCTCGGCGGCGGTCGTGGCGACGGCACCCGGAGCGAGGACGTCGATCGTCAGGGCGATCCGGGCGGCGTCGCGCGAACCGCTGATGAGCACCCGATAGCCGGCGGCGACCGCGAGTCGTGCCAGGACCGTGCCGACCTTGCCGGCACCGAGGATGCCGATGGCGACGCCCTGCGACGGAGCGGGGTCGTCGGCGGATCGGTCGGTTCCGGAAGCGGTGTCGGACATGGGTCTCCTTCGTGGACGGTGCGGCCGCACGCGGTCGCCTGGGTCAACCGGGGGCCGTCCATCGCTATTCCGAGACCGCTCCGACGTGGACGCGCAACCCCTCCTCCGCGATCGCCCGCTCGACGTACCGTTGCCGCATGACTGACGCAGAACAGACCGACGCAACGACCCCCGACGCCACGACCTCCGGCTCACCCGAGACGATCGGCGCCACCGAGGAGACCCTCGGGGCCCGGGGCGACGACAGCTCGACGAGCGCGAGCAAGGACCCCGAGGACTGGGTCACCGGCGACGAGCCGATGACCGGCCCGCAGCGCAGCTACCTCGACACTCTGGCGCGCGAGGCCGGCGAGGAGCTCCCCGCCGACCTGACGAAGGCGCAGGCCTCCGAGCACATCGACCGGCTGCAGAACGCCACCGGCCGCGGTCAGTCCGGATCCTGAGCGCCGCCGCCACCGTGACCGACTCCAGCAGGGCTCCGCTCCATCACGAGGTGGTCGTCATCGGTGGCGGCAACGCCGGTCTGTCCGTCGCTGGCAGGCTCCGGCGATACGGGGTCGATGACGTCGCGGTCATCGAACCGCGCGAACACCACCGGTACCAGCCGATGTTCTCGCACGTCGCGGGCGGGACCGCGTCCGCGTCGGCGGCCACGAGGCCCCAGCGCGCGGTGACGCCGAAGGGCGTGACCTGGATCCAGGACCGGGTCCGGTCCATCGACCCGGTCGCGAAGACGCTGACGCTCGAATCCGGCACCGCCGTCGAGTACGCCCAGCTCATCGTCGCTCCGGGCATCCAGCAGGACTGGGACGCCGTGCCCGGTCTGACGGAGGCGATGGCCTCGCCGGTGGGGATCTCCAACTACACGTTCGAGTACGCGCAGAAGGCCTCGCGCGTGCTCCGGTCGGTCCGCTCCGGCACCGTCGTGTTCACGCAGCCCGCCGGCCCCGCGAGCTGCTCGGGTGCCGCGCAGAAGCCGATGTACCTCGCGTGCGACCACTGGCGGCAGACGGGCGTCCTCGACGACATCCGTGTGGTGCTCGTCGTGCCCACACCCACGATGTTCGGCATGCCGATGATCGACGCCGAACTCGACCGCAAGGTCGCCGAGTACGGCATCGAGGTGCGGTTCTCGCGCGAGCTCGTCGCGGTCGACCCGGAGCAGCGCGTGGTGACCATCGCGCAGACCGACCCGCAGGACGGCCCGGATCGCGGGCAGGACGGCGTGACGGGGGGACTTCGGGAGGAGATCCCCTACGACGTCCTCCACGCGGTGCCGCCGCAGTCCGCACCGGACTGGCTCGCGGCAACGGCGCTCGCCGAGCCCGGCAACCCGGGTGGCTTCGTCGAGGTCGACTCACTGACCCTGCGGCATCCGCGCTTCCCGGACGTCTGGGCGCTCGGCGACGCCGCCGCGGTGATGAGCTCGAAGTCCGGCGGAGCCCTCCGGCAACAGACGAAGACCCTCGCGAAGAACCTCGTCGCCGTGCGGTCCGGCCAGGAGCCGAGCACGGTCTACAACGGCTACTCGGTGTGCCCGTTCACGGTCTCCCGCGGGACGGTGGTGTTCGCCGAGTTCGACGACCGCTACCGCCCGAAGCCCTCGATCCCGTTCTGGAACGGACTCGCGAAGGAGCGCCGGTTCACGTTCATCGCCGACCGCCACGTCCTGCCCTGGGTGTACTGGAACCTCATCCTGCAGGGTCGGGCGTGAGCGTCCGCAGCCGCACACCGAAGGTCGTCTCCGCCACCGGCACCCGATAGCGCTCGGGCAGGGCCGGCCCGCACGACGAGCTGCCGAGCCCGTGCTGCGCGTGGTCGAGGTTGAGCCACACACGGCCGGAGTCTCGGAGGTCCTGCGGGTGGCGGGCCTCCTCGAGCGCTTCGCTCGTCCATCGTCTGGCGGTGAAGTCGAAGCCGGTGTCCTGCAGCTGCTCGGCTCGTAGGGTCGGCAGGCCGTTGCCGGTGAGTTCCACCCACCGCGTCCCGACGTGGTTGCCGTTCTCCTCGGGAACCGGGTAGTCGGTCTGGAGCCCGTCGACACTGCTCGTGAAGCGACCGACGCGCGCCGCGGCGAGGCTGTCGACGTACGACTCGCCGGGGCCCCGACCGAACCACGTCGCATCCGTGTAGTCGCCCGGTAGTCCGAGTCGGAGGCCCAGGCGCGGCAGCGTCAGCACGTGATCGCCGATGGGGGTGTGCTCCCAGATCCCCTCGGGGACGACGGTGACCGACAGGTCCAGGGCGCCGCCCGCGTCGGTCCAGTCGAACGTCCAGCGCAGGCTGAGCCCGTGCGCGGCCGGGGCGCTGCGGCCGGAGACCCGCAGGCCGCCGCCCTGCCCGTCGTCGATCCGCTCGACGGCGTCGGTCCGGTGGAGGAAGCGGTCGAGTCCCGTGAGCTTCCAACTGGCTGCGGCCGTGTTCCGCGGCCCCTGGCCCCGGTCGTTCTCGGTGGGTGCACGCATGATGTCGAGGACGGGCCCGTCGAACTCGAGATCGCCGAGCGCGCGGAGTCGGCCGGTGCGGGCGTCGAAGGAGCCTGCGCCGAGGGTGATGCGGTGGCCCGGCGTGCGGTCGGCGTGAGCGAGGGGTCTGCGTGCCGCGGACGACACGGGAACGGTGACGCCGGTCGGATCCGCCGGTCGGTCGGCGGCGATCCGCGCCTGCCCGAACGCGACCTCGTGTCCCGCTGCCGCCCACGGCTCGTCGGCCGCCAGGACCGCGCGCACGGTGAGCCAACGCTCGACGGGTGCGCCGGAGACGGGATCGACACCGGCGGTCGGCACGGTCGCCTCGGCCGGCAGGTCGACGGTCGCCGCGCTCCGGGGGTCGACGGGCGGTGTCGTCAACGCACCCGAAGCGACGGCGAGGCCGTCGTCCTCCAGCTGCCACCGGAGCGCCAGGTGATCGAGTGACCGCATGTCGTGTTTGTTCCTGACCGTCAGCGTGCCGGTGGTGGCGTCCGCCAGGAGCTCGACCGGACTGATCGCGGCGTGCAGCTCCGCGAGGCCGGGGGAGGGCGTGCGGTCGGCGAAGACGAGTCCGTCGAGGCAGTAGCGTCCGCCGTTCGGTCGGAAGGCGACATCGCCACCGTGCATGACGAACTCGTTCCCGGCGGCGTCGGTGCTGCGGAAGCCGTGGTCGATCCACTCCCAGACGAAGCCGCCGCAGAACCGGTCGGAGGACTCGAGGATCCGCTGGTAGTCGACGAGCGACCCCGGGCCGTTGCCCATCGCGTGCGCGTACTCGCAGAGCAGGAACGGGAGTCGCCGCCGACGCACGTCGTCCGGCGACCCCGCCACGACGCCCACGGGGGTCGGTTCCTCGCGACGGCCGATGGCCTCGAGCAGCTCCTGGTCGGGGTACATGAGGCTGGAGAAGTCAGAGTTCCGATACGACGGATCGCGCTCGTACATGATCGGCCGAGACGGATCGCGCTCGCGGATCCACTGCTCCAGCACGTCGAAGTTCTCGCCGACCCAGCTCTCGTTCGCCATCGACCACACGACGATCGACGGGTGGTTCTTGTCTCGCTCGACCATCCGCTGGACACGGTCGAGCATCGCGTCGCGCCAGACCGGCTCCGTCGGCGGATTGCCGGCCCAGTCGGTGTAGATGAAGCCGTGGGTCTCGAGGTCGCACTCCTCGACCACCCACAGCCCCAGCTCGTCGCAGAGGCGGAGGAAGTCCGGGTGGGGCGGGTAGTGGCTCGTGCGCACGGCGTTGAGGTTGTGCTGCTTCATGAGCAGGATGTCCTGCCGCATGGTCTCCGTGTCGAGCGAACGGCCGCGGTCCTGGTCGTGCTCGTGCCGGTTGACCCCGCGGAACAGCACCGGGACGCCGTTCACGAGGAAGCGGCCGTCCTCGATGGAGACGGTGCGGAACCCGATGCGCAGCTCGACGGTCTCGCCGGCTACGGGCGTCTCATCGGTCGGCCGCGGCCTGAGGTGCGCCGTGTAGAGGCGCGGTACCTCGGCGCTCCAGGGCTCGACCGGCAGAGCGGTCGCGGTGCCGGTGGGGAGGTCGAGGATGCCGAGCTCGGGGATGTCGACGAGGCCGGGGACGTCGGTGTCGACGCGCAGGACGCCGATGCCGTCGCGATGGTCGTAGCTCGCGCGGACCTGGACGTCGTCGATCGCGCCGGCCGGGCGTTCCAGGAGGTCGACGTCGCGGAAGATCCCCGGCAACCACCACATGTCCTGGTCCTCCAGGTACGTGCCGCTCGACCACCGGTGCACCCGCACGGCGAGGACGTTCTCACCGGGGACGAGGTGCTCGCCGACGTCGTACTCCACCGGGAGACGGCTGCCCTTGCTGTGGCCGAGGAGCACGCCGTTCAACCACACGGTCCCGCAGGAGTCGACACCCTGGAAGCGCAGCACCGTGTCAGCGCGACGCCAGTCCTCCGGCAGGGTGAAGGTACGGCGGTAGTCGCCCGTCGGGTTCTCCTCGGGCACGCGAGGCGGGTCGATCGGGATCGGGAACGCGGTGTTCGTGTACAGCGGCTGCCCGTGGCCCTCGAGGACCCAGTGCGCGGGCACCCGGATGCGGTTCCAGGAGGAGTCGTCGAGCGACGGATCACCGAAGGTGTCGCCCGTCCCGTCGGCCGTGGGCGAGAGCGTGAACGCCCAGTCGCCGTTGAGGGACAGCCGACGTGCGTCGCTCAGTTCGTCGGCACGGGGTCGCCGCCGGCCGGTCCCCGGGATCGGGTCTTCGACCCACGACGCCGCGAGCCCTGCTGAGTCGTTCATCGTCGTGCAACCTTCATCGTGATGCGGCCTTCATCGTCGGGCGTCCCTTTCTCAGGAGGTCATCGGCGCGCCGGCCCGGCCAGCGGACGCCACGCCGGCGGACTCCTGAGAAAGGGACAGTGGAAGGGAAAGGGGAGCGGGTGGATGGATGGATGGATGGATGGAGAACGGGCTCAGTCGGTGATGGTGCTCGGCGGGGTGCCGAGTGCGTCGAGGTCCGACCAGAAGTCCTCGGGGATGTGGGTCGTTCG
Organism: Plantibacter sp. H53; assembly: GCF_001650455.1. Taxonomy (NCBI): domain Bacteria; kingdom Bacillati; phylum Actinomycetota; class Actinomycetes; order Micrococcales; family Microbacteriaceae; genus Plantibacter; species Plantibacter sp. H53. Next base: position 20,174 of record NZ_LWCT01000021.1, read on the forward strand.
CAGCGTCTCGACCTGTTCCAATCGCTCGGGCCGGTTCATCCCGACGACGGTGGAGTCGACGAGTTCCGATCTCGTCGAGAACGCGAGTGCGGCAGCCGCGAGCGGGATGCCGTGGCGGGTGGCCAGCTCGTCGGCACGGTCGACCCAGGCCAGCAACTCGGGCGAACCGGCCTGGTACGCGTACGTGGCCGGCTTGCCGTCGCGCCCGCGCCGTCCGGCGAGGAGTCCGCCCCCGAACGGAGCCGCGTTGAAGACGCCCATCCCGAGCGAGCGCGCCTCCTCCAGCAGGCCGGTCGCCGATCGGTCGACGAGGGTGAACCGGTTGTGTGTGAGGAGCACGTCGAACGCGCCGGTCCGCACATACGGCAGCATGACGCTGAGCGGACCGGCCGCGATCCCGATCGCGTCGACCAGCCCCTGCTCCCTGAGTGCCAGCATGCCCTCGATCGCACCACCCGGTGCCGACGCCTCCTCGTACGACACCGAGTACGGGTCGTGCAGGTGGAACACCGGGATGCGCTCGACGCCGAGCCGCTCGAGGCTCTCCTCGAAGGACCGCAGCACCCGGTCGCGGTCGAACACCGCCGTCGACGGATCCTGGTCGGCCTTCGTCACCACTCCGCGTCCCTCGGGCAGACCGCTCTGACGGATGGCGTCGCCGATCGCCGTCTCGCTGCGTCCGTCCGAGTAGTTGTTCGACGTGTCCACAAGCAGATTCGGACCCCGGAGGGCGGCCGATGCGAACGCCGTGGAGCCCGGGCCGGGGGAGCCGTCGGCGCTCGCCGGCGTGCCGAGTCCTGAGGTGCCGACCGTGACCGGGCTCACGACGAGCCCGGTCGAGCCGAGCGGTCGGAGGTCGTCTGGTGTCGCCACTGCCGCGGTCGTCCGGTCGGTGGAGGAGGTGTGGGTCGTGTCGTCGTTGATCATGTCGTCCATCCTGCGGTCCTCGGGCACTTCGGCGTCACCCCTTGAGCGCGCCGGATGCCAGCCCCTTCATGATCCGCTGGTTGAGGAACACGAACACGACGAGCAGTGAGAACACGTTGATGCAGATGCCCGCGAACAGCGGCCCGTAGTCGACCTGGCCGAACTCCCCGCTGAAGTTCAGCAGACCCGCCTGGATGGTGCGGAGGTCGGCGTTCGTCGTGAAGGTCAGCGAGATGAGCAGGTCGTTCCAGATGGAGAGGAACTGGACGAGCCCGATCGTGAAGAGCGCGTTCCGCACCATCGGCAGTCCGATGGACCAGAAGGAACGGATGATGCCGGCTCCGTCGATCGTCGACGCCTCGAACACCTCGCGCGGCACGGCCCGGAAGTAGGCGGTCATCATGAAGACCGTCAGCGGCATCCCGAGCGCCGTGTAGGTGATGATCATCGGCCAGTACGTGTTCGTGAGGCCGAGGTTGAAGTAGGCGACGAAGAGTGGCACGAGGATCATCTGGCCCGGGATCATGATGCCGGAGATGAACAGCAGCAGCGTCAGGTTGCGGCGTTTCCACACCATCACCTCGAGGGCGAAGGCGGCGGCGACGCCGAAGATGAGGATGAAGACGAGTGACGGCAGGGTCACGATGACACTGTTGAGCAGGTTCTGCGAGATGTTGCCGGTCGTCCAGGCGGTGACGTAGTTGTCGAAGCTCCACGACTCCGGGAGGGAGAAGGTGGACTCCTGCAGGAACTCGCGCTGGTTCTTGAACGAGGACAGGAACAGCCAGACGATCGGGTAGATCTCGATCACGAGCAGGAGTCCGATGAGGATGACCGAGGGCAGTTTCCGCAGGTAGTAGGCGCGCGAGCGGGGAGCGCGACGCATCTTCGGCCGGCGGACGGCGGTGCCGGATCCGTCGCCGCTGCCGCTCGAGGCCGGTGTGGTGGCGCCGGGCGCCGGGGTGATGGCGGTCGTCATGGCGTCAGTCCTTCGTCAGGTCTTTGCGGGAGGTCTTGAAGATCAGGAGCGTCACGAGGAAGCACATGATCGTGAGCACGAACGCGAGCGTCGAGCCGTAGCCGTAGTTCTGGTACGTGAACGTCGTGTTGTACATGTAGAGCGTCAGCGGGGTCGTGGCCGTCCCTGGCCCGCCGCCCGTCAAGGCGAGCACCGAGTCGAACACCTTGAGCGTCGCGTTGAAACTGAAGATCACCGCGGACAGCAGGACGGGGAGTGACAGCGGCACGATGATGTACCGGACGAGCTTCAGGCCGCGGGCACCGTCGATGCGGGCCGACTCGATCACCTCCTCGGGGATGTCGAGGAGCCCCGCATAGAGCAGGACGGCGTAGAAGCCCATCGACCGCCAGAGGTCCATGATGATGATCACGACGAACGCGCTGTCGGGCGAGCTGAACCAGTCCACCGAGTCGATGCCGAAGCCGTTCAGGATGGCGTTGACCGGTCCGGTCTGCGGCGCGACCTCGAACAGGCGCTTGAACAGCAGACCGACGGCGACGGTCGGCAGCACGACCGGGAAGAACACGAGCGTGCGGACCAGCGTCGACGCCTTCTTCAGGACGAAGACGTAGAAGAGGGAGAGTGCGTACCCGAGGGCGATCTGCGCGACCGTCGCGATGAGCGAGTACTTGATGCTGAAGAAGATCGCTTCCGGTGCCGTCGGGTCGGCGAACAGCTGGGCGAAGTTGTCGAGGCCGACGAACTCGAAGCCGCGCAGGTCGCCCTGGAAGAAGGTGAGGCCGAACGACCACATCACCGGGACGAGCTTCACCAGGGTGAAGATGAGCAGGGCCGGGCCCAGCAGGATGGCGATGGCCTTCCTGTCGCCGAGGACGTCTTTCATGCTGTGCTCCTGAGTCGGTCGGGGGACCGTGAGGCTGGGCGGCGAGGTGCGAGACCCGCTGCAGAGGTGGATGTCCGCGGACGGACGGATCCGGTCGCCGGGCGACTGCCGGCGACCGGATCGCCGGTTACTTCTTGAGACCCGCGTCCACGCCGGCCTGGACGAGCGCCGCGAAGTCCTCGGGGGAGATGCCGCCGGTGAGCAGCGGGGCGGCGTTGGTCTGGGCGTCGACGCCGGCCTTCTCGGGGAGGAAGGTCTCGAACCAGGTGACCGTCTCATCGGTGTCGGCCATGATGCCCTGCACCTCGGCGGTGAGCGCGGGGACGTCGGTCACCTCTTCGTTGAGCTTGAACCCGGAGATGACGCCCTGGTTCTTCAGCACGCTGGAGCCGTAGTTCTCTGCGATGCAGCTCAGCCAGCCGCCGACCTTCTCCTCGTCGTAGCCCTTCGTGGAGAACGAGGTCGCCGCACCGGTGTTGGCCGGGTACTGGTCGATCGAACCCTTGCCGCCCTCGACGGTCGGGAACGGCATGAAGCCCACGGCGTCCTCACCGATCTGGTTGAGTTCGGTGTTGTAGACGTCGGCGAGCATCCAGGTGCCGTTGTACATCATGGCCGCGTTGCCGGTGAAGAACTCGCTCGTCGCGGTCTGCATGTCCATCGTCGTGATGCCGGCACCGAAGTACTTGCCGAGGTCAGCGACGGCGGTGATCGCCTCGACGTACTCGGGGTCGGTCAGCTTGGCGTCGCCCGAGGCGATGTCGTTCATCGCGTCCGGGCCGAGCAGTCGGAACAGGTAGGTGCTGATGTAGCGGGTGATCGTCCAGCCCTGGGCACCGGAGACCGTGAAGGCGGACTTGCCCGAGGCCTGAACGGTGTCGGCCGCGTCGAGCAGTTCGTCCCACGTCTGCGGGACCGCGATGCCGAGGTCCGTGAACATCGTCTTGTTGTAGAAGAAGCCCTCGACGTTGTACTGGTAGGGCATCGAGACGAACCGGTCGCCGTAGATGTTCTTCACGGTGGCGACGGCCGAGGGGAGGATGTCGTCCATGACGCCCAGCTCGGTGAGGGTGTCTTCGAGGTCGAGGACGGTGTCGTCGTCGCCGAGGGTGCCGCCGGGCCGCAGCGGTGCGGTCGGTGCGGTGAAGGTGGTGGGCAGGGCGTTCTGGCTGGCGAGCAGCGTGACGCGCTGGAGCACGTCGGCCTGGGGCAGGGTCTCGACCTTGAGCGGCAGCGCCTTCTCGTTCGCGGCGCACGCGCCGTCGCCGAGAGCGGTGAGTTCGTCGCGGACGATCGAGTTCTCGACGGCCGCGAGGTAGTCGAACGACGTGGCGCTCGATGCGCCGCCGTTCCCTGCGCAGGCGGTCAGGGCGAGAGCGGTGACGCCGAGAGCGGCGATGGCGGTGGCCGACCGACGTTTCGGGGCCCGGTGCGCTGTGGACACATTTCCTCCTTGAAGATGTGGCAGTGATGTTGAGACGCGAGCGGTGATGGTCGCGAGCAAAGTTGAAGCGTTTCAATGGCCGAGGCTAACCGCGCTCGGGTCGCATGTCAAGCGTCGGATCAGTTCCGCTCGGCGAGGCGCTTCGGGCATGACGGCGGCTGGGCGGAATGCATATTGACACGTTTCAAGACGGCGACGAGAATGGGTGATCGTCGTCCCGTGATCTCGATCATGTCGGCACGACCACAGTCAACGACGATAAACGGCGATTCAACCCGCCGGACGAGGAACGGAACCGCACATGAGGTTGCAGGGCAAACGAGCCGTCATCACCGGGGCAGCAGGAGCGCTCGGCCGGGTGATCGCCCAGAAGCTCGCCGCGGAGGGGGCAGACGTCGCCGGCCTCGACCTCAACGCCGCGGGGCTCGAGGAGACGGCGGAACTCGTCCGTGCGCACGGGGTGCGGGCCGCATCGGCGACGGCCGACCTGACCGACTTCGACGCCGTCCAGGCTGCCGTCGGCGGCATCGTCGACGAGTGGGGCGGGGTCGACATCCTGCTGAACGGTGCGGGCGGCGGCGCGGTCAGCTTCTTCCACGAGATGACGTACGAGACCTGGATGACCCAGATGGACCGCAACCTCAACTCGGTGTTCAACGTCACGCGCGCGGTCCTGCCCTCGATGCTCGAACAGCGCTCCGGTCGCATCATCAGCATCGCGTCCATCGCCGCCGTCAGTGGCGGACGCCTCGTGCGAGGGGCGACGGCCTACGCCGCGGCCAAGGCCGGCGTTGTCGGACTCACGAAGGCGCTCGCGATCGAGGTCGCCGAGCAGGGTGTCACCGTCAACGCGCTCGCCCCCGGAGCCCAGGCGACCCCCGGCCGCGACAACGACACCCCGGAACGCCGTGAGGCGCTCCTCGCGCAGATCCCCACCCGGCTCCTCGGCGAGCCGGAGCACCTCGCGGAGACGGTCGTCTTCCTCGCCTCACCCGCCGCCGTGAACCTCACCGGCCTCATCCTGCCGCTCGACGGCGGACACTCGATCTGAGGCGACGGACGATGACGACAGGACCAGAGGACATGACGAGGCTCGAGCGCGGCAAGGCGAAGTTCGACGAGGTGTACGGCGAGGGGAAGTCGGAGGGGCTTGTCGCGATGCAGACCGGGCTCGCGCAGGACCTCGCGCGTTTCGGTATCGAGTTCAACTTCGGCGACATCTACTCCCGGCCGGGGCTCACGCTGGCGCAGCGGGAGCTCATCACCCTCGCGGCTCTCGTCGCGCTCGGTGGGCTGGAACCACAGCTGCGCGGCCATACCCGCGGTGCGATCAACGTCGGCTGCAGCGCGACGGAGATCCTCGAGACGGTCATCCACACCGTGCAGTACGCGGGTTTCCCTCGCGCCCTCAACGCGATCCGCGTCGTCACCGACGCCCTCATCGAGGTCGGCGTTGAGATCCCCGAGCCGCTCGGACCGGACTGGACCGGCCCGGAGCCGCGCGACCAGCAGCCCGGCAGCGCTCAGGACCGCCCGGGACCCGGCGATCTAGACTGAGCCGGGCCGCGGGCGAGTGCCCGCAGCGCCGCAGGACGACAGGAGGGGTTGAGCATGGGACGAGTCGGAATCCGCGAGGTCGCGACGCTCGCCGACGTCTCCATGGGGACGGTGTCGCACTACATCAACCACCCCGATCGGGTCTCGCCGGAGAAGCAGGAACGCATCCAGCGGGCGATCGACCAGCTGGGGTTCGTGCGGAACAACGCGGCCTGGCAGCTCCGTCTCGGTCGGAGTGGCACCATCGCGTACATCGCACCGGACGTCAGCAACCCGTTCTTCGCGACCATCGCCGAGGGGGTGGAGCAGCGCGCGGCCGAAGACGGTCTCTCGGTGTTCATCGCCAACTCGAACCGGAGTCGTGAGCGCGAGGACGCCTATCTCGGCATGTTCGAGGCGCAGCGTGTGCAGGGCATGCTCGTCGCCTCCCACGAGTCCGTCGAGGAGCGGTTGACGAGCATCCGGCAGCGGGGCATCCCGTCGGTCCTCGTCGGGCAGCTCGCATCGTCACCGGACCAGCCGTCGGTGTCGGTCGACGACGTCCGGGGTGGGTTCCTCGCCGCGGAGCACCTGCTGCAGACCGGTCGTCGTCGGCTCGCGTTCGTCGGTGGTCCGCTCGGCATCCGCCAGGTCGCCGACCGCTTCGAGGGTGCGAGTTCCGCCGTCGCAGCGGTTCCGGGAGCCACGCTGGAGGTGATCGCGGGCACGGAGCGCACGATCGCCGAGGGGCGCGAGCTCGGACGGGCGATCGCCGCCCGTCCGGTCGACGCACGTCCCGACGCCGTCTTCGCGGTCAACGACCTGCTGGCACTCGGCATCATGCAGACGCTCGTGGTCGAGCACGGGGTCCGGGTGCCCGAGGACATCGCGATCGTCGGCTACGACGACATCGAGTTCGCGGAGTCGTCGATCATCCCGCTCACCTCGGTGCGGGCGCCGCACGAGGGCTTCGGTGTCGCGGCCGTCGAGCTGCTCCTCCAGGAGTTCGCCGTCGCCGACGGCGCTCCCGTCCCGCCCCCGTCATC
>NZ_LWCT01000022.1:0-26222 GCF_001650455.1 Plantibacter sp. H53
GTCACCAACGGCTAGTCCAGCGCCCCGTCACTGTGCTGGAGTGACAGTTCGCGGGCTTTGGCGGGTGGCGGTTCGGATCCGGTAGAGGGACGTGCTGGCCGTGATGTAGAGGGTGCGTCCGTCTTCGTCACCGAAGCAGACGTTCGCGGTGCGCTCGGGGACCGGGATGCGCAGGATGGTCGCGCCGGTGGGGTCGAAGACCTCGACGCCGTCGCCCGCAGACGACCAGACGTTGCCGTCGACATCGATCCGGAAGCCGTCGGAAGCGGGGACCGCGGTGCTCGCGAAGGTGCGACCGGGGGTGTCGCCGCCGATGACCGAGACGCCGTCCTCCGCCACGTCGTATGCTGCGATCCGGCGTGCGGCGGTGGCGGTGTCGGACACGTACAGGATCGACCCGTCCGGTGAGAACGCGAGTCCGTTCGGGTGCAGCATCGCCGTGATGACCGGCTCGACCGCTCCGGTGTCCGGCTCGAACCGGAAGACGTAGCACCCGCCGTACTCCTGCTCGCCCGGGTGGCCCTCCTCCCCGCTCGGATCGATGCCGTACGGCGGGTCGGTGAACCAGATCGAGCCGTCGGCGTGCACGACGACGTCGTTCGGGGAGTTGAAGCGGCCGCCGGCCCAGCGGTCGACGAGCGTGATCGGACCGTCGGGCCCCTCGATCTCGACCGCGCGCCGCCCGTGACTGCACTGCACGACCCGGCCCTCGCGGTCGATCGTGCGGCCGTTCGTGTACTCGGCGCCGTCACGGAACACGGACGTCTCACCGGTCGCGGTGTCGAACTCGAGGATGCGGTCGTTCGGGATGTCGCTCCAGCGCACGCGGCCGGTCTCCGCGATCCATGCGGGCCCCTCGCTCCAGATCGCGCCCGTGTACAGGTGCTCGAGTTCGGCTCCCTCGGCGAGCAGCGGCGAGGGTTCGTTCGTCATGGTGACGTCGTCGTCGGTCATGACACCCAGCCTATTCGGCAGGTGCGGGTCTACGCCGGATCGATGGGGGAGGAGCCGAGGTTGCGAGCGCTCGGTCGGGTGACGGGCGGTTCGACGATCGACTCCAGGAAGGCCCACGCATCCATGCGCCAGCGGTCACCGGCGACGTCGATCGCCTCGATCCGGAACGGTGGGGTGAGGATCGCGTCCCAGTCGATCGAGTCGAGGACGCGTCGCGGAATCATCTCATCGACGTACGGCGCTTCACGCTCCGGATCCGGTGCGACCTCGGGCGCCTCGTCGTCGACGAGGACCTCGAGTCGGTCGATCATCGCGTCATCGAACGTCTGCATGCGGGTCACGAGCGTCTGCAGCTCGTCGGGATCGAGTCCGGCGACGAGTTCGAGGAGATAGGCGCGCCCCGGATACGCTTCCGCGGGCACATCGACGATGTTGTATCGGCCGTCGTCGGAGATCCACATACGTCAACGCTAGCCCGTCGCGGCTGGAGGCCGGGCGAGAGTGATGAGGTGAAGTGAGGCGATCGGTCGCCCGGGCCGCGGTTCAACGACGACGTGCCGCAACTCAGGCGGTGGGTACCTGCGTCGGGTGGATAGGCAGCTCCGCGGCTGGACGGACGAGCGCGGTCGGGCCGGGGTCGGTGAACCCGAACTGCTCGTAGAGGCCGTGCGCGTCGCTCGTGAAGAGCGTCCACCGGAAGTGCGCGCCGGGACCGTCGTCGATCATGGCCTGCACGATCCGCTTGCCGAGCCCGTGGCCCCGGTGCGCTTCGTCCACGATGACGTCGGCGAGGTAGCCGAAGCCGAGTCCGTCGGACACCGCTCGTGCGAAACCGACCTGGGCGCCCGTCTCCTCCTCGTACACGCCGATCACGCGCCAGGCGTCGTCGATCTGTGCCTCGACGTCGGCTCGGCTGCGCCACTTCGCCCAGTAGACCTCGCGGAGCAGGGCCCACACGGCGTCCCGGTCGATGCGGTCCTTCGAGTCGTCGATGCGATAGCCCATCGAGCAACCGTAGGACGGCCGGCACCGGGCCGTGGAGAGCCAGTCCGGTTCCGGTGGCCCGCTCGTCATCGGACGACACGACGGAATAGTCGAGCCGTCCGCGGGCTTAGCGTGAGGAGCAGTACCAGCGATGCACCGAACCCTGGAGGATCATCAGATGACTCACGCCCGCACCACCCTCGGAACGTCCGACCTGTCCGTCTTCCCGCTGAACCTCGGCGGCAACGTGTTCGGCTGGACCGCCGACCGGCAGACCTCGTTCGACATCCTCGACGCCTTCGTCGCGGGCGGCGGCAACTTCATCGACACCGCCGACGGCTACTCGGCGTGGGTGCCAGGCAACACCGGCGGTGACTCCGAGCGACTCATCGGCGAGTGGCAGGAACTCCGAGGCAACCGCGACGAGCTCGTCATCGCGACCAAGGTCAGCCAGCACCCCGACTTCACAGGCCTCGCGGCCGACAACATCCTCAAGGCGGCCGACGCCTCGCTCGAGCGCCTCCGCACCGACCACATCGACCTCTACTACGCGCACTTCGACGACGAGTCGGTGCCGCTCGAGGAGACGGTGACGGCACTGTCGTCCCTCGTCGACGCCGGCAAGGTCCGCCACCTCGGCATCTCCAACTACTCCGCCGCGCGCATCGCCGAGTGGTTCGAGATCGTCGAGGCCAAGGGGCTCCACCGTCCGATCGCCCTCCAGCCGCACTACAACCTCGTCGAGCGCGAGTTCGAGGGTGAGCTGCGCACGATCGCCGAGCGCGAGCAGCTCGCGGTGCTGCCGTACTTCTCGCTCGCGAAGGGCTTCCTGACGGGCAAGTACCGCGAGGGGTCGAGCGTCGACAGTGTCCGTGCCGAGGGCGCGCAGGCGTACCTGGCCGACCACGCCGCGCTCCTGCCCGTCCTCGACGAGGTCGCCGCGGCCCACGGCGTCTCCGTCGCGACGGTGTCGCTCGCGTGGCTCCGCTCGCAGCCGACCGTCGCCGCGCCCATCGCGAGCGCCCGCACGGTCGAGCAGCTGCCCGACCTTCTCGCCTCCGCCACGCTCGAACTCTCCGCCGACGAGCTGGCCGCCCTCACCGCCGCCTCGGTCGCGTAGGGGCGGCACCGGCGAGGGCACCTCCCCGCGCTCCGAAACACCCCGGCAACATGTGTCCCGGTAGAGTCGGCCCATGGGTGACCTGTTCAACGGCTATGGCGGCACGCTCGCCCCGCGCAAGACTCCGGGCGGCGTCCCCGCCTTCGACGAGATGTTCGGCGAGGCGGCGGAACACGCGGGTGGTGCGACCGCCAGGCGGGCGTATCAGGAGATCTACAGCTCCCTCGCTCGGATGACCCAGGAGGAGCTCCGAGGTCGCACCGACGCCCTCGCCAGCTCCTACCTCGCGCAGGGCGTCACCTTCGACTTCGCCGGTGAGGAGCGTCCGTTCCCGCTCGACGCGGTCCCGCGGGTGATCGAGCAGCAGGAGTGGACACAGGTCGAGGCCGGCATCAAACAGCGCGTCAAGGCGCTCGAGGCCTTCCTCGCCGACGTCTACGGCCCGCAGCTCGCCGTGCGCGACGGCGTCATCCCCGCGAAGCTCATCTCCTCGTCGTCGCATTTCCACCGGCAGGCCTACGGGATCCAGGCTGCGAACGGCGTCCGCATCCAGGTCTCCGGTATCGACCTCATCCGCGACGAGCACGGTCAGATGCGCGTCCTCGAGGACAACGTCCGGGTCCCGTCCGGCGTCAGCTACGTCATCTCCAACCGTCGCGTGATGGCGCAGACGCTCCCCGAGCTGTTCGTCTCGATGCGCGTCCGGCCCGTCGGTGACTACCCGAACAAGCTCCTGCAGGCGCTGCGCGCGTCGGCCCCGCCCGGCGTCGAGGACCCGAACGTCGTCGTCCTCACCCCCGGCGTGTACAACTCCGCGTACTTCGAGCACACGCTGCTCGCGCGGCTCATGGGCGTCGAACTCGTCGAGGGCCGTGACCTCTTCTGCTCCGGCGGCAAGGTCTTCATGCGCACGACCGCCGGACCCACTCGCGTCGACGTCATCTACCGCCGCGTCGACGACGAGTTCCTCGACCCGCTGTCGTTCCGTGCCGACTCCATGCTCGGTTCGCCCGGGCTCATGCTCGCCGCACGTCTCGGCAACGTGACCATCGCGAACGCCGTCGGGAACGGTGTCGCCGACGACAAGCTCGTCTACACGTATCTGCCCGACCTCATCAAGTACTACCTCGCCGAGGACGCGATCCTCCCGAACGTCGACACCTGGCGTCTCGAGGACCCGCTCGCCCTCGAAGAGGTCCTCGACCGCCTCGACGAGCTCGTCATCAAGCCCGTCGACGGTTCCGGCGGCAAGGGCCTCGTCGTGGGTCCGGACGCCTCGAAGGAGGAGCTCGCGACCCTCAGGACGAAGCTACAGGAGGACCCGCGCGGCTGGATCGCGCAGCCGGTCGTCATGCTCTCCACCATCCCGACGCTCGTCGAGGACGGCATGCGTCCCCGCCACGCCGACCTGCGACCGTTCGCGGTCAACGACGGCAACGACGTCTGGGTGCTGCCAGGCGGACTCACACGCGTCGCCCTGCCGGAGGGTCAGCTGGTCGTGAACTCCAGCCAGGGTGGTGGCTCGAAGGACACCTGGGTGGTCGGCCGGGCCTTCGACCCGAACGCCGCGCCCGAGGCCTCGTCGCACGACATCCAGGGTCTCGTCGCCGAGCAGGCCACGACCGAGACGACGTCGATCCCGATCATCTACGACCACGGAACGACCCCGGAGCACTCGCCCCAGGACCGTCCGGTCGGCAACCAGGACCAGCAGGAGCAACAACAGCAGACGCTCTCCACGCCCGCTGTCGCCGGGCAGGAGGACGCATCATGCTGAGCCGCATCGCCGAGAGCCTCTTCTGGATCGGCCGCTACATCGAGCGCAGCGACGGCACCGCGCGCATCCTCGACGTCCACCTGCAGCTGCTGCTCGAGGACCCGTGGATCGACGAGGACACCGCCTGCCGGTCACTGCTGTCCGTCATGGGCAGCGACGCGCCCGCCGACCAGGAACTCACCCGCCAGGACGTCCTCGCGCAGCTCGCCGTCGACCGCACCCACCCGGCGTCGATCGCCTACTCGCTCGGCGCAGCCCGCGAGAACGCGCGTCGTGCCCGCGAGATCGTGTCGACCGAGCTCTGGGAGTGCCTCAACACGACGCGTGCCCGAATGCCGCGCCGGGTCGCGAGCGACAAGGTGCACGAGTTCTTCGGATGGGTGCGCGAGCGCTCGGCCCTCGCCGTCGGCATCGTCGACTCCGCCACGAGTCGTGACGACGCCTGGCGCTTCTTCACCCTCGGTCGCAGCCTCGAACGCGCCGACATGACCGCCCGACTCCTGGCGACGCGGTCGCTCACCGAGGCGAGCGGCCCGTCCTGGACGACGATCCTCCGCTCCTGCGGCGCCTACGAGGCCTACCTGCGCACGTACCGCGGCATGCCGAGCGCGAAGAACGCGGCCGAGTTCCTGCTGCTCGACCAGCTCTTCCCCCGGTCGGTCATGTTCTCCATCAGTCGGGCCGAGGAGTGCATGCGCGACCTCGAACCGCGCCGAGGCCGCGTCGGGACGGTCGATTCCGCCCAGCGCTTGCTCGGACAGATCCGGAGCGACCTCGAATACCGGCCCATCCAGGACACGCTCGTCGACCTCCCCGGTCGGATGGACGCCGTGCAGAACGTCACCAGCCAGGTGTCGGAGGCGATCCGCGAACGCTACTTCCCCACTCATGCGGTGCCCGCGTGGATCGGAGAGAACTCATGACCCGGCTCCACATCAAGCACAGCACGGGCTTCTCCTACGGCGGCAAGGTCAACGCGTCGTACAACGAGGCGCGTATGCTGCCGGTGACGACCGAGGACCAGTACGTCCTGTACTCGCACATCGACATCCAGCCGGGGGCGTCGCAGTCGACGTACACCGACTACTGGGGCATGAAGGTCTCGGCGTTCGAGGTGCTGACCCCACACGACGAGCTCTCGCTCACGGCGACGAGCCTCGTCGAGGTCCGGCCGCGCCAGCACGAACCGCACCCGACGGGCTGGGAGCAGCTCGACATCGCGACCCAGGCCGCCGTGACGCGGGTGGAGCACCTGGAGCAGACGCGCCGGACGACCCCGCCGGACGACCTCGTCGAGCTCGCCCGGACCATCGCCGACCGCCACGAGAGCCCGTGCGAGGCCGCGATGGCCATCAGTCGGGAGATCGGCGAGCAGATGGACTACGTGCAGGGCGTCACGAGTGTGTACTCGACCGCTGCCGAGGCGTGGGCGAACCGCAAGGGCGTCTGTCAGGACATCACGCACATTGTCCTCGGGGCGCTGCGCTCGGTCGGGATCCCGGCCCGCTACGTGTCGGGGTACCTGCATCCGAAGCCGCACGCGGCGATCGGCGAGACGGTGACGGGGGAGTCGCACGCGTGGGTCGAGTGGTTCTGCGGTGACTGGCGTGGGTTCGACCCGACGAACATGGTCGACGTGGGCGAGCGTCACGTCCTCATCGGGCGGGGTCGTGACTACGGCGACGTCTCCCCACTCCGTGGTGTGTACGCGGGCCCCTACCGCTCGAAGCTCTTCGTGAAGGTCGAGATCACCCGAGAGGCCTGACCCGCCGGCCGACGCGGGGCACACCCTCCTCGGTGGATGCGTCAGCGCGGTGCGCTGACGTGAGCGCGGGTCATGCGCGGGAGCGCGGGTCTCCGGAGCGTCGCGCTCACGCGCCAGCCCCGCGGTCGTGCCCGTTCGGGTGCTCTCGTGCCAGCGCATCGCGCCGACGCCCGCAACCCCGCGGTCACGTCAGCGCCCCGCGCCGGCACCCGTAGGATCGACGGCATGCAGACCGAGATGATCGTCCCGGCCCGCCGCCCGATGAAGCTGATCCCCGCGGTGCTGCTCGCCGCGTCCGCGTTCTGCCTCTTCGGCCTCATGCAGCCGCTCGCCGGCTACCCGCTCCTCGTCGCCGCGCTCGCGACCGCGATCCTCATCGACCGAGAACTCGCGAAAGACCTGTTCCTCATCGCGATCGGCATCGGGATCGTCTCGACCACATCCGTGGAGGCGGACGTCTCCTGGCCGAGCTTCTTCCGCATCGGCACCGTCCTCCTGCTGGCGGTCGGTGTCCCGTTCCTCATCGACCGATTCGTCTACCGGCGGAAGGCGATCACCTTCCCCTGGCGCAGCCGCGAGAAGAAGACGAAGGGCGAGATCGCCTACCTCGTCGCCGTCCCGCTGCTCGGCTGGGCGATCCTCCCGTTCTACTTCATCCGCTCGGGCGCCTACGAGAACTGGCCGGTGATCAGCGACGCCGGGGAACTCGGTCGCTTCTTCGTCGGCGTCAACGCGGTCGGCACGTGGGACGAACTGTTCTTCATCTGCACCTGCTTCGCCCTGCTGCGACGGCACTTCCCGGTCTGGCAGGCCAACCTCCTGCAGGCCGTCATCTTCGTCTCGTTCCTGTGGGAACTCGGTTACCGCTCGTGGGGTCCGCTCCTGACGTTCCCGTTCGCACTCCTCCAGGGGTATCTGTTCTCGAAGACGCGGTCGCTCGGCTACATCCTCGCCGTACACCTGCTGTTCGACGCGATCGTCTTCCTCGCGATCGTGCACGCCCACCATCGCGACTGGATCCCGATCTTCTGGTACTGAGCGAAGACTTCGTCCGCCAGCGCACCGCTCTGACGCGAAGGTCGCTGTTCCGGGCCCAGCGCGGTGCGCTGACGCGAGCGGCGGTGTTCAGGTTCCAGCGCGGGTCTGGCGGGTGACCGCGGGTCTCCAGAGGGGCGCGCTCACGCCACAGCCCCGCGCTCGCGTCAGCGCACCGCGCTGGCAGCAAGCCGGACGGGGAATCAGGGGGCGGCGGGCTTCGTCGCCGCTCCGTCGAGCCAGAGCTCGGTCGACTCGTCGCGGTGCACCCCGTCGGTGCCGACGTGCTTCTCGCTGATCGTCGGACCGTTCTTGATGACGTGCACGAGCGCCATCCCATGACCCCGGCCGAGCTCGTAGTCCGCCTTCAGCCACTCGAGGATCTCACCGGCCTTCGTCGACGCGTCGAAGCCGCGGGCGTGCGCCTCGTCGACGAGCTCGCGCGGGGTCTTGCCGGTCTTCGCCTCGGCGGCATCGAGATAGGCCTGGAATGACATGACGGCTCCTTCGTCGATCGGGTGTCAGCGCCATCGTAGCCAGCGACGGCACTGAGCGACAGGCCTCGCAGCGCGCCATGCGGCCTCCCTCCAGGGAGGGCGGCGGCGACGCCAATAGGGTGAGGGGATGGACCGCCCCAGCAGGACCCCCGCCGGATTCGCCGCGACCGTCGGCATCGACCTCCTCGCCGTCATCGTGTTCGTCCTCATCGGCCGCGCCAGCCACGGCGAAGGCATCCTCGGACTCCTCGTGACGCTGTGGCCGTTCGCCGTCGGACTCCTCGTCGGACACGTCCTCGCACTCGTCCTCGGTCAGCGCGAGACCCGCTCCGTCCGCTGGGCCGGCGTCGTCGTCTGGGTGTCGACCGTCGTCGTCGGAATGGTGCTGCGCGCGGTCTCCGGCCAGGGCGTCCAACTCAGCTTCGTCATCGTGACCGTCCTCGTCCTCGCCGCTCTCCTCCTGGGGTGGCGCTTCGTCGCGTGGCTCATCGCGCGCCGACGCCGATGACGACCCCGACTCCGACCCCGACCCCGACGAGCACATGAGCGCCGAGCGCTGGGGACGCTGGTACTTCGCGGTGCAGGCCCTCGCCGGCGCAGCCTGGTGGGTGTCGGTGTTCCTCGTCCCGCCCGTCCGTGCGGCGACGCTCGGCAGCCTCGACCCCGTCGTCACAGCCGTGCTCGACGTCCCGCTCTTCGTCGTCGCCTCGGCGCTCGCCGCGGTCGGGATCCGATGGGCGGCGATCCTCGCGACCGGATGGACGCTGCTGGTCACCGTGTCACTGGGGATCTTCGCGGCCGTGACCCAGGAGGCGGGGATCGGCGCCCTGCTGATGGTCGGTGCCGCGGTCGGCTCGCTCGTGGCTCTCGCGCTCGTCCTCACCGGCGGGATCCCGAGAGCGTGGATCGCCTTCGGGCCGTTCGCGTTCCGCCCGGCGGACGCGTCGGCGTCGACCGGTTCGCAACTCGTGAGGACCGCCGTCGAGATCGTCGCGTTCTGGGGTGTCTTCCTCGCGGTGATCCCCGCCGTCCTGCGCTTCTTCGAGCTGCGGTGGCGGGTCGCGGTCGCCCTGCCGCCGGGTGCCGAGCAGTTCGCCGTGGCCGTCGGCATCGTCGTCGTGGTGCTCGGGAGCGTCGTCGGGCTCTGGTCGGCGGCCGCGATGGCGACGACCGGTGGTGGGACGCCGCTACCCGCCGCGATGCCGAACCGACTCGTCATCGCCGGCCCGTATCGCTTCGTCCGCAATCCGATGGCCGTCGGCAGCATCGTCCAGGGCGTCGGCGTCGGACTCCTGCTGTCGTCCTGGATCGTGGTCGTCTACGCGGTCTTCGGCGCCGTCGTCTGGAACGTCCTGGTCCGGCCGGTCGAAGAGGCCGACCTCGAGGCGCGCTTCGGCGAGCCTTACCGCCGCTACCGCGATGAGCTGCGGTGCTGGGTCCCGAGTGTCCGCCCGGTGTCGGGTCGTTCGTGACTCCTGCTGCGCGTGACGACCGGCCGCGTCACCCGCCGCCCCGCGCGACCGGGAGCCCCGGCGGTCGCAGGATGCAGGAGTTGTGGACGCCGAGCGGGTCGGAGCGGAGGACCGTCTAGCGGCGGGAGCCGGTGAGGGTCGTCGACTCGTCGACCGGCGACGACTCGGGACGCGACTCGGGCGCCTTCGCGCGCGACTTCGGCTTCGGCAGCGGGATCGGCGAGGTGAGCGCGATCTGCTCCGAGAAGTCCTCCGGCGTGACCGGTGAGACGACGCCGTCGTGGGTGAACTGCAGGCGCCAGCGGGAGTCCGGTGCGACGCGCAGGCGGAGGTGATGACGGAACACCCCGTAGGCGAGGCCGGTGGCGCAGGCGGCGAACCCGGCGAGTGCGCCCAGGCCGAGCGCCCAGCGCGGCCCGAAGGTGTTCGCCACCCACCCGACGATGGGCGCGCCGATCGGGGTGCCACCCATGAGGATCGCCATGTACAGCGCCATCACCCGGCCACGGACGGCGGCCTCGGTGCTCGTCTGCACGAGTCCGTTCGCCGTCGTCAGGAGCGTCACCGTCGAGAAGCCGACGAGGATCAGCACGGCGGCGAACGACCAGTAGCTCGGCATGAACGCGGCCGTGAGCGCAGCGACTCCGAAGAGCCCGGCCGCGCCGACGATCATCCGCATCTGGGCCTGCGCACGCCGCGCCGCGAGGAGCGCGCCGGTCAGGGAACCGATCGCGAGCACCGAGGAGAGGATGCCGTATTCGCCCGCGCCCTTGCCGAACTCGACGGCCATGGTCGAGGCGAAGATCGGGAAGTTCATACCGAACGCGCCCATGATGAACACGATCACGAAGATCACCATGAGGTCCGGCCGCCCGCGGACGTAGCGGAAGCCCTCGACGAACTGTCCTCGAGCCCGCGGTGGGCGCGGCGCCCGACGGAGCTTGCCGGTGCGCAGGGCCAACAGGGCGCCGATGACGCCGAGGAAGGTGAAGGCGTTCACGACGAACACCCACCCGGAGCCGATCGCGACGATGAGGAGACCGGCGATGGCGGGGCCGACCATGCGCGCCGCGTTGAAGGACGCCGAGTTGAGCGCGACGGCGTTCGACATGTTGTGCTCGTCGACGAGCTCGGAGACGAAGGTCTGGCGGGCCGGGCCGTCGACGGCGTTGATGATGCCGAGGGCCAGCGCGAAGAGGTACATGTGCCACAGCTCGGCGTGACCGAAGATGAGCAGGGCGCCGAGGGCTGCGGCCAGGAGCATGAGGCACGACTGGGTGAGGATGAGGATCTTCCGCTTGTCGAAGCGGTCGGCGATGAGACCGGTGATCGGCACGAGGACGAGCTGCGGCCCGAACTGCAGGGCCATGGTGGCCCCGACGGCCACGGCGTCGTTGTCGGTGAGGTCGGTCAGCACGACCCAGTTCTGGGTGGTGGCCTGCATCCAGGCGCCGACGTTCGACACGAGTGCGCCGATGAACCAGATGCGGTAGTTGACGCTGGACAGGGAACGGAACATTGCACTCACTGGGTGGCGAGTCTCCTCATGATCTCGGCTGCGCGGGCGAGGGTGTCGCGTTCGTCCGGGGTGAGCGCGCGCAGCTGCTGGGTGATCCACGCGTCGCGTTTCCGGACGGTCTCGGTGACGGTGGTGTGGCCCGCTTCGGTGAGGGCGATGGTGACCTTCCGGCGGTCGGCCGCGTCGGTTTCTCGGGTGACGTACCCGGCCTCTTCGAGGCAGTTGACGGTGCGATTCATGGATGGCGCGGACACGCGGTCGCGTTCGGCCAGTGCCCGCAGGGTTGCGGAGCCCTCTTTGTAGAGCCCTCCGAGGACGGAGAACTGCGGGTCGCTGAGGTCGTCGACCGACTTCTCCCCGCGCAGTCGTCTCGCGAGCCGGAAGGTGCCCATCCGGAGTTCGGACGCCTGCTCGGCGATCGTCAGTGCCCTGGTCTTCGTCGCTGCTCCGCTTGCCACGATCCATTAGCCTAGCAAATTAGCCACCCTAAGTATACCCGCGAACTGTCACAAACCGACAGTGCACGGGGAGCAGGACTGGCAGTTGGTGACAGTTCGCGAGCAGGGGGGTCAGAGCCAGCGGCGGGCTCGGAAGATGGCGTACAGGGTGCCGGAGAGGACGAGCATCGCTCCGATCGCTACCGGGTAGCCGAACTGCCAGTGCAGCTCCGGCATGTCGTCGAAGTTCATGCCGTAGACGGTGCCGATGAGTGTCGGGGCGAAGAGGATCGCCGCCCAGGAGGAGATCCGCTTGATCTCCTCGTTCTGCGCCAGGGCCGTCTCGCTCATCCGACGCGACTCCTCGTTCTGCGCGAGGCTCGCCTCCGAGAGGCGTCGCATCTCCTCGTTCTGCTGCTGCGTCATGAGCGTCGCGTGCACCGTGAGCGCGTTTCGGAGCAGGTGACGGAAGGAGTCGACGCGCTCCGCGATGCGGAGGGTGTGGTCGAGCACGTCGCGGAAGCCGTTGCGCAGCTCCTCGTCGAGACCGTACTTGTCGGCACCCTGCAGCAGCCCGTGCAGCATGGCCCGCAGAGGCGTGGTCGCGCGCTGGAACGCGATGACCTGACGCAACAGTTCGTAGATGCGACGCGAGACGTCCGCGGCGTCGCCGAAGAGCTCGTCCTCGATCTCGTCGATGTCGTTCTCGAGCCCCGCGACGACGGGACCGTAGCCGTCGACGACCTGGTCGAGCACCGCGTGCAGGACGGCGTCGGGGCCGAGCGCGAGGATGTCGGGCCGGGCCTCGAGTCGCCGCCGGACCTGGCCGAGGTCGGGCTTCTCCGCGTGGCGGACCGTGACGACGAACCCGGGGCCGACGAACAGGTGCACCTCGCCGAACTCGACCCGCTCCTCCTCGTCCAGGTAGCGGGCGGGACGCAGGACGACGAAGAGCGTGTCGCCGTACCGCTCGAGCTTCGCCCGCTGATGGCCCTTCAGGGCGTCCTCGACGGCGAGCGGATGCAGATCGAACTCCTGTGCAACGGAGCGGATCTCCGACGGTTCCGGGCGGTACAGACCGATCCAGGCCATGCCGCGCTGTTCGTTGAGGAGCTCGTACGTGGCGTCGAGCGATCGCGGGCTCGCCGAGCGCCGTCCGGTCACGTAGATGCCGTTGTCGATGAGTGCCATGAGGTCTCCGTCCATCGATCGACGGGAACGTGCGGCGGCCGCGCGGGTGCAGGCGATCGCGGTGGATCGCACCCGGGGAGGTGTGAGTGAGGGCGCCTCGGCACCGACGGTGGCAGCGCCTACCGGGTGAGGGAGGCGGGGCGGTTCGTCGATGCGGTGGCGCGGGTACTGTCACCAGCCATGGCCGCTCACCTCGCTTCCGTCGAAACCTGCCGGCCCGCCGTTCGGGCCTCAATCACCGTACGCCTGCCCTCCGGGAACTGCAAACGGACTCGCGACGCCGCCGGTCCGAGGGCCTACGCTGGCGGGATGAGCGAGCAGACCCCGCCACCCGTCGACGACGCGAACCGCCCCGTCGAGCCGCGACCGTATGTGACCGAGACGATCATCGACGACGACGGCGTCACGGTCTACGTCTACCTGTGGGAGGTGCCGAACCCGCGGGCCGTCGTGCACATCGCCCACGGCGCGGGCGAGCACGCTCTCCGGTACGGGCGCCTCGCCGCGCGGCTCAACGACGCGGGATACTCGGTCGTGGCCGACGACCACCGCGGCCACGGTCGCACGGGGCTCGAGCACCTCGGCCTCGGCAAGCTCGGCCCGCGGACCACCCGTGGCGCGATCGACTCCGTCGCCGCCGTCGGCCGGTACCTGCGGACCCGCTTCCCCGAGTCGCGGCTCGCGTTGCTCGGTCACAGCTGGGGCTCGCTCATGGCGCAGAAGGTCGTTGCCGAACACGATCTGTACGAGCTCCTCATCCTCTCGGGCACTTCACTCGCGATGCCCGGCGTCATCAACGCCGGCGACCTCAACAAGCGCTGGCGGAAGACCGGGAAGACCGGTCTCGAGTGGCTCAACCGCGACCCGGCCGCCTGGGCCGCGTTCGCGGCCGACGAGCGCAACTTCGACATCGGAGTGACCCCGGTGTGGAACCCGATCCAGGCGTTCGCCTTCCTCGGTCGCCCGCCGAAGCGCCTGCCGCGCAAGCTGCCCGTGCTGATCCTCGGCGGCTCCGACGATGCCCTCGGCGGCGTCCGCGGCCTGACCCTGCTCCGCGACGCGTACGTCAAGCGCTCGAAGCTGACGGACGTGACGCTCGTCATCTACCCCGAGGCGCGGCACGAGATCTTCAACGAGCTGAACCGCGAGGACGTCGAGCGCGACGTCGTGGAGTGGCTCGACCAGCGCACCTGAGCGGGCGGGTCGCCGGGTATCCGGACCGGTGACAAGCTCGGGGGCCGCGGGGTACAGTCGCGACACCCACACTCGACGCAGAGGAGACCCGGTGACCTCGGACGGACCCACCTACAGCCACCGCAGACGGAACTCGGCCGAGCGCATCGCGCGGTCGCTCGCGGGAGCGAGTACGGTCCCGTACTGGCTCGACAGCCCCGACCGGCCGACGCCGGAGCCCCGACTCGTCGGCCAGGTCACGGCGGATCTGCTGGTCGTCGGCGGCGGCTACTCCGGACTCTGGACGGCCCTCATCGCCAAGGAGGCCGACCCCTCGCGTGACGTCGTGCTCATCGAGGGCAAGGAGGTCGGCTGGGCGGCCAGTGGCCGGAACGGCGGCTTCTTCGAGGAGAGCCTCACCCACGGTGTCGACAACGGCGAGCGCCACTTCGCCGACGAACTGCCGGAGCTCGACCGCCTGGCGGACGAGAACTTCGACGAGTTCGTCGCGACGCTCGACCGTCTCGGGATCGACGCCGAGTTCGAGCACACCGGTGTGCTCACGGTCGCGACCGAGCCGCATCAGGTCGACGCGCTGCGCGAGGTGTCGGGCGACGGTGTCTTCCTCGATCGCGAGGCCGTCCAGGCGCTCGTGCACTCACCCGTGTACCTGGCTGGTCAGCGCGAGTGGAAGAGCACCGCACTCGTCCACCCGGCGAAGCTCGCCTGGGGCTTGAAGCGCGCCTGCATCGAGCTCGGTGTGCGGGTCTTCGAGCACACCCCGGCGACCCGGCTGCGGCGCTCGGGCGACGGCGTCGCGGTGACCACGAAGCAGGGCGGGGTGCAGGCCCGGCAGGTCGCGCTCGCCACCAACGGCTTCCCGTCGCTCCTCAAGCGCACGGAACTCCTGACGATCCCCGTGTACGACTACGTGCTCATGACCGAGCCGCTCTCCCCGGAGCAGCTCGAGAGCATCGGGTGGACCGACCGTTTCGGTATCGCCGACTCGAGTCGCGAGTTCCACTACTCCCGCCGGTCCGCCGACGACCGCATCCTCTACGGCGGCTTCGACGCGGTCTACCACCGGGGTGGCAGGATCCGGCCGGAGCACGATCAGCGCCGCGAGACGTTCGAGACCCTCGCCGACCACTTCTTCACGACCTACCCGCAACTCGACGTCCGGTTCACCCACGCGTGGGGCGGCATGATCGACATGTGTTCGCGGCTCTCGGCGTTCCAGGGCACGGCACTCGGCGGACGCGTCGCCTACAGCGCCGGGTTCACCGGGCTCGGGGTCGGCGCGACGCGCTTCGGTGCGAAGGTCATGCTCGATCTGCTGAGTGGCGAATCGACCGAGTTGACCCGCCTGAAGATGGTCCGGTCCAAGCCGATCCCCATCCCGCCGGAGCCCATCGCGAACCCCGCGATCCAGACCGTCCGCCGCGCGGTCGCCCGTTCCGACGCGAACGAGGGCCGCGACGGCCTGCTCCTGAAGGTCATGGACCGCTTCGGCATCGGCTTCGACTCCTGACCCGGTTCGACGCCCCTTCCGGGGAATCCGGACGCCGTCCAGGAATAGGCTGGGGGGCATGCATGGTGAGTACAAGGTCCCGGGTGGCAAGCTCGTCGTCGTCGATCTCGAGGTGGTCGACGACCGCATCGCGGACTTCCGCCTCGCCGGCGACTTCTTCCTCGAACCCGACGACGCACTCGCGCTGATCGACCGCGCCGTCACGGGGCTTCCCGCCACCACCGACGCCGCAGGCCTCGCCGCAGCCATCCGCGGGGCGCTGCCCGAGGACGCCGTGCTCCTCGGCTTCACGCCCGAGGCCGTCGCGACGGCGATCCGCCGCTCGCTCGCGAAGGCGACGGGCTGGGGCGACTACGACTGGCAGCTCATCCACGAGGGCTCGGTGTCACCGCAGCTCCACCTCGCGCTCGACGAGGTGCTGACGAACGAGGTCGGCGAGGGCCGCCGTGGTCCGACGCTCCGCATCTGGGAGTGGGACCAGTCGGCGGTCGTCATCGGCAGCTTCCAGTCGCTCAAGAACGAGGTCGACCTCGACAACGCGAAGGCGAACGGCTTCGAGGTCGTCCGCCGCGTCTCCGGCGGTGGCGCGATGATGATGCAGCGCGGTGGCATCATCACCTACTCGCTCTACGTCCCGGCCGAGCTCGTCAACGGCATGACCTTCGCCGACTCCTACGCCTACCTCGACGACTGGGTGCTCGTCGCCCTCCGCTCGCTCGGCATCGAGGCGACCTACCAGCCGCTCAACGACATCACCAGCCCGTCGGGCAAGATCGGCGGTGCCGCGCAGAAGCGGCTCGGGAACGGCGCCGTCCTGCACCACGTCACGATGAGCTACGACATGGACGGCGAGCTCATGACCCGGGTGCTCCGCATCGGGCGGGAGAAGCTCAGCGACAAGGGCACGACTTCTGCGGCGAAGCGCGTCGACCCGCTCCGCAGCCAGACCGGGCTCTCGCGGGCCGAGATCATCGATCGCATGAAGGACACCTTCGTCGAGATCACCGGAGCGACCCCCGGCCATGTCACCGATGCCGAGCGCGCCGCCGCCGAGCAGCTCGTCGCCGACAAGTTCGCCACCGACGCCTGGCTCACCCGCGTCCCATAACCCTCCCCGCAGCCCGCGAACTGTCACCAGTGGCGGGTGTGGCCCTGCATCACCCACCGTTGGTGACAGCTCGCGGGCTAGGGTGGGGGGACGATGACAGCGCAGAACGAGACACCCGACCCGTCGACCCCCGCCACGCAGGCGTCCCTCGAGCAACGGCTCTCCGACGCGGTGGCCGCCGAGAGCGAGACCCGGGTCGTCGAACGCTGCGTCTCCCTGCTCGCCGGTCGCTACGAGGGTGAGGACTTCCTCCGCGTCGTCGGCGGACACCACGCCGAGGGCATCCTCGGCGGAGCGCCCGCGCTCTACTGGCCCGAGCTCTGGGGCACCCGCGCCCTGCTGCACGTGTGGGACGACTCGGCCACCGCGCCCGTCGTCGGAGCACTCGGCAACCAGGCCTGGCGCGTCCGGGAGATGGCCGCACGCGTCTGCGCCGAGCGTCGGATCGGCGACGTCGCCGCGATCGCCCCACTGCTGAGCGACGACCACGCCCGCGTGCGCGCAGCCGGAGCCCGGGCGCTCGCCGTCGTCGGTGGTGAGGACGCCAAGCCGCTCCTCGAAGCGCTCCTCCGTGACCCCGACCGCGAGGTCCGTCGCGCCGCGCAGCAGTCGGCGAAAGCGCTCGCCGCCCGCCGCTGAGCTCGCGAGGGGGCCCGAACGGTCGGTCCCGGACGCTCGGCGCCAGCCATTCGGGACCCGTCGCGGGCCGGACTAGTGGGTGCCGGCCTCGAGCAGGATGATGACGATCCCGAAGAGGGCCGTCGCGACCCCGCCGAGGAGACACCACCACCAGCGTGACCCGCGCACCACGAACGCCGCGCAGCCGAGCACGAAGAGCATCAGCGTGGACACCTGCAACGCCAGCATCACGGCGTGCTCATGGCTGAGCACACCGGCGATGCCGAAGACGAGCGGGATCGTCGGGAGCACGGCGGACAGGAGCATCCCGGACGACTCCTGGAACCCGTGCCTGATCGACGCGCCGAGTGTCACCAACGCCTCGTGCCGATCGTCACCGTGGTGCGCGAGGGTGGCCGAGTAGACGTGCGCGAGCCAGAACACGATGAGGGTCAGCGCACTCGTGATGAGCACCTGCTCGACGTCGTCGTCCTCGTACACGCTCGACGCACCGACGAGGCCGGCGTAGACGACGGTGCCGTAGATCGCGCTCGACGAGGTGAGGCGTCGCAACGGTGACGGTTTCGGCTGCATGATCCAGAGGATAGCGGGCGCTGCAGCCCTGCGTCCCCGGTTCAGTCGCCGACGTTGCGCTCGCCGCGCTCGTAGACCGAGGCGGCGGGCCCGACGATGTTGGTGTCGGGCGTGCCGACGACCTCGTGGTCCTTGTTCTCGTAGTCGAAGCGGTGCAGCACGTGCCGCATCGCCTCGACCCTGGCGCGCTTCTTGTCGTTGCTCTTGACGATCGTCCACGGGGCGTCGGCGGTGTCCGTCGCTTCGAGCATCGCCTCCTTCGCGCGGGTGTAATCGCCCCACTTGTCGAGTGAGGCCAGGTCCATCGGGGAGAGCTTCCATTGCCGCACCGGGTCGACCTGGCGGATCGCGAAGCGCGTGCGCTGCTCGTCGGCGGAGACGGAGAACCAGAACTTCACGAGGTCGACGCCGTCGCCGACGAGCATCTGCTCGAACAGCGGCGCCTGACGCATGAACTCGTCGTACTGCGCCGGGGTGCAGAACCCCATCACGCGTTCGACGCCCGCGCGGTTGTACCAGGACCGGTCGAACAGCACGATCTCGCCGGCGGCCGGCAGGTGCTGGACGTAGCGCTGGAAGTACCACTGCGTGGACTCGCGGGCGGTCGGCTTCTCGAGCGCGACGACGCGGGCGCCACGCGGGTTGAGGTGCTCCGTGAAGCGTTTGATCGTGCCGCCCTTGCCCGCGGCGTCGCGTCCCTCGAACACGACGACCAGCCGACGGTCGTTCGCTTTGATCCAGTTCTGCAGCTTGAGCAGCTCGATCTGGAGCAGCCGCTTGTCGCTCTCGTACTGCTCTCGCGACATGCGCTCGGCGTACGGGTAGCCCTCGCGCCAGGTGTCGATGTGGCTGCCGGCGGCGTCCAGCAGGATGGGGTCGTCGTCGTCGACATCGACCACCTGGTAACCGTCGACCTGGTCGAGTGCGGGCGGTGGTGCGTAGTGCGAGACGAGCTGCTGCATGGTCGGGACGCTAGTCCCCGTGCGTGACCGCCAGGTGGCCGGTGGGTGACGCGCTCGTGGCTAGCCGGCGGAGCGGGTGAGGAGGTCCTGACGCTCGGGGTGCGCGTCGAACCACTCGCCCACGTACCAGCACATCGGGACGATCCGACGGTCGCTGTGCTGCTCGACGTCGTCGACCGCGTAGGCGACGAGTTCGCCCGCGTACCCCTTGCCGCGGAAGGGCGGCGTGGTGAAGGTGCGGGGGAAGGAGATCGAGTCGCCCGATATGCGGTAGTCGACGACGCTCACCAGCTGGCCGTCGACGTACATGGTGTAGCGCTGGGCATCGGTCTCGTTGGCGAACTCCGTGGTCATACGCGGTACAACGCGCGGGGTCGGTTGTTCCTTCCCGGGTGTGCAGGCCGCGGGCTGCCAGAATAGGCACATGTCCCTCGCCGCCGCAGCCGATGAAGTGCCGCTGCGGTGGACCCCGGACGGCCCCGACCTCGTCCTCGAGGGCGACAACCTCGACGTCGTCGCGCAATTGCCCGACGAGGCGTTCACGCTCATCTACCTCGATCCGCCGTTCAACACCGGGCGCGTGCAGCGTCGCCACTCCTCGACCTCGGTGCGCACCGCTGAGACGGGGGTGAACCGTTTCGCCGGCTTCAAAGGGCAGGCGTACGAGCGCATCCGCGGCGACCTCAGACGCTTCGACGACGCCTTCGACGACTACTGGGGCTTCCTCGAGCCGCGACTCGTCGAGGCCTGGCGCGTCCTGGCGGCCGACGGCACCCTCTACCTCCACCTCGACTACCGCGAGGCGCACTACGCGAAGGTGCTCCTCGACGCCCTCTTCGGTCGGGAGTGCTTCCTCAACGAGATCATCTGGGCCTACGACTACGGCGCGAAGGCGCAGAGCCGCTGGCCGACGAAGCACGACACGATCCTCGTCTACGTGAAGGACCCGAAGGGGTACCACTTCGACAACGCGACCGTCGACCGCGAGCCCTACATGGCGCCCGGGCTCGTCACCGCGGAGAAGGCGGCGCGCGGCAAGCTCCCCACCGACGTCTGGTGGCACACGATCGTGTCGCCGACCGGCCGCGAGAAGACCGGGTACCCGACGCAGAAGCCGGAAGGGATCCTGCGTCGCATCGTGCAGGCGTCCTCCCGCGAGGGCGACTGGGTGCTCGACTTCTTCGCCGGCAGCGGCACGACGGGGGCGGTCGCGAAGGCGCTCGGTCGTCGTTACGTCCTCGTCGACGAGAACCCGCAGGCGATCGAGATCATCCGCTCCCGCCTCTCCTAGCCCGCGAACGGTCAGTTCAGCACAGTCGCTGCGCCCGGGACTGTCGTCTGGTGACAGTTCGCGGGCTGGTGGGGAGGGTCAGACGGAGGCGCGCGAGACGAGGCGGGTCGGCATCATCGTGACGCGCTCGACCGGCTCGCCGGCGAGGCGACGGACCAGCACCCTCGCCATCTCGGCACCGAGGTCGATGGGTGACTGCGCGATCGTCGTGAGCGGCGGTGCGGCGGTCTCGCCGTAGCGGTCGTCGTCGTAGCCCACGACGGCGATGTCGCCGGGGATCGTCAGGCCGGCTTCGCGGATGACGGAGTAGGCGCCGGCGGCCATCTGGTCGTTCGCGGCGAAGAGTCCGTCGATGGGCACGCCGCGCGCGAGGAGACGCCGCATCGCGGCAGCGCCGTCGGCCGGGGAGAAGTCGCCCACCTCGACGAGGTCGTGCGGAAGACCCGCGACCTCGAGCTCCGCGCGCCACCCGGCGAGTCGGTCGACCCCACCCGGCATGTCCTGACGGCCCGCGATCGTCGCGATCCGCGTCCGGCCGGCCTCGATGAGGTGACGGGCCGCGGTCCTCGCGCCCTCGACGTTGTCGACGTCGACGTAGGTGCTGTCGACGACGTCGGCACCCATCGGGCGACCGCCGAACACGATCGGGAGCTCCTGGCCGAGCCGCGTGTACGAGTGGTCGCCACTGTGGTGTGACACGACGAGCGCGCCGTCGACGTTGCCGCCGAGCAGGTATCGGCGGGTCTTCTCGGAGTTCGCCTCGCTCGCGATGAGGAGGTTGAGTGTGTAGTCGGTCTCCGCCAGCTCGAGGGCCACTCCCTGCACGACCGACGCGAAGAAGGGGTCCGAGAACACCCGGGCGGTCGACTCCGGGACGACGAGCGCGATGACCTGGGTGCGGCGGGAGGCCAGCGACCGGGCGGCGCGGTTCGGGACGTAGTCGAGCGCGGCGATCGCCTCGTTCACGACGGCGACGACCTCGGCCGTGACCTTCGGTGAGCCGTTCACGACCCGCGACACGGTCGCGCGCGAGACCCCTGCGCGGGCTGCGACCATCTCGAGCGTGGGGGCCCCTTGACCGGACTGCATCATCGTCCCCTTCCGAGCGGGTGAGCGTGCCGAGTGCAGTGTATCGCCGGGCGTCTGGACGTCCGTGGCCGGTGTCGCTCCTCAGGAGGTGACCGGCGTGTCGCGGCCCCTCGATCGCGACACGCCGGAGTGTTCCTGCGTCAGGGAAGCTCCGCCACGGTGGGCACCACACGCGAGGCGGCGATGCGGCGTGCGTACGCCAGTCCGCTGTCCTTGATCGTGCGCTCCTGCGTGTCGTAGTCGACCCGCACGATGCCGAACCGCTTGTCGTAGCCGTAGGCCCACTCGAAGTTGTCGAGCAGCGACCAGACGAAGTAGCCGCGCACGTCGGCGCCGTCGGCGATCGCGAGTTCCACCTGGTCGATGTGGTCCTGGATGAAGGCGTCGCGGTCGACGTCGTGGATGCGGCCGTCCTCCGCGACGACGTCGTCGTAGGCCGCACCGTTCTCGGTCACGTACAGCGGCGGCAGCGTCGGGTACTCGCGGCCGAGCCGGACGAGCAGGGTGCGGAGGCCGGCGGGGTGCACCTCCCAGTCCATGGCGGTGCGCGGCAGTCCGCGGCTCGGGAAGGAGATGTCGGGGGAGGCGAGCCACGGCGAACCTGCCTCGCGCTCGGTCGCACCGGAGTGGCCGCCGTCGGCGCCGGAGTCGTCGGGGTGACCCGACACGAGGTCGTCGTGGTAGTGGTTGACGCCGAGGAAGTCGATCGGGGCG
The DNA here is from genome assembly GCF_001650455.1 of Plantibacter sp. H53. NCBI lineage: Bacteria > Bacillati > Actinomycetota > Actinomycetes > Micrococcales > Microbacteriaceae > Plantibacter > Plantibacter sp. H53. The sequence goes on from NZ_LWCT01000022.1 coordinate 21,832, forward strand.
GAGATGGTCTCGAGGTCACCGTCGTGGACGAGCGTGTCGAGGCCGAGGCCCTCGAGGTCTTGGGCGACGTCGGCCGGGTACTCGCCGAGGACGATCGGTTCGAGGAAGATGCGGTTCATGATGCCGTCGACGCGGCGGGCGGCGTCGACGTCGGCCGGGTCGGTGGGGTCCGCCGGGATCGCGTTGGTGAGGTTGAGGGTGATGCCGATCTGCTCGGCACCGAGCTCGCGGAGGCGGGTGGTCGCCAGTCCATGGGCGAGGTGCTGGTGGTGGATGGCGGCGAGCGCGGCGGCCTCGTCGCGGCGACCCGGTGCGTGCACGCCGACCGCATAGCCGAGGAGTGAGGAGCAGAACGGTTCGTTGAAGGTCGTCCAGTGCCGGACGCGGTCGCCGAGCGCGTCGTAGGTCGCCTCGGCGTAGTCGACGAAGCGCAGGGCGGTGTCGCGGTTCGTCCAGCCGCCCTGCTCCTCGAGCGCCTGCGGAAGGTCCCAGTGGTACAGGGTGAGCCAGGGGAGGATGCCGGCGTCGAGGAGCTGGTCGACCAGGCGACTGTAGAAGTCGAGGCCGGCTGGGTTGACGTCGCGGTCGCCCGGCTTGATGCGCGCCCAGCTCGTGGAGAAGCGGTAGGCGTCGAGGCCCAGCTCGGACATGATCGCGATGTCGCCGGCGGTGCGGTGGTAGTGGTCGACGGCGACCTCGAGGTCGTCACCGTTGGCGATCGCTCCAGGCACCCGGGCGAAGGTGTCCCAGATGGAGTCCTCCTTGCCGTCCTCGTGTGCCGCCCCCTCGACCTGGGCGGCCGCGGTGGCGGAACCCCAGAGGAACGGCGGCAGGATCAGGGCCGGGCGGGTGGTGGGCTGGGGGGCGTGCGTCATCGAAGCTCCTCGTGGCTGGGTGCACGCCCATGCTATCGCCTGCTGAGAGCGCTCTCATGTCGGTCTCGCGTGTGGGTGGGGTGCGGCGCCAGCGCGGTGCGCTGACGCGAGCGCGGGTCTACGGAGTGAGCGCGCCCCTCCAGAGGGGCGCGCTCACGTGCTGGGGCCGCGGTGACGCCGATTCGACAGCGCTCACGTCAGCGCGGTGCGCTGGCAAACCGACGAACGACGGTCAGCGACGGGTGGAGGGATCGACGACGCAGTTGCTCGCGGTGTCGGGTGACAGCTGCGACCCCGCCAGCTCGGCGGCACGCTGGGCGGCGAGCGACAACTCGTCCTCGGCGTCCTCCGCAGCCTGGGCGTCGGTGCGCTCCTGCAGCGCGGACTTCGCCCGCAGCGGCGGCGCCTTGAGGAACCAGCTCAGCACGAACGCGACGGCGACCACCGCGAAGCTCACCCAGAACACGGTCACGGTCGCATCCGCGAACCCCGTGAGGAACGGCGCGGCCAGGTCGTGGTTCGCACCGACGAGGAACGAGGTGTCGCCGTCGAGCGCGGAACCGGCCGAGCCGCTGTTCTCCTGCGCACGCTGCAGCACCTTGAGGATGCCCTCGTTCGCCGGGTCCGACAGCACGGCCGGGTCCTGCGCCGCAGCCCGGACCCGCTCGCTGAGCGTCGGGTCGGCGAACGCCGCCGCGATGGTCGTCGGGATCCGCGTGTAGAGCACGGAGAAGATCACGGCCGTGCCCAGCGTTCCACCGATCTGGCGGAAGAAGGTCGACGAGCTCGTCGCCACCCCGATGTCGCGCGCCTCGACGGCGTTCTGGCTCGCGATCGTCAGCGTCTGCATCAGCTGGCCGAGTCCGAGGCCGACGAGCAGCATGCCGCCCATCATCCACCAGACCGGCTTGTCGGCCGTCGCGAAGCTGAAGTAGAAGAAGCCGCTCAGGAGCAGGAAGGTACCGACGATCGGGAACGCCTTGTACTTGCCGGTCCGGGCGATGATCTGGCCGCTCGCGATCGACGAGATCATGAGGCCGAGGATCATCGGCAGCATCAGCAGACCGGACTCGGTCGGTGTCGCGCCTTCGACGAGCTGCAGGAACAGCGGCACCGTCATCATCGCGCCGAACATGCCGAACCCGACGAGCACGCCGAGGATGGTGGCGACCCGGAAGGTGGAGTTCTTGAAGAGCTTCAACGGGATGAGTGCGTCGTCGCCCATCGCCCGTTCGACGAGGATGAACCCGACGATGCCGGCGACCCCGATGGCGTAGCAGGCGATGGACCCCGCCGAAGCCCAGCCCCAGATGCGGCCCTGCTCGGCGACGAGCAGCAGGGGCACGACGGCGAGGACGACCGTTGCGGCACCCCACCAGTCGATGCGGACGCTGTGGCGGGTGTGCGGGATGTGCAGGAAGCGGAGGACGATCGCGAGCGCGATGACGCCGATCGGCAGGTTGATGAGGAACACCCAGCGCCAACCGGTGATGAACAGCAGCTCGGGGGCACCGGCGAACAGACCGCCGATCAGCGGGCCGATGACACTCGAGACGCCGAAGACCGCGAGGAAGTACCCCTGGTACTTGGCGCGCTCGCGCGGGGCGAGCATGTCACCCATGATCGTCAGCGGCAGGGCCATGAGGCCGCCGGCGCCGAGGCCCTGGATGGCACGGAAGATCGCCAGCTCGTACATCGAACCGGACATGCCGGCGAGCAGCGAGCCGATGAGGAAGATCGAGATCGCGATGATGAACAGCGGGCGGCGGCCGAAGATGTCGGACAGCTTGCCGTAGATCGGCGTCGAGACGGTCGAGGTGATCAGGTACGCGGTGGTGACCCACGCCTGGAGGGCCATGCCGTCGAGGTCGTCGGCGATCGTGCGCATCGAGGTGCCGACGATGGTCTGGTCGAGTGCGGAGAGGAACATCCCGGCCATGAGGCCGAAGATGATGAAGAGGATCTGCCGGTGGCTGAGGACGGGGGCGGATCCCGACGGCTCGGTCGAGGCGGGGGAACTGGATGACATGCGGTCTCGTTCGACTCTGGGCACGCCGGTCTGCAGGCGCACCGACGTTGGGGATTTTGCGTAGTGTGCAAACTTACACCCGGCGCAAGTTCCGCGGCAACCGCTTCGGTCAGGGTGTGGCGGTCGGCGCTGCGTCGAGGTCCGCGTCGAGCGCCGCGAGGTAGTCCAGGGTGGCCGTGAGTGCCACGTGGGCGTCGTCGAGGTCGAGGTGGAACTGGTACTCGTGGGGGAGCGCCGGCTCGTGGTCCGCGGCCCAGAAGAGCTTCGTGACGTCGACGCCGGCGTCCTCGAGGGCACTGCTCATCGGGACCGACTGCAGCCAGGTGAGGGCGTCGCCGTTCCCACCGGTGATGAAGGTCGGCGGGAAGTCGGCGGTGACGAAGTCGATCGTCGACATGAGCGCGCCGGTCGACGTCTCCGACCAGTCCTTCGTACCGGCGTAGGCCCAGAGGGCGGTCTGGAGGCCCCAGGCGCCGATGCCGTCGAGCTCGGCCATCGACGGCAGGTCGTAGACCCCGCAGTTGAGGATCGTCCCGACGAGCTGGTCCGCAGCGATGCCAGGGGTCATGCCCGACAGCGTCGCGTAGTCGGGGTTGGTCGTGAGGACGGCGAGCTGGCTGGCGAGCTGCGATCCCGCTGAGTCGCCCGCGAGCACCAGGCGGTCCGGGTTCCCGTTCCACTCGGCGGCGTGCTCCGAGATGTACGCGAGCGCGTCGTTGAGCTGGTTCACGGCCGTCGGATAGACGGCCTCGGGAGCGATCGTGTAGTTGACCGCGATCGTCGTGTACCCCTCGGCCGCGAGGATGCGGAGGTAGGGTTCGACGTTGCCCTTCTCGCCGGAGATCCAGGCGCCGCCGTGGATCCAGACGATCGTGGTGAGCGGTTCGGTGCCGTCCGCTGGGGTGAAGACGTCGAGGGTGGTGTCCACCTGTGGTCGGCCACCGCTCGGTGCCGCGTACGCGATGTCGCGGAACTCCGTGAGCTTCGTGTCGGGGACGTACGGCTCCATCTCGGCGACCATCGCAGCACCGCCGCGTTCGAACACCGAGCGGATGAGGAGCGCGGACGGCCACGGGGTGATGGCCGCGACGACCGCGACGACGAGGCCGAGACCGACCACGACGGCGGCCGCGGTCAGGAGCCGACGGAACCGCGGGCGCTTCCGGTGCGTCGGCGCGTGGTGTGCTGGCGTCCCTGCGGTCATGGTCGGGCCCCTCGTCCGGTGTGCAAGCCTGTCGACAGTGTGGCAGAGGCGCATGCGCCGTGTCGCGGTTAGGCTCGACGTGTGACCGCAGCCCACCAGCCCTCCCACCGACGCCCGGTCTCGCGGCGCGTCCGACGCAACCGCGTGATCGCGTTGAGCGTCCTGGCCGCCGCGCTCGCGATCCTGCTGGTGGTGCTCGTCGTGAACATCGCCGGCGGCGCCACGCCCACCCCGGCCGCCGCCACGAAGACACCGAGTGCGACCCCGTCCGTCACCCCGACGC
>NZ_LWCT01000023.1:0-25747 GCF_001650455.1 Plantibacter sp. H53
GTCAGGGACCGGGGACGGTCAGGGGACGGATGGGATCCGCTGCGGGAGCTGGACGACGTCGATGGCGGCGGCGTCCGTCCCGCTGAGCGCCGGTACGTCGCTGCCGGGGAGGGCCGCGGCAGCGGCTCCGTGGGCGACGGCCTGCGCGAGGCGTGCTGCAGGGGCGAGACCTGCGGTTCGGGCGATCAGGTAGCCGGCGAGGGAGGAGTCCCCCGCGCCGACGGTGCTGCGCGCGACGATCTTCGGGGCCCGGGCCGACCAGGCGGTGTCACCCTCCACGAGGACGGCTCCTCGGGAGCCGAGCGTGACGAGGACGGCGGCGACCGGACCAGGTCGGTCCGCGGCGCCGATGAGCGTGGCGGCGACGGACGCGGCGAGCGCCGGGTCCGCCTCGATCTCGTCGCCGGACGCGGTGCCGGTGAGTTCGGCGAGTTCGGCGCCGTTCGGCTTGATGAGGTCGATGCGTTCCCCGGTGGCGGCGAAGGCGGCGAGGAGGGCGGCGAGCGGCTCACCCGAGCTGTCGACGGCGACGAACGGGCGGGTGCCGTCGGTGAGGGCGCGAGCGGCCCGGACGATGCGTGCGTAGAAGTCGGCGGGGAGGCCGGGCGGCAGCGAGCCGGCGATGACGAGCCACTCGGCACTCGCGGCGGCACGGGCGGTCGCGTCGACGAGACGTGCAGCGTCGTCCTCGGTGAGGAGCGGGCCCGGCTCGTTGATCTTGGTGGTGGTGCCGTCGGGCTCGGTGAGCGTGATGTTGCGGCGCACGGGCTGCCCGGTCGGGACGGCGAGGACGTCGATCCCCTGCGCGCGCAGCGACTCGATCATGGGGTCGGTCGATTCACCGGGCAGGACGGCGATGGTCGCCAGCTCGGCTGCGGCGATGGCCCGCGAGACGTTGACGCCCTTGCCGCCCGGCTGCTCCCGGCTGGCGAGGGCGCGGAGGACCTCACCGCGCTCGACGATGCCGGGAAGCTCCACCGTGTGGTCGAGCGAGGGGTTGGCGGTCAGGGTGATGATCATGCGACGACCACCTCGACACCCGCAGCCTCGAGGGCGTCCCCGAGGGCCGTCGGAACGACCTCGTCGGTGATGACGGTGTCGATCTCGTCGAGGGCGGCGAAGCGGATGAGTGCTTCCTCACCGAGCTTGGCGGCGTCGGCGAGGACGACGGCCCGGCGCGAACCGCGGACTATGGCCGACTTCACGGCACCCTCGAGTTCATCGGGCGTGCTGAGACCGAAATCGGCGCTGACCCCGTTGGCGCCGACGAAGGCGATGTCGGGGCGGAACCGGCCGAGCTCGTCGACGGTCGTACTGCCGACCGCCGCGCTCGTGATGCCGCGGACGCGGCCACCGAGCAGGTGGAGTTCGACGTGGTCGCAGTGGTGGAGCGTCGCGGCGATCGGGACGGAGTTGGTGATGACCGTGAGCGTCTGGCCGGCGGTGGCCGGGCGCCAGGTGACGAGGAGGTCGGCGAGGTGGGCCGTGGTCGTCCCGGCGTCGATGACGATCGAGCCGCTGAACGTCTCCGGGATCAGCCGGAGGGCCGCACGGGCGATCGTGGCCTTCGCGTCGCTCCGCTGGCCCTGGCGATCGGCGAGGCTGGCCTCGGCGACGGAGGCACGTGCTGCGGAGACGGCACCGCCGTGGACGCGGCGCAGGACGCCGGAGGTTTCGAGCTGGTCGAGGTCGCGGCGGATGGTCTCGGCGGTGACGCCCAGCTCACGGGAGACGTCGGCGACGGAGACCCGTCCGCTCGTCTTCACCCGGCTGGTGATGTGCTCGTGCCGCTCCGTCGCGTACATGCGTCGTCCTTGACCTTCGTTTCCGGTGTTGCAGGCTTGCAGTGCGAAGAAAGTATCACACAAACACAGAGAAACACAGATCCAGCTGCGTTCATTCGCCCGTTCTTGGGCGAGGGAGCGTTCGTTCGCCCAAAGATGGGCGAACGGAAGGGGACGTCAGGGCGCGAGGGACGGGACCGCGAGGGAGGTGGCGGTCGGCGCAACCGTGGCGCCGACCGCCGGTTCGTCTCGCACCCGAACGCGCGAGACGGCTGGTGTCACGACGGCGAACCGGCCGACGTCGTGAGAGGTCTCTCGTCCGGCTGGCGCTCCGGCAACAACTGGCGGAGCACTCCCCCGGCGTGCGCCGCCCACCGGCCGACGGCGACCCAGCTGCGGTCGCGGACGAACAGCAGGTCGAGCGCGATCATCGCGAGCGAGAACGGCCACAGCCCGAGGAAGAGGCCGATGCCGAGGTGCATGAGGATCGTGAAGCCGAGCGCGAGGATCCGCGTCGGCCGCCACAGGATGAGCACCGGGAACAACAGCTGGACCCAGACGGACAGGAACGTGGCCACCCAGACGAACGGTCCGAGCTGCCAGGCGAGGTCGCTCAGCACCGGGAACGGGCGGAACACGTCGAGGACGAGCGAGTAGTAGAACGCCGTGCCCTCACGCCACTCGGGACCCATGAGCTTGTAGATGCCGGAGTTCACGTAGACGAGCATGATCTGGTACGCGCAGAGCAGGACCGCCGTGTTGTTGGCGGCGTTCGCGAGCCACGACGGGATCGCGAACCGACCGCGCAGGATCGGCCGCGGCGCTCGACCCCGCCGCTTGGCGAGCCACGCGTCGACGGACCAATGACGCGACAGGTCGGCGAACACCAGGAACAGCAGCGTGATGCGGATGATCGTGTCGCCGCCGTTGGTCAGCACCGTGCTGTTGGTCGCGAGCCCCACCCAGAACACGAGGAGGACGGGTGTGACGAACCGGGTCTGCCAGCCGATGAGGAACAGCAGGCCGAGCACGATGAGCGCCCCGTAAGCGAGGTCGAAGACGAAGGCGCTGTCCTTCGTGAAGACGAGCTCGAACAGCGGGAACCAGGCGCGACGGTCCGCCTCCGGGTCGACCCACTTCGATGCGACGCCCCAGAGGTAGTGGCGGTCGGCGAGGCTCGTGAACAGGAAGCTGACGATCGCGACACCGTAGAGGATCCGCAGGGCGGAGAGGCTGTAGCCGGCGTGCTTGGCGCCCGTGACCCAGCCGGCGAACCGGTCGAACCACGCGCGGACGGCGTTCATCGTGCACCCCCGTAGCGGGCGATGACGTCCCGGTAGACGCCGAGGGTCTCTGGGTCGATGACGTCGTCGACGTGCCGCCAGCCGAAGGTGACGGCGGTGTCGTCGAACTGCTGCTCCTCGGAGAAGCGGTTCTCGAAGTCGTTCGGGCGCGTGCGGTCGATCCGCCACCGGACGCGCTCGACGTCCTGGTCGAAGTACGCCGTGGAGAACGCGGTCGCGTACTCCTTGAGCATGTAGTCGTAGCGGAGGAACCGGACGATGTCGCCCTGCCCTGGGCCGGGGGTCGTGCTGACGGCGTCGAGGTCGGCGATGAGCGATTCGGCCGACTGCGCGCGATACCCGCCACCGTCGGCGCGCTGGATGAAGGTGTCGCGGACGATCTCGCGCTGCTTCGCGTCGAGCGCGAGGTACCGGGTGTTGTAGGCGAGCATCGCGTTCCACGAGGACTTCTGGATCCGCGACGGCTCGGCATGGCCGGAGACCGCCTGCTGCTCGAGCTTCGTGACGTTGACCCAGTCGGACTTCACGAGCTTGCCGTCGGCGTCGCGCCACTGGGCTTGGACGGAGAAGGTGATGTTCGTCTTCATGATGCTCGGGGCGAAGACGTTCCATTTCTGCGTGAAGTACGGGCCGGCCGCGGCGACGACGGCACCGCGGACGGGCGTGGCCGGCGAGACGATGACGAGGGTGCCCGCGACGTAGACCCCGACGAGGGCGATCGAGACCGCCGCGGCGATACGTGCGGCCCGCTTCGGTGGGACCACCGGCGCCGGTCCCTCAGTGCCCCTTGATCCCTGAGCGCCCGTCGGTCCCTGAGCGCCCGTCGGTCCCTGAGCTTGTCGAAGGGCGTCAGAACGCTCCCCCACGGATGTGCGTGTGATCGGAGTCACGGTTCCTCCTTGGTGCTGGGTGGTGATGAACCGCGGGGGCACCCGTTCGGTGGTGCCGTCCGCGGGGGAAGGAGTGGGCCGCGCCGACCCGAATGCGGCGCGGCCCACTCGGCGGGGTCACTCCAGACGCGCCCGTCGCGTGGCCACGAAGGCACCTCCGAGGAGGAGCATCGTGGCGCCGAGTCCCCCGAGCCACAAGCCGTCGAAGCTGGTGCTCGGGAGACCGGGGCGTGACCCCGGCGCGGCGGCGGCCGCAGCGGTGACCGTGAAGGCGGTCGCCTGACGGTCGAGCGGCAGGGCACCGGTCACGGATCCGGAGAGCTCAACCCGGTGGGCACCCAGCTCGATCGACGAGTCGACCGGGAAGGTGAGGGTGGCGTTGCCGGAGGCGTCTGCGACAACGGGCGTCAGGGCGAACGGCGTCGAGAAGACGGTCGCCGACACGGTCTCGCCGGGCTCGAAGCCGGTGGCGTAGACCTCCTGGATCACGCCCGTGTCGCGGACGATCGTCGAGTACTTGACGGTAGCCAGGCGGTCGTCGCCGGCATCGGTGTCACCGTCGGCGTCAGCTGCGGTGTCGGCGTCGGACGCCGTGTCCGCGTCCGCCGCGGTGTCGGTGTCGACATCTGCGTTCAGGTCGACATCCACTCCGTCGGACGCTGCATCGGTGTCCGCCGCGGTGTCGGTGTCGGTGTCGGCGGCAGTGTCCGCGTCAGTGTCGGCAGCAGCATCCACGTCGGCTGCAGCATCAGCGTCCGCAGCAGCGTCCGCAGCAGCGTCGACATCAGCTGCGGCATCGGTGTCAGCAGCAGCATCGACATCAGCTGCGGCATCGGTGTCAGCAGCAGCATCCACGTCCGCAGCGGCATCCACATCCGCAGCAGCATCCGTGTCAGCAGCGGCATCCGTGTCGGCAGCAACGTCAGTGTCCGCATCAGCGTCCACATCGGCTGCGGCATCAGCGTCAGCAGCAGCATCCACGTCCGCAGCAGCGTCCGTGTCGGCCGCGGCATCAACGTCAGCCGCGGCGTCCGTGTCGGCAGCGGCATCCACGTCGGCAGCAGCATCGGTGTCAGCCGCAGCGTCCACGTCGGCCGCAGCATCAGTGTCCACGTCGGCCGCAGCATCAGTGTCCACGTCGGCCGCAGCATCAGTGTCAGCAGCAGCATCCACGTCGGCCGCAGCGTCAGTGTCAGCAGCAGCATCCACATCGGCAGCAGCATCCGCATCGGCAGCAGCATCCGCATCGGCAGCAGCATCAGTGTCAGCAGCAGCATCCGTGTCGGCAGCAGCATCCGTGTCAGCAGCAGCATCAGTGTCCGCAGCAGCATCCACGTCGGCAGCAGCATCCGTGTCGGCAGCAGCATCCACGTCGGCGGCGGCGTCAGTGTCCGCAGCAGCATCCGTGTCGGCCGCGGCATCCACATCAGCGGCAGCATCCACGTCCGCAGCAGCGTCGACGTCGGCGGCAGCATCCGTGTCAGCAGCCGCATCCGCATCCGCATCCACATCCGTTGCAGCATCGGTGTCGGCAGCAGCGTCAGTGTCGGCAGCAGCGTCCACGTCCACGTCCAAGTCCACGTCGGCGTCCACGTCGGCCGCGGCGTCGACGTCAGCAGCGGCGTCCACGTCGACCGCAGCGGCGTCGGTGTCGACGTCGACCGCTCCGTCCTCGATGGTGACCTCGGACTCGGCCGGCGTCTCGGAGACGTCGCCCTCGGCCGTGACGGTCACCGGGCCAGGCGTGTAGTCGTCCGGGATCGGCAGGTCCACGGTGAAGGAACCGTCGGGGTTCGTCACCACGGTGACGGACGGTGCGCCCGGGATGGACACCGTGACGGTCTCCCCACCGGCGAAGCCCGTCCCGTCGACCGTGACCGACTCACCCGGCAGGACCGACGACGGATCGACCGTGATCGCCGTGTCGTACGCGAGGATCTCGATGATGGTCGTCGCCGGCTCGTTCGATGCAGCACCGAGTGCCGTCACCGTGACGTCGCCGAGCGCGTATCCGTCGGGGACCGGCAGGGTCGCCGTGAAGCCGCCGCCGGCGTTCGTCACCTGCGTGACGACCGGAGCGCCCGGGATCGACACCGTGACCGTCTCGTTGGCTGCGAAGCCCGATCCGGTGATGACCGTCGTGTCACCGGCGATCAGCGCGTCCGGGGAAGCGGTGATGACGGGCGAGAACACGATGGCGGTGACCGTGACGGTCGCGGTGGCCGGAGCCTGCGACACCGCTCCCTCCGCCGTGACGACCAGCGGTCCGACCGGCGCATTCGCCGGAACGGTGATCCCGACCGAGAACTCGCCGGCACCGTTCGTCGTCGCCGGAACAGCCGTACCGCCCGGGATCGAGACCGTGACGGACTCGTTCGCGGCGAAGCCGGTGCCCGTGACGAGCGTCGCTCCGCCGGCCGTGACCGTGCTCGGGTCGGCGGTGATCGCCGTCTCGTAGGCCTCGACCGTGAGCTCCGCCTCAGCAGGCGTCGCCGACGTCTCACCGACCGCGGTCACCGTGACGGGACCGGCGGGCGTTCCGGGCGGCACCGGCAGCGTCGCGGTGAACCCACCGTCGCCGTCCGCCGTCACCACGACGGGGTCGCCGCCGGGGATCGAGACGCTGATCGATTCGTTCGGCTGGAAGCCGGTACCGGTGACCGTGGTGGTCTGGCCCGGGTTCACCGTGTCCGGTGTGAGGGTGATCGCCGTGTCGTAGACCGTCGCCTCGACCGTGACGGTGGTGGTCGCCTCGGTCGCCGAGACGACGCCGAGTGCGGTTACCGTGACCGGGCCGGTCGCGAAGCCCTGCGGGACGGCGAACGTCGTGGTGATCTCACCGTCGGCGTTCGAGGTGACCGTCACCGGCGCGAGGCCGGGGAAGGTGACCGTGACGCTCTCGGTCGGAGCGAAGCCGCTCCCCGAGATCTCCGTCGAGGTCCCGCCGGGGACCGTCGCCGGGTCGGCGGTGATCGTCGGCGCGTAGACCACGTCGACCGTGAGGTTCGTCGTCGCAGGCGTGTCGGACGTCGCCCCGAGCGCGGTCACGACGACCACGCCCTCGGCGTAGTCGGCCGGCACGGGCAGCGACACCGAGATGGTGCCGGTCGCCGTCGCCGTGGTGGTCACCGGGTCGGCACCGGGGATCGAGACCGTGACGCTCTCGTTCGGTGCGAAGCCGGTGCCGGTGACGAGGGTGCTGGCACCCGCGACGACGGTGGCCGGGTCGGCGGCGATGGCCGTGACGTAGGTCGTGGCCTCGACGGTGAGTGTCGCCGTGGCGGGGGTCGCCGAGACGGCACCGGTGGCGGTGACGGTCACGGGTCCGAGCGGGAAGTCCGCCGGGAGGTCGACGCTCACGGATATCTCACCGTTGCCGTCAGCCGTGGTGGGGATCGGCGTCGCGATGCCCGGGACGGTGACGCTCACGGACTCGTTCGACGCGAAGCCGTCGCCGGTGACCGTGGTGCTGCCGCCAGGGGCGACCGTCGTCGGGTCGAGGGTGATCGCAGTCTCGTAGGCCTCGACGGTGACCGTCGCCGTCGCGTCCGTCGCGGAGACGGCGCCGGTCGCGGTCACGACGAGCGGTCCGGCCTCCGTGCCCGACGGGATCGGCAGGGCGGCGGTGAAGCCGCCGTCGCCGTTCGCCGTCACGACGACCGGTGTGCCACCGGGGATGGAGACCGAGACGGACTCGTTCGGTGCGAACCCGGTACCGGTGATCGTCGTCGAGGTGCCGGGGAGCAGCGTGTCCGGGTCGGCGGTGATCGCGGTCTCGTACGGCACCACGGTCACGTCGGCGTCGGCGGGCGTGTTCGACGTGTCACCGGTCGCGGTGATCGTCAGCGGACCCGCAGGCGTTCCGGCCGGGATCGTCACGGCCTGCGTGAAGTCGCCGTCGCCGTTCGTCGTCACGGTGACGGGGTCGCCGCCCGGGATCGTGATGGTGACGGTCTCGTTCGGTGCGAAGCCGGTGCCCGTGACGGTGGTGGTTCCGCCCGGGTTGACCGTCGTCGGATCCACCGTGATCGCCGTGTCGTACACGACCGCTTCGACGAGGACCGAGGTCTGCGCCGGCGTGAGCGACAGGGCGCCCGTGGCCGCGAACGTCACGGTCGCGGGGACGAAGTCCGCCGGGAAGGCGACCACCTGGCTGATCTCACCGAGCCCGTTCGCCGTGGTCACGACGTCGTCGAAGCCGGGCGCCGAGATGGTCACCGACTCGTTCGCGACGTAGCCGGTGCCGGACAGGATCGTCGAGTCACCGGGGTTCAGCGTGGACGGCGTCGCGGTGAGCGTCGTGTCGAACGCCTCGACGGTGATCGTCGCAGTGGCAGGCGTGTTCGACACGGCTCCGACGGCCGTCACGACGACGGTGCCGGGGTCCGTGCCGGGCAGGATCGGCAGGATGGCGGTGATGTCGCCGTCCGGGCCGGCCTCCACCACGACGGGCGTGCCGCCGGGGATGGAGACGGAGACGGACTCGCCGGGCAGGAAGCCCGTTCCGGTGACGGTGGTGCTGCCGCCGGGGAGGAGCGTGTCGGGGTCGGCGGTGATCGCTGTGTCGTAGACCGTGGCCTCGACCGTGACCGTGGTGGTCGCCTCGGTCGCGGAGACGACGCCGAGGGCGGTGACCGTGACCGGACCGACCGCGAAGTTCTGCGGGACGTCGATGGTGGTCGTGATCTCACCGGCTGCGTTCGACGTGACCGTGATCGGGTCGAGGCCGGGGAAGGTGACCGTGACACTCTCGCTCGGAGCGAAGCCGGCGCCCGAGATCTCGGTGCTGGTGCCGCCGGGGACCGTGGCCGGGTCGGCGGTGATCGTCGGGGTGTAGACGACGTCGACCGCGAGGTTGGTGGTGGCCGGGGTCTCGGAGACCTCGCCGAGGGCGGTCACGACGACCGTGCCCTCCGCGTAGTCCGCCGGGACCGGCAGCGAGACGGAGATGGTTCCGGTCGCCGACGCCTGTGTGGTGACCGCGGGCGCACCGGGGATGGAGACCGTGACGGTCTCATCGGGCTCGAAGCCGGTACCGGTGACGAGCGTGCTCTCCCCCGCGACGACGGTCGTCGGGTCGACCGTGATGGCCGTGACGTAGGTGGTCGCCTCGACGGTGAGCGTCGCCGTGGCCGGGGTGGCCGAGACGGCGCCGGTGGCGGTGACCGTGACGTCGCCCAGCGGGAAGTCCGCCGGCAGGGTGACACTGACCGTGATCTCGCCGTCGCCGTTCGCCGTGGTCGTCACGGGCGTCGCGAGGCCGGGGATGGTGATCTCGACGGACTCGAGCGGAACGAAACCGGAACCGGTGACGACCGTGCTGCCACCGGGGGCGATGGTCGCCGGGTCGAGCGCGATGTCGGTGTCGTAGGCCTCGACGGTGATGTCCGTCTCGGCCGGCGTCGCGGAGACCGCGCCGGTGGCGGTGACCGTGAGCTGGCCGGCGGCCGTACCCGACGGGATCGGCAGGACGGCCGTGAAGCCGCCGTCGCCGTCAGCCGTCACGACGACGGGCGTGCCGTCCGGGTAGGAGACGGAGACCGACTCGTTCGCGGCGAAGCCCGTGCCCGTGATGGTGGTCGAGTTGCCGGGGAGGAGCGAGGCCGGGTCGGCCGTGATGGCCGTGTCGTACGGCAGCACCTCGAGGTCGGCGGTCGCCGGGGTGGCCGACGTCTCACCGGTGGCGGTGACGACGACGGTCGCGGCGGGCGTGCCGTCGGGGACGGGCAGGTCGACGGTGAAGCCGCCGTCGCCGTCCGCATCGACGGTCACCGGGGTGCCGCCCGGGTAGCCGACGGTGACCGTCTCACCGGGCAGGAAGCCGGTGCCGGTCACCGTCGTGGTGTTCCCAGGGATGAGTGACGTCGGGTCGAGCGTGATGGCGGTGTCGTAGACCGTCGCAGTGACGGTGACGATGGTGGTCGCTTCGGTGGCGGACACGGCGCCGAGGGCGGTGACCGTGACGTCGCCGACCGCGAAGTCCTGCGGGACGGCGATGGGGGTGCCGATCGCGCCGAGTGCGGTGGCGGTGACGGTGATCGGCTCGAGGCCGGGGAACGTCACGACGACGTCCTCGCCTGGCGCGAAGCCGGCACCGTTGATGATCGTGGTCGTGCCACCGGCGACCGTGGCCGGGACGGCGACGATCGACGTCTCGTAGACCACGGCGAGGTTGGTGGTGGCCGGGGTGTCGGACGTCTCGCCGAGCGCGGTCACGACGACCTGGCCTGCGGCGTAGTCGGCGGGGACGTCGAGCTCGACCGAGATCGTGCCGGTTCCGGTGGCCGTGGTGGTGACCGGGTCGACGCCGGGGATCGAGACGGAGACGGTCTCGCCCGAGGCGAAGCCGGTCCCGGTGATCGTCGTGGTCCCACCGGCGACGACACTGGCCGGGTCGGCGGTGATCGCGGTGACGTACTGGGTCGCCTCGACGGTGACCGTCGTGGTCGCCGGGCTGGCTGACGAGGCGCCGGTCGCCGTGACCGTCACCGGGCCGAGCGGGAAGTCCGCCGGGAGCGTGAGGCTGGCGGAGATGGTGCCGGTGCCCGTCGCGGTGGTGACGACCGGGTCGATGACACCTGGGACGGTGATCGACACCGACTCGCCGGGCAGGAAGCCGGATCCGGTGATCGTGGTGCTGCCGCCGGGGGCGATCGTCGCCGGGTCGGCGGTGATGGCGGTCACGAAGGGGGCGACGACGAGGTCGGTGGTGGCCGGGGTGTCGGAGGTCGCACCGGTGGCGGTGAACGTCAGCGTCGCCGGAGTGAAGCCGGCGGGGATCGCGACACTCTGGCTGATCACTCCGGCGGCGTCCGACGTCGTGGTGACCGGGTCGAGGCCGGGCGCGGTGATCGTGACCTGCTCGTTCGCCGCGAAGCCGGTGCCGTCGATCACGGTGGACTGGCCGGGGTTGACGGTCGCCGGTGTGGCGGTGATGGCCGTGTCGTACACGACGAGCGTCCCGCGCACGGAGGACGACGCGAGGTTGACCGTCGCGAGCGAGATCGCCGGGACGAGGGAGATCTGCACGGCGCGGACCGTCGATGATCCCGCCCCGAGGTCGCCGGTGGCCGGTTGCACGTTGGCCGTCACATCGGCGACGAGGCGGACGATGTTGAGGATCGGTCCGACGACGTTCGCGGCGAGGCCTCCGGTGATGCTGTTGAGGCCGGTGCCGAGCGTGTTCAGGCTGGTGAACGCGGTGGCGACGACGTTCTTGACGAGTCCGAGGACGAGGTTGACCACGCCGTCCAGCGTCAAGCCGAGGGTCGCGAGGATCGGGTTCAGCACGTTCGGGAGGAGCCCCGCCGAGGTGAAGGCGGCGGTCCCGTTCTGGACCGCCCCGAGGGTCGAGTCGAGCGACAGGGAGATGACCGGCACCTGGGTGACCACGACGTTCGTCGTGACGTTACCGGTGACCTGGATACGTGTGTTGTCCACGGCCGTCTGCAGGCCGGCGGACACGGCCGTGACCTGCGCGGTGACGGCAGACGTGATCGCAGCCGCGATGGCGGCACCGATCGGGCCGGACAGCAGCGAGGTGTTCGGCGGCAGGTCGTTGAGGTCCGGCAGGTTCGGGTCGTTCGCGAGGAGGGTCGCGAGGTCGACGGTCACCGCACCGGTGAGCAGGTTGACGGAGACACCGGTCGCCGCGGACTGCGACGCCTGGGTGGTGAGGATGCCGTTGACGACGGTCGCGAGGTTCGGCGGCGTGACCGTGGCCGTCGCAGCCACACGGAGGACGCCGATGAGGTTCGCGTTCAGCGCCGTGTTGAGCGCCGAGGTGAGCCCGTTGAGCGTGGTCTGCAGCGGCGGGAGGAGGCCGGTCACCTGCGTGCCGACGTTCTGCACGAGGGGGCTCTGGAAGGTGAGCGTCGCACCCGCGATCTGGTAGTCGGGAACGGCCGTGGCGCCGCCCGTCTGCGAGATCGTGGAGGCGAGGGCGCCGAGGCTGAGCGAGAGGTCGCTGAGGATGCCGCCGGTGGGCGTCCCGACCCGGCCCAGCATACCGGTCAGGTCGAGTTCGGCGTTCGCCGGCGGGGCGTCCGGCCCACCGATCGAGACGCCACCCTGGTCGGTGACCGCGCCTGAGCCGGCGATCGCGTCGCCGTTGTCGGCGGCGGACCCGTACTGAGCGACGGCACCGAGCTCGATGACGCCATTGGCACCGAACAGTTGGAGCGAGTCGCCGAGGTCGACACCGAGGGTGCTGAGCACCTCGGCCGACAGTGGGTTCGCGGCGACGGGGTGGACACCACTCGGGTTCTCGGCGCGGGCACCGGCGACCGCGGCGAGGGCGTCGAGGTTGATCCCGGCCGCCTGGCCTCCGAGGAACCGGCCGAAGCCGTCGGAGACATCGGTCGGGGCCGCTGTGGCCGCCGTCGTCGATCCCATGGCGATGACCGTGCCGACCACGGCCATGGCCGCGACCTTCCACGCACGGCCTCGGCCGAGGATGCTTCGCTGCTGTTCCCCCACGGTGGAACCCTTTCTTCGGTGCACGGGCGAACCCGCGACTGGCGTCGATCCCGGCCAATCTATGGGCGGGCTTCCCTGTCCCCCAGAGGAGGGACCCCAACCTCCGTAGTGCCGGATGGAAAACCGGTACTGGTCTCCGCAGTGCGAGGCGGCGCCGCGGGACGCCGGGTTTCGATCGGTCCCGGGGGCCTCCGACGCGTCATCAGTGGCGGGGCTCCGGTGCAGTCGGTTCCATCCGTGTCGTGTCATCGATGACGGTTGAGAGATAACCCGCACTGGCCGGGGGTTTACCCCCGACTGGGGTGCGTAGTTTCTACTGAGAACGCTCTCTTAGGGCTGCGGGAGCACTCAGGGATTACGGATAATGGGGCATCCGACGGAGTATTCGCAGCGTCCCTAGTGATGCGGATCCCGTCGTCCTGACGGAGCTTGAGGGGGCTGCGATATGGAAGAACCGGTTGCGACGGTAGTGGAGCGAAAGCCACGCCCGAGGTCGGCCGAGCAGGTCATCCCATGAACCCGGGTGCGCATCGGTTCAGTGGCGGCGCGCGGTCCGCCGCATCGCCCACCCGTCGCTCCGGCGAGTTCCGCCAATCCGCCACCCGCACTCCCGCCCAACCGAGCGGTCGAGCGGCCGCGATCGCCCGGATGACGGCGCTCATCGCGAACCGGACCAGCACGCTCCTCGTCGGACCACACGGCTACGGCAAGACCTTCACCGCGGACGCGATCGGACGTCGGATGCACGAGGAAGGACGCCCGGTCATCCACGTGTCGGGTGCGTCACGGGACGCCTCGCACACGCTGAGCGACTGGCGCACGGCGCCGAGCGGTGCCGTCTTCATCGTCGACGACGGGGCGAACCTCCACCCGGCGAGCCTTACCGACATCATCGAACTCTCGCGGTCGCGTGAGCAGGTCGCCCTGGTGACGCTGGAGCAGGAGCTCGCCGGACTGCAGGGGCGCGGCGACGAGTCCGCCGATCGGCTCCTCGCCGTCTGGCGGACCGGGTCGCTCACACGGATCGACCTCCCGGCGCTCGACGGGTTCGAAGCCTCGGCGATGGTGGACGAAGCCGCCGACGACGCGGTCCTCGACGACATGGCCAAGGCCGTCATCGTGCGGTTGAGCAACGGCTCTCCGCGACTCGTGCATGAGCTCACCAAGGACGCGCTCGAGACGGGTGGGGAGTTCTACCTGCCGCGCAGCATCCTCTCGCTCGGGGTCGCGGGGGTCTCACGGCGAGTGCACGACCTCACGGAACCTCAGCTCTCCCGGCTCGAGGACGAGGGTCGCTACGCGCTGGTCATGCTGGCGAAGCTCGGCCCGGTCCCCTACTCGCGCGCGATCCGCCTGCTCGGCGAGCACCAGTTGCACGCGCTCCTCCGGCTCGGACTCGCGCGGCACGACGGCTCAGGCCAGGACCGCATCGTCGCCGACGAACTGCACGCGTGGTCGGCACTCGCGGAGTGGCGCCACAGCGGACGACTGCACCGCCACGACCGCGTCCAGCGGACGCTCATCTCGGACCTGCGTGGCGGTGCCCGTCTCACGCCGAACGAGTCCTTCATCCTCGGCCGGTACTGGCTGACGGCCCCGCACACCGAGCTGGACGAGGGGTTCGAGTCCCTCACGATGGCCCGCACCTTCCTCGAGGCGGCGCACGTCGCGAACGTCTCCGGCCTCGCCGAGGACGGTCGTCTGCTCGCCGAACGCGCGTACACCTGGCGCCCGTCCGTGGCAGCGGCGCTGCAATGGTCACGGTCGCTCGCCATGCTGGGCGACGGTGACGGGGCTCAGCGGGTCCTCGAGGTCGATCCCGCGGCCGATTCCGACGAGGACATGCAGGCGGAGGTCTTGAGTTGGCGGGCGACCCTCGATCGTTGGTCCGAGCGCACCTGCGCGCAGGAGCTGACGGAGCAGGAGGAGCACAGCCGTGTGCTGTCCCAACGGATCCTGATGGTCGAGACCTGGCGCGACCAGGATCGGCAGGGTCCGTCCGAGAGCGATGCCGTCTTCTGGAAGGTCCTGCGCGACGTCGACGCCGCGCAGTCCTCGCGACTGTATGCCGCCGCCGCGCTCGTGACCAGGCTCGGCCTCAGGCTGCCACCGTCCGAGCTGCGGGAGCTGCTCCAGCTGGGTGACGCCGTCTACCGGTCGGTGCCCTACAGCGCCGCGCGGCCGTTGTCGCACGCCCTGCGCGACGCGAGCGCCATGTACGTCCTGTCGGCCGGCACCATCCGCCTGCTCACCGGACTCTCCTGGGCCGGCTTCGCGCGCTACATCGACGAGTTCGTCGCTCGCGCCGAGCGCGGAACCGGGCGCCTGGCGACGACGGACCAGTGCATCGTCGGGATCCTCGGAGCCCAGTTGGCGTTCTTCGACGGCCGCCCGGACCGCACCGTGGCCGACCTCCGGGTCGTCGAGCGGCTCCTCGACTCGACCGTTCCGCCCGAGGTGCACACGCAGACCGCGCTCCTCCTCGTCGGTGCTCTCGCTCAGACCGGCGAGCTCGAGGAGGCGACGGAACGGCGAGCTGCCGAGGACGAACGCCTCATCGCCGCCTCCACGGTCCTCTCCTACCTGGCGGACATCGCCGACTTCGGTCTGCTGATGGCAGGCGGTCGCGTCCTGGAGGCACGGGATCACCTGCGCCGGCTCGCGCAGGACATCCGGAAGCCGCTGACCCAGCGGATCTACTCCGCGAGCCTGGCCGCCGCGGCCGGCGCCGAGCTGTCCGAGACCCTGTCCTGGGTCGTGGACGCCCGATCGCAGGAGCTCACGCCCCTGCAGGCGTCGCTCATGCTGCTCCTCGAGGCTGGCGCCGCCGGCGACGCGAGCCGCGCCGAGGAGGCCGCCTGTTCGCTCGAGGAGGTCGGAGCGCGGCATCGGGCGATCGGGGCTCATCTGCTCGCAGAACGACTCCACGAGGCCCAGGGGCGACTGCAGCACGCCCGCCGTTGCGCGGAGCGGGCCGCCGAACTCGTGGGTCCCACGCCAGGCGCCGCTGCGGATCCGGAGGCCCGATGGACCTCGGTCGTGTCTCCGTCGCCCGTGTTCGCCACCTACCGGCCGGAGACGACCGAGGAGACCGCGCCGGTCGAGCGCACCGTCCCGGTCGAGCCGCACTCGACGCACGCACCCCTGGCCTACCTCTCCCGCGGACAGACGGACACCGGCCAGGAGGCCGCCGCAGCCGACCTGAGCGCGCTCACCCGGCGGGAGCTGGAGGTCGCCCTGCTCATCGCGCAAGGACTGAGCAATCAGGAGATCGCGACGCGGCTCTTCCTCAGCGTCCGCACCGTCGAGTCGCACGTGCTCCAAGCACGGACGAAGCTGGGCGCGGGGAGACGGCGCGACCTCGGCCGCCTGGTCGCGCAGTCCTCGCAGCGTCAGGCCTGACCCCCTGAGCGGGCGACGCAGCGCGGTTCAGCAGTTTTCTCGGTAGCGTCCGGCGATCCCAGTACCCCACTACTGGTTACAACAGACACCTGGCTGCCTATCGTCCTGAGAGTGTCGCGAGACGCGCGGAGACCGTCTCCGCACGCCCGACACCTGTGGTGACGTCAGCCGTCACCGACGGACTTCAGGGGGCTTCCATGACCATCGACACCAGCACCGAGGCCCCAGTGGCCACCGGCACCGACGCACCCGTGCGCGGCCTGCGCAGCAAGCGGGCGAAGGCGATCCTGGCCGGCGGGCTGGTGCTCGGCGTCGGTGCGGCGATCACGCTCGCGGCCTGGAACGATTCCGAGTTCGCGACCGGGATCTTCGCCGGTGGTGGGTTCGGCATTGAGGGCAGCACGGACGGCACCGCCTTCACCGAACACCCGACCGAGGCGGCGGCCGCCCCGCTCACCTTCGCGGTGGAAGCCGACAACCTGGCACCCGAAGAGCCCGTCTACGCCGGGTTCGCCGTCCAGCTGACCGCCGCGTCGACGTACGCCGGCACGGTGGACATCACGGCCTCGAGCGGAGCCGCCATCGCCTCCTCGCTCAGCTACTCCGTCGTGGAGACCACCACGTTCGGCTGCGACGCCACGAGCTTTGCCGCCGGTGACCCGCTCGTGACGGACGCCGCGACCACGTCGAGCACAGCCGCGGACATCTTCACACTGGGTGCGGTCACGACCCCGGTGTTCCTCTGCTTCGAGGTCACACCGTCCGCGACGCTGCCGCAGTCGTCGCCGAGCGGCACCGTGCTCTGGGAGTTCGCAGCCGAGTCCACCACTCCGCTGCCGTAACCCGCGGCGAGACGGCGATCATGGGACGACACACTCCGGCGATGGGGAGACACCACCGCACCGATCGACGACGGAGCACGGCACGGTATACGAAGGCCAGAGCGGCCCTCGCAGCAGCGCTCGTGCTGGGCGTCGGGACCTCGCTCACCCTCGCCGCGTGGAGCGACGACGAGTTCGGAACGGCGACCTTCGCGGCCAGCACCTTCGCCGTGGAGTCGCAGACCTCATCGTCGACCTGGGCGGCTCACGAGGCGGCGAACCCCGCCACGCTGGTCTTCAACGCGACCGCCATGTCGCCGGGGTTGTCGCAGTTCGCCTTCATCGACATCCGCACGACCGCCGCGACGAACATCGGTGGGACGGCGGCGCTGTCCGCGGTCTCGGCGGCGACGGGCACCCTCCTGCCACAGCTCGAGTACCGCGTCGTCACGACGGCGGCGGGCACGGCCTGCAACGCCGCCGCGTTCACCTCACCTACAGTCCCCGCCTACACCGCCTCGCTGTCGACGGGCACGGCTCCACCGACGGCGACCGGTGCACTCACGGCGGCCGGCGGTTCGACGGTGCGCTTCTGCTTCGACGTGCGGGTGAAGGCGGGTACGGCCTCCAGCTTCCAGGGTGGAACGGCGTCGGCGACGTGGCAGTTCACCAGCACCTCCAGTTCCTGATCGGAGCACCGTGACCCGACCCTCCACGGAAGCGATCGACGCCACTGAGCGGCAGCAGCCCCGCCGCTCGGTGGCGTCGATCGTCGGAGACACCCTGCTCAACCTCGCCGCCGTCGGCGGGGTGGTCTGCATCGTGCTCGTCATCCTCGCGACCTGCTTCAACATCACCCTCATCATGTTCAAGACCGGTTCCATGAGCCCGACGATCCCCACCGGCTCACTCGCGCTCGTCCGCGAGATCCCGGCATCCGACATCGCGGTGGGCGACGTCGTGACCGTCGACCGTGCCGGCCAGCTGCCCGTCACCCACCGCGTCACCTCGGTGAGCGGCGGCGTCGACACCGCCGGACCACAACGCACGATCACCATGCAGGGCGATGCGAACCGGTCGGAGGACCCCGAGCCGTACACGGTCTCGACGGTCCGCCTCGTGCTCGCCTCGGTGCCCGGGCTCGCGTACCTCGTCGTGTGGTTGTCCAACCCGTGGGTCCTCGGCGGACTGACGCTCAGCTGTTCGGCGCTCGTCATGTGGGCGTTCTGGCCGCGCTCGGATCGCAAGCGCCCGCCGGGTGGTGACGGAGGAGCGGGTGGCGGCGGTCGTCCTGCTCCGCGGCGCCGCTCGGCCGCTGCCGGTACCGGCGCCGACGGAGCCGGACCACGACCGGCTCGCCACGCCGCGCTCCGCTGCTCACCGATAGCCCTGCTCCTCGGAGCCGGCCTCGCGATCGGCGGCGCCGCTCCCGCGCACGCCGAGCCGACGGTGGACGTCATCGCCGGCGAGGCGGTCGTACTCACATCGATCGGCGACCCGTCGGCCATGCAGTCCCTCACCCCGGGTCGGTCGACGCCCTGGGAGGTGGGCATCACGACCAAGCCGGAGGCGACACCGGGCTCCATCGACGTGACCATGGTCGGCTCGGGCTCGACAGAGCTCGGACTCGTCATGGCGGTCGACGCCTGTTCCGTCCGCTGGACCGCAGCCGGCTGCGTCGGCACCGTCACCCACCTGTTCGACGAGATGGCAGTGCCCGTCGACGGTGTCGAGCGCGCGGTCCTCTCGATGAGGAGCACCGAGGCGTGGTGGCTGAAGTTCGACGTCCGGATGCCGTCCGGCGCAGCGGTGGCGAACGCCTCGGTCGCCCTCACGGTCACGGCCGAGGGCGTCGGTGACGACCTCTCGGTCTCGCCCGGCCCGATCGCCACGCTCCCCCGCACCGGCGCGAGCATCGAGTTCGCGGTCTGGGCGGCTGCGGGAACGATCCTGATCGGTCTCATCGGCGCGTGGTTCGGCGCGCTGCGACAGCATTCGCGTTCGGCGAGGGGACTGCGATGAGCGCAGGCCGACGCAGACTCCAAGCGGTGCTGGTCATCGTCCTCACCGCTGTCGTGTTCGCCTCTCAGCCAGCTCCCCCGCAAACCGAGGCCGCCTGGGCCGACGCGGAGCTCGGCTCGGGCAGCTTCACGGCAGCCACGATCGCGCCGGTGACCATGACGGCGTGCACATTCAACCCAGGACTGCTCGGGATCGCAGCCTCTTACACGATTACTTACCGGATGCCGGCTGGGTCGACGGACACGCTGTTCGAGTACTCGACGACGGCCGGGTTCGGGACGGTGACAGTGCTGGCTCCCACCATCACCCCCTCCGCCACGGCGAACCATCTGGACGCCACGATATCCCTTGACCTCCTTGGCGGCGTTCTGACCGGGGCAAAGTATTTCGGGCTCTCGGCCCGGTTCGGCAGCGAGTGGAAGTCGACGCGGAAGGTGGCGCAGGGATCAGCCATCGTGCTCGGGGCGGCGACGTGCAGTGTCGTCGCTTGATTGACCGGCGGGTCGGCCCGAGGGGTCACCCGGCCGAGGATTCTCTGACGATCAGTTCGAACCCGGCGCGCACCCGGCGCCCCGGCCCGACGTGCCCAGCCACGCGTTGGACCAGCATGGCGACGGCCTCGCGGGCGATGGCCTCCTTGTCTGGGGCCACCGACGTCAGCGAACGCATCGCGTAGCGACCGTCCTCGATGTCGTCGAAGCCGACCACGGCCAGGTCGCGCGGGATGTCGACGCCGCGATCCCACGCCGCACGCATCGCGCCCAGCGCCATGAGGTCGTTGAAACAGAACACGCCGTCGGGCGGATCGCCGGCGTCGAGCATGCGGCCCATGACCGCCGCTCCGCTCGCGCGATCGTATTCCCCTTCGGCCATATACCGGTTCGGGTCGAGTCCGGCCTCCCGCATCGCTCTCGTGAACCCGTCCACGCGCTGTTTCGCGGTGCCCGTGGAATGGGCCTGCCGACCGATGGCGCCGATGCGGGTGCATCCACGTTCGATCAGGTGTCGGGTCGCCAGGTAGGCAGCCTCGGTACCGTCGATGGCGACGTGGTCCGCACTCGAGCCGTAGTCCCGCTCACCAAGCAGGACGATGGGCTGGGTCGCGGCGGCGGCTTCGACGTCGGCGGCTGTGAGGTTGAGGGCGTTGAGCAGTACGCCGTCGAAGGTCGAGGACACCGCTCCTCCGGTCAGCACCGCGCGCTCCCGCTCCGGGTCGCCGTTCGTCTGATCGACGACGAGGGTGAGCGAGCGTTTCGTGAGTTCGGGGATGAGGCAGCGAGCGAGGTCGGAGAAGTACGGCACGTCGAGCTCGGGGACGACGAGCGCGATGAGTCCACTGCGGTTATTGCGGAGCCCCCTCGCGTGCGGATTGGGCCGATAGCCGAGCTCGTCGATGACCGCCTGCACGCGCTTGCGGGTCTCGGCGCCGACCCGCCCCGGCAGGTTCACGACGTCCGAAACCGTCCGCTGGGAGACACCTGCCGCCTGCGCGACATCCCGTGCGGTCACTGCCATCCGTGCCTCCCCGTCGGTCGCGCACGCTCCACCGCGCGTCCGTCCTGACGCAAGCGTAGCGACTTCGCGACGTCCGGATCGTCGCGGCAAGCGTTTTCCAATTGCGTCTTGTGCTACGTAGCACAAGCCATTAGCGTGTCTCCCTGTCAGCACGGTCGCAGCGAGTCGAAGGAGATGCGCAGCATGTTCGAGAGCCCACCACCCACCACCCGAGCCGCCACATGAGCGCGCTCAACGAGCTTCGCGCGCTGCGGACGCCGAAGGGGGCGATCAAGCACCGCGACGCCTCGGAGTTCCGGGACAACCGTGCGGCGCTCCTCTTCCTCGGGCCGTGGATCATCGGTTTCCTCGTCATCACGCTCGGGCCGGTCCTCGTCTCGCTCTACCTGTCGTTCACCGACTACAACCTCCTCCAGAACCCGAACTTCACCGGGCTGGAGAACGCGCAGCGGATGGTCGAAGACCCCCGCCTGCACCAGTCCCTCGGGGTGACCATCACCTACGTCGTGGTCTCGGTGCCGTTGCAGCTCATCGTCGCCCTGGCGATCGCGGTCCTCCTGGATCGCGGCATGCGCGGGCTCTCGTTCTACCGGTCGGTGCTGTACCTGCCGTCACTCCTCGGCGGCAGCGTCGCGATCGCGGTCCTCTGGCGGCTCGTCTTCGGCTCGAGCGGCCTCGTCAACGCGCTGCTCGCCGTCTTCGGCATCCAGGGCCCCGGGTGGATCTCCGAACCCGACACCGCACTGTCGACGCTGATCATCCTGCACGTGTGGACGTTCGGCGCCCCGATGGTGATCTTCCTCGCCGGCCTCCGGCAGATCCCGCGACAGTACTACGAGGCGGCTTCGACGGACGGTGCCGGCCGGTGGACCCAGTTCCGGTCGATCACCCTGCCACTGCTCAGCCCGATCATCTTCTTCAACCTCGTGCTCGGGATCATCGGCGCGTTCCAGTCGTTCACGCAGGCCTACGTGGTGTCGAACGGATCGGGCGGGCCGTCCGACTCGACGCTGTTCATCACGCTCTACCTGTACCAGAAGGGCTTCGGCAGCTTCCAGATGGGGTACGCGTCGGCGATCGCGTGGCTCCTGCTCATCATCATCGCCGCCGCCACGGCCATCAACTTCTGGGCCTCGAAGTATTGGGTGTTCTACGATGACTGACCTCAAGACCCGCCCCTCCTCCGAGGACGGCCTCTCACCCGATGCGGCCGCCCGTCGCGAGCGGGGCGACGCTCAGCGCGCAAAGCTCCTGCGCCGACAGCGGATCTCGAGCATCGGCAAGCACGCACTGCTGATCCTGCTCGGGCTGCTGATGCTCTACCCCGTGCTGTGGATGGTGGCGTCCTCCCTCCGCCCGAACGGGTACATCTTCGACAACCCGGGTCTCGTGCTCGACACCTTCGAAGCGTCGAACTACACGAACGGCTGGAACGCGCTCGCGCAGCCGTTCGGGAGCTACCTGGCGAACTCGGCGATCGTGGTCGTCGGGTCGATCATCGGCAACCTGCTCACCTGCTCGCTCGCCGCGTACGGCTTCGCCCGGCTGCGGTTCCGGTTCAAGCGCTTCGCCTTCGCGGCGATGCTGCTCACCATGATGCTGCCGATCCACGTGCTGATCATCCCGCAGTACGTCATCTTCGCCCAGCTCGACTGGATCAACACCTACCTGCCGCTCATCGTGCCGAAGTTCCTCGCGACGGACGCGTTCTTCATCTTCCTCATGGTGCAGTTCATCCGCGGCATCCCCCGCGAGCTCGACGAGGCGGCACGCATCGACGGAGCGGGGCACCTGCGGATCTTCGTGCAGATCATGTTGCCGCTCATGACCCCGGCACTCGCGACGACGGCGATCTTCACCTTCATCTGGACGTGGAACGACTTCTTCGGCCAGCTGATCTTCGTGACCGACCCCGACAAGTACACGTCATCGGTCGCCCTCCGCTCGTTCGTCGACACGCAGTCGCAATCGGACTACGGCGCCCTCTTCGCCATGAGCGTCGTCACCCTGCTGCCGGTGTTCCTCGCCTTCCTGTTCGGTCAGCGGTTCCTCCTGCGGGGCATCGCGACCACCGGAGGCAAGTAGCCCCGGTCCCCGAGTCCACAACCCGGTCCCCGAGCCTGTCGAAGGGCCACCCCATCCACCCCATGCAAAGGAGCATCATGCAACGCCAACCACGATCCCGGTCCCGTCTCCTCGGCTTCGCAGCCGCCACCGCCATCTCGGCCCTAGCCCTCAGCGGCTGCGCCGTCGGCGGCGGGAACGGAGACGCCGCACTCAGCGACGAGGACGTCACCATCACCTTCAACTGGTGGGGTGCCACGGCCCGCGACGAGCGAACCCGCGCGGCAATCGACCTCTTCGAGAAGAAGTACCCCAACATCACCGTGAAGGGCCAGTCCACCGAGTGGGGCGGCTACTGGGACAAGCTCGCCACCACGGTCGCCGGCGGAGACGCCCCCGATGTCATGCAGTTCGACCAGCTCTACCTCGCCTCGTACGCGCAGCGCGGGGCCCTTGCAGACCTCGGCGAACTCGACGAGTTCCTCGACACCTCCGACCTCAGCGCCGAGGTGCTCGACCAGGGCAAGGTGAAGGACGAGCTGTACGGCGTGCCGATCGGTGTCGGCACCGTCGGCCTCATGGTCAACCGGTCCATCTTCGAGCAGTACGGGATCCAGCTGCCCGACGCGACGACCTGGACGTGGGACGAGCTCAACGAGGTCGCCCTGCAGGTGACCGAGGCCTCGGGCGGCGCCGTCCACGGCATGTCCCCGTTCGGCGGCGACATGCCGACCCTCACGCTCTGGGCGCGTCAGCACGGCAACGACATCTACGACAAAGACGGCAAGGTCATCCTGAAGCCCGAGGTCGTGGAGAGCTACTGGCAGTACGCGCTCGACCAGATCGAGAGCGGCGCGGCCCCGAGCGCCTCGCAGCTGGCCGAGGGCAACGGTGTGGCGATCGACCTCATGGACATGAGCACGGGCAAGGTCGCGATGACCTTCCAGCCGTCGTCGGTGCTCACCGCGTTCCAGGCCGCCGCCCCCGACCACCAGCTCGACATGCTCCCTTTCCCCGCGGCGAAGGACGCCTCCGAGGGATACCAGTACCTCAAGCCGTCGATGTACTGGTCGGTCTCGTCGAAGTCCGAGCACCCCGCCGAGGCGGCACTGCTGGTGGACTTCCTCACGACCGACACCGAGGTCGCGAAGCTCTTCAGCACCGAACGCGGCATGCCCGCGAACCCGGACTTCCAGAAGGCCATCGAGCCCGACCTGACTCCGACGGACCGGATCGTGGCGGGCGTCGTCGACGCCGCGCGCGAGGAGTCCGGCACCCCGCCGGCGATCACCCCCGTCGGCGGTGGCGACAGCGAGAAGATCCTCGGCCGCTACAACCAGGACGTCCAGTTCGGCAAGACCACCCCCAAGGAGGCCGCTGAAGCGTTCGTCGCCGAGCTGACGAAGGCCGTCGACGACGCCCGGTAGCGACTCCCCGCCCTTCGACAGGCTCAGCCCGTTCGGTCCCTGAGCAACATCCCCGGTCCCTGAGCTTGTCGAAGGGCCGACGACACATTCACCCACCACCACGCATCGGAACGACATCCATGACGCACCCTCTCCGCTTCCCCGCCCCGCTGCCGACCGGCCGCGCCGACACCGCGCCGCAGCCGCGCCCGGAGTACCCCCGGCCGCAGCTCGTCCGTGACGGCTGGGTCAATCTCAACGGCCTGTGGGAGTTCGAGATCGACGCCGGCGACAGCGGGATCGAGCGCGGGCTCCTCGGCCGCGAACTGACCGACCGCATCCTCGTCCCGTTCGCGCCGGAGTCGGCCGCATCGGGCGTCGAGCACACGGACTTCATGGAGGCCGTCTGGTACCGCACGCGGTTCACGGTGCCGGCGACGTGGCGGGGGAAGCAGGGTGTGCTGCACTTCGGTGCCGTCGACCACGACACGACCGTGTGGGTGGACGGGGTCGAGGCCATGCGGCATCGGGGTGGCTTCACGCCGATCCGGGTGCCGCTCGGTGCGGTCGAGCCGGGGCAGGAACTCGAGATCGTGGTGCGCGCCCGCGACACCCGTCACGAGCCGAAGGCCGGTGGGAAGCAGGCGACCTGGTACGGCAACACCGACTGCTACTACACCCGCACGACCGGGATCTGGCAGACGGTCTGGGTGGAGGCCGTCGACGAGCTGCACCTGCGTCGGTTCACCGTGGTCCCCGATGCGGACGCCGGGCGGTTCGACTGCACGCTCGTCCCGAGTCGGAACGCCGCCGGCTCGACCGCGACGGTGACCCTGTCCGCGGACGGTGTCGTCGTCGCGAGCGAGACCGCGCAGCTCGGGTCGACGATGTCGCCGTCGGTGCGGCTCGAGGTCCCGGCGGACCAGCAGCGGCTCTGGAGTCCCGCCGACCCGTTCCTCTATACCATCGACATCGAGATCCGCGATGGTGCCGGCGACGTCACCGACCGCGTCTCGAGCTACGCGGGGCTGCGCAGTGTCGCGATCGACGGCACCGCGGTGCTGATCAACGGCGAGCACGTCTTCCAGCGGCTCGTGCTCGACCAGGGGTACTGGCCGTCCTCGCTCATGACCGCGCCGGACGACGACGCGCTCGTGGCCGACATCACGCTCGGGATGGACGCCGGGTTCAACGGTGCGCGGCTCCACCAGAAGGTGTTCGAGGAGCGGTACCTCTATCACGCGGACCGCCTCGGCTATCTGGTGTGGGGCGAGTTCGGCGATTGGGGCGTGTCCGGTGCGGGCACGGTCGGTCACAACCAGGGCCCGACGGCGTCGTTCATCACGCAATGGGTCGAGGCGTTGGAGCGCGACGTCAACCATCCGTCGATCATCGGCTGGTGCCCGTTGAACGAGACGCACCAGACGCTGCACGACCGCGTGACCGTCCTCGACGACGTCACGCGTGGCATGTTCCTCGCGACGAAGCTGATCGACCCGAGTCGGCCGGTGATCGACGCCTCGGGCTACGCGCACCGGGTGCGGGAGACCGACGTGTGGGATGCACACTCCTACGAGCAGGACCCGGCGGCGTTCGCCGTCGAGCAGGGTGGGATCGCGGACGGTGAGCCGTTCACGAACCTCGAGGACGGACGCACCATCTCCTTGCCGTACGAGGGTCAGCCGTTCTTCGTGTCGGAGTTCGGCGGCATCTGGTGGAACGCGGAGCTCGCGGCGGCGGACACCGGTGGTGACTCCTGGGGCTATGGTGCGCGGGTGGCGTCGGTCGAGGAGTTCCACGAGCGTTTCGCGGGGCTCGTCCGGGTACTGACCGACGACGAGAACATGTTCGGCTACTGCTACACGCAGCTCACCGACACGTTCCAGGAGCAGAACGGCATCTACGACTTCGATCGCAAGCCGAAGTTCGACCTGGCCCGAGTGCGTGCGGTGCTCGCGGCCGACGCCGCCTACGAGCGCCGAGTCCGACCCTCCGCCCCCTGACCGATCGTCAGGTCCCAGAGCCCCAACCCGGACCCTGAGCCCCACCCGGACCCTGAGC